>JAKONI010000404.1 GCA_022702015.1 Beijerinckiaceae bacterium | reverse complement strand
GCCGGCCTGGTTCCAGGCAGGTTGAACTGCTGGAGCATCCGGGGACGAGCCGTCGCCCGGGGTGCCGTCTGATAGGGGGAAAGCTCAGGCGGGTCAACAGGCTCACGGGCGGATTTCATACGGTTCATCGCCCCATGCTCGCCCAGAGGGCGGCCAGGATCCCCGCGCCGACGAGATTGTAGACCGCGACCCAGATCCAAACGCCCTTGAAGACCCTGCTCGGAACCCTCGGGCGGTGGGCACCCGTTCGGTAGCGGTTGCGGTCGTCCGGCGTCGGCCAGATCGCCTGCTTCGGCGCGGTGAGATGGCGGGTCACGCTGTCGGGCAGGGGCGGCTCGGGCCGTTCCATCGCCATCCTCACAGTCGCCCCCGCCAGTCGAGTTTCGAGGGTCGCGCCGGGCGGCGCAAGGGGTGAGCGGGTGCCGAGAATGCCGCGCCCCGTCAGACGGGGCGGCGGCGTCGACCGCGCTGCGCGATCTTGCGGAACGCCTGGGCGACCTGCTCGGCGGAGTAGGGCTTGCGCACGAGTTCGAAACCGTGGGCGTCGTCGCGCGCGAGCACGTCGCTGTACCCGGAGGTCAGGATCACCGGCAGGTCCGGGTGCTCGGCTTGGAGTTGCTTGGCGAGGGCGATGCCGCCCATCCCGGGCATCACCACATCGGAGAACACCGCCTCGAACCGGAACGGCACGCGCTCGATCTCGGCCAGCGCCTCCTCCGCGTTGTGCGCCCACACGGTCGAATGGCCGAGATCCTCCAGGATCTGGGTGCAGAAGCGGCCCACGTCCAAGTTGTCCTCCACAACAAGCACGCAGAGGTTGCGAGCCTCCGGCGCCGCGTCGTCGGAATTATGGGCGGGACGTTCCTCCGAGGGCGGGTCGGCTTCCGGCAGGTAGAGGGTGAAGGCCGTGCCGACGCCCATCTCGCTGGCCACATCGACGTCGCCGCCCGATTGCTTGGCGAAACCGATCACCTGGCTGAGGCCCAGCCCCGTGCCCTTGCCGACTTCCTTGGTGGTGAAGAACGGCTCGAAGATGCGGGACATGTGGTCCGGCGGAATTCCGCATCCGGCGTCGATCACCGAGATGGCCACGAAGGGCCCGGCGGCGCCGGCATGCCCCCGGATCGCGGGCAAAGAGCGGCCATGATCCACGCGGATGGTCAGGTCGCCCTCGCCGCGCATGGCGTCGCGGGCATTCACGGCCATGTTCACGAGGGCGGTTTCGAATTGGCTGGTGTCGGCCCGGACGTGGCAGCGCGCCTCGGGCTGCTCGGTGCGGATGCGGATGCGCGCGCCGGTGACGGAGTTCAGCATGTCCGCCACGTCGTCCAGGCGGCCACCCACGTCGAAGACCTCGGGCAACAGGGCCTGCCGGCGGGCGAAGGCGAGGAGCTGTCCCGTAAGCTTGGCGGCCCGGTCCACCGTGTCGGACATCGCGTCCATGTAGCGGATGCGCCGCTCCTCCGGCAGGTTCGGCCGGCGCAGGAAGTCCACCGACGAGCGGATGATCGTCAGCAGGTTGTTGAAGTCGTGGGCGACGCCGCCGGTGAGCTGTCCCACGGCCTCCATCTTCTGGGCCTGCCGCAGGGCGTCCTCCGCATGGGCCAGGGCCTGGGCCTGCTCCTTGATGGCGGTGACGTCGCGGACCGTCGCGTAGATCTTGCCCTCGTTGGGAACGGCGTTCCACGACAGCCAACGGTAGCTCCCGTCCCGGTGGCGGTAGCGGTTCTCGAATGTCGGCTGCGGCCGCCCCTCCGCGAGGCCGGAGGCGGCGGCGAGGGTGGCGTCCACGTCGTCGGGATGCACGAAATCGATGAACGGCCGGGCCTTCATGTCCACGGCGTTCCAGCCGAGGGTCGCCGACCACGCCGGATTGAGGCTGACGATGTAGCCCTCGTGGTTGGCCACGCAGAGCAGGTCCGTGGAGGCCCGCCAGATCTGGTCACGCTCGGCGGTCCGCTCGGCCACCTGCTGCTCCAGGGTCGCGTTCAGGTCCCGCAACGCCTGCTCGGCGGCGCGAAGCTCCGCGATGTCGGTGTTGGTGGCGAACCAGCGGTCGATCGCCCCGCGCTCGTCGCGGATCGGCACCATTCGCGTGAGGAAGGGGCGGAAGGTCCCGTCATGGCGTCGGAGGGGAAAGGTCATCTCGAACGGCTCCCCGGAGGCGAGGGAGCGGTTCCAGCGGGACAGGACCTCGGGCAGGACCGAGGGATCGTGCGCCCTGGTCCACCCCCAGCCCAGGAGGGCGCCCGGGGCCGCGCCGGTGTAGTCGTACCAGCGCCGGCTGCACCAGTACACGTGACCGTCCGCCCGGCTCATCCAGCACAGGATCGGGATGTTGTCCGCCAGCGCCCCGAATTCGAGGGCCTGCTCGCGCAGGGCCTCGCTCACCCGGTCGCGCTCGGCGATCAGGGCTTGCCTCTCGTCGGTATTGAGGAGGACCCCGGGAAAGCTCAGGGGCTTGCCGTCGGGGCCGAGGTCGATGCGGCCGATGGCTTCCAGCCAGTAGTAGTTCCCATCGGCCCGGCGCACCCGGTACTGGTGGGCGTAAGTCCCGCCCCGGGCGATGGCTTCCTCGATGGCCGCGTTGAGGCCGGCCTTGTCGTCCGGGTGAACCCCCGCCACCACCTGTTCGAGCCCGGTGCCGTTCCGCCCGAGGGCGGGATCGAGGCCGAAACTGCGGGCGAAGGCTTCGTCGAAGGTGAAGAGACCGGTTTGCAGATCCCAGACCCATGTTCCGATGATCGCCCCGGCGGACAGGGCGAGTTGAACCCGCTCGGCGTTCTCCCGGGCGAGGGCCTCGCTCGCCCGGAGGCGTTCCTGCTGCGCGCGTTTGGCGGTGATGTCGCGGTAGAACAGGGCGAGGCCGTCGTTCACCGGATAGGCGCGGATGTCGATCCAGGCCGTCCCGCCATCCCCGCTCGGGGCGTCGTGCTCGCGCATGAAGGGCCGCCGCCCGTCGAGGGCTTGCCGGAAGAGGTCCTCCAGCACGGGATCGGCGTCGGGATAGACCTCGCGGTAGAGGCGTCCCACCACCTCGTGGCGGGGGCGGCCGTCCATGCGCAAGCCCTCGGCGTTCATGTCGGCGATCCGCATGTCGCGGTCGATCAGCGTGAACGCCTCGCCCATGTTGTCGAGCACGTCGTGGGCGCGGTCGCGCTCGGCCCGCAGCGCGGCCTCGAAGTCGCGCTGGCGCCGCTCGCCCTTCACCCGTTCGGTGGTTTCGTTGGTGAGAATGAACAGCCCGGTCGGCGATCCTTCGGAGTCCAGGATGCGGGAATAGGAGAAGGTCCACCATGTCTCCGCTTCGCCCCGGTCGGTGGCGAGCGTCCACGGCAGGTCGTTGAACCGCCGGGCGCGGCCGGCATAGGCGTCCTCGATGATCGGCTGGGCCTGATCCCAGGCATCGGCCCACACCTTGTCGAACCGCTCGCCCATCGCCCAGGGCAGGCGCGGCCCGAGCAGCGGGAAATACGTCTCGTTGAAGAAGAAGCTGAGGTCCGGCCCCCAGGCGAGGATCATGCTCTCCGGCGAGTTGAGCACGAGGCTCAGGGCCGTCCGCAGGGTCACCGGCCAGTCCTGGGGCGGGCCGAGGGGATGGCCGGTCCAGTCCCGCTCGCGGATCATTCGCGCGGCCTCGCCGCCGCCCGCGAGGAAGGCGAGGGGATCACCCACCGAACCGGCTCCGCGCTCCGGCGCCGCTGATTCGTCCATGCCGGCGGTCAAAGGGAACAGGCATCACAGCTGGTGTACTGACACATTGTGGGGTTCGATGCCCCATCAGGCGCCTATGGCCAACGCGGCCCGCCCACGCAAGCCGGAAGCCCGCTCCGAACGAAATCCTTGGAGGCTGTGGTTTTGCTGCGAGACGGGGACGCCTCAGCCGATCCCGAGCCCCCGGATCAGGAACAAGCTGATGCCGACCAGGATGGCGAGGGAGCCCGTCACGGCCAGGGTCACGCGCCCGCCCACGCGCGCCAGGACCCGGACATCGACGCCCAGGCCGAGCGCGCTCATCGACAGCACGGTCAGGAGGCCGGCGAGCCGGGTGAGGGGCGAGACCGCCGCGTCCGGGATCAGCCCGAGGGAACGTAAGGTGGCCAGCGCCAGGAAGCCGAGGATGAAGCCCGGAACGAGCTTCGTGAACTTCAGGCCCCCCGTCCTCCGGGCGGCCTCGCCCCCCGCTTCGGCCTCGTTCGGAGGCAATCTGTGGGCGAGCAGGGAGAAGGCGACGACCACCGGCCCGAGCATCAGCACCCGAACCAGCTTCACCAGCGTCCCGACCTGGGTGGAGAGCAGGCTCACCGGCACGGTCGCCGCCAGCACCTGCGGAACCGCGTAGACGGTCAGTCCGGCCAGCACGCCGTACTGATGATCCGTCAGGCCGGCCAGGGGAACGAAGAGCGGCAGGCCGAGCACCATCAGCACCCCGAGCACGGCGGTGAAGGCGATGGAGGCGGCGATATCCTTCGCCGCCGCGCCGATGACCGGGGCTACCGCCGCGATGGCCGAGTTGCCGCAGATGGCATTGCCGCAGGCGACGAGGATCGCCATCCGGGCGGGCAGGCCAAGCAGCCGGCAGATGCCGTAGCTCGCCCCGATGCCCACCGCCACCGTGCCGACGATGCCGGCGATCAGGGCCGGCCCCGAGGCGACGATGGCCGACAGGCTGAGCGAGGCCCCCAGCAGGATCACCGCGACCTCAAGCAACTGCTTCGCCGAGAAGGCGATGCCGGTGCGGAAGCGCGCCCCCGGCGACCAGACCGTCCGCACCGCGATGCCGAGCAGGATCGCCATGACGAGGGCTTCCACATAGGGATGCGCGAGGAGCCTCTCCTCCAGCGCCTGCCCCGCCAGCGCCACCGCCGAAATCGCCCCGCAGAGGACGATCCCCGGGAGGATTGACGTCGAGGCCACCGGCGCGGCGGCATCCACAGCCGATCGCTTGGAGGCGGTATCACTGCCCAAGGTCACGTCCTCCTCGCGGGAGAAAATAATTGCACTGTCCTGACGTCTAAACGGAGAACGACACTCTCCGTCAAAGGGCAACTTCGAAAAACCCATCCATTGTCGCGCTGCCATCGCGGAGCGACATACACTCCCATGCGTAACACGTCCGCCACGGCGACTTCCCTCGGCACGGAGCCCACCGCGTTCGACCCTTTCGGCGAGCCCGTGACGTCAGTCGTGGCGCATGCTTGCCCCACCGCGCAGGGGGATCGCACCGCCCGCCGGGTGGGTGGCGCCGTGTTCTGGAGCCTCGCGCTGCTGATCCTGGCTGGGCGCATCTACGCCTCGGACATCCCCGTCGTTGAGACCGTGTCGTCCACGATCATGCAGATCGCGTCCCTGCGCTGAGCAGGGGCGACCGGCCGTTCGGCTGGTCCTTACGCCGGCTTTAGGCCGACTGCGATAGGGCATGCGCCGAGCCCGGCCGTGATGCCGGGTGATCGGGCTTCGGTGCGATGTGCAATCTTTACAGTCTCGGCCGTCAGGGGCCGGCGGCACTCCGGGCCTTCTTCGGGGCGACGGAGGACGAAACCGGCAACATGCCGGAATTGCCGGCGATCTTCCCCGATCAGATGGCCCCGGTCGTCGTCGCGACACCGGACGGTCGGACCCTCTCGATGATGCGGTGGGGCATCCCCGGTCCTAAGGCGTTCGGCGAGCACCCCGTCACCAATGTCCGCAACGTCGCCTCACCGCATTGGCGCCCCTGGCTGAAGCCGGCCTATCGCTGCCTCGTGCCGGTGGCCGCGTTCTCGGAATATGCCGACACCAAGCCGCGCAAGACCCCGGTCTGGTTCGCCCTGAACGAGGACCGTCCCCTCTTTGCCTTCGCGGGTATCTGGCGTCCCTGGACGGGCGTGCGTGGGACGAAGGCCGAGAATCCCGATCGGGTCGAGGCCGAGCACCGGCTGTTCTCGTTCCTCACCACGGAGGCCAACGGCGTCGTCGGGCCGGTTCACCCCAAGGCCATGCCCGTCCTCCTTACCAAGCCCGAGGATTGGGCGGCTTGGCTCGATGCACCCACACCGGACGCGCTGAAGTTGCAGCGCCCCCTCCCGGACGACGATCTCCGCGAGGTCGCCCGCGGCAAGAGACACGACCCCTAGTGCATCGATCCAGACGGAGGCGTCAGCCGAGTCTGGGAAAAATTGATGCGAAAGCAAAGGGCTAGGGCAGAGGCGCATGAACGGAGTGAGTGCGTCACTGCACTAGACACGATTCCTGACGGTTGGCCGGTGCTGGGCGACGGATAACCGTCGTGTCATGACCGGGACTGGTTTTGCCGGGGGACCGGTGGATTCTGTGACAGAGGGATGTCGCTCGGGTAAGGCGCGGCGGGACCCTCCCACAAATCGATCCGAGGATCTGGCTTCACGTGGCTGATTTGCACCCCCCTTCGACGCTCGCCAAGGCGCCGACAGGCATCGCCGGGTTTGACGACATCGCCTCCGGCGGCCTCCCGGCGGGGCGGCCCACGTTGGTGTGCGGGGCGGCGGGGTGCGGCAAGACCCTGTTCGCCGTGACGTTCCTCGTGAACGGCGCGACGCTCTTCAACGAGAACGGCGTCTTCGTCAGCTTCGAGGAGCGGGCCGAGGATATCGCGACCAACGTCGCCTCCCTCGGCTACGACATGGCCGGGCTGGTCGCGGAAGGAAAAATTGCCATCGACCATGTGCGGGTCGAGCCGAGCGAGATCGAGGAGTCCGGCGCCTACGACCTCGAAGGGCTGTTCATCCGGCTCGGTTTCGCCGTCGACAGCATCGGCGCCAAGCGGGTCGTCCTGGACACGATCGAGAATCTGTTCGCCGGCTTCACCGATATGGCCGTGCTCCGGTCGGAGGTGCGGCGCCTGTTCGGCTGGATCAAGGATCGCGGGCTCACCGCCGTCATCACCGGCGAGCGCGGCGACGGCCAGCTCACCCGGCAGGGGCTCGAGGAGTACGTCTCCGACTGCGTGGTGCTGCTCGACAACCGCGTCGATCATCAGATCACGACCAGGCGCCTCCGGGTGGTGAAGTACCGGGGCTCGGCGCACGGCACGAACGAGTACCCGTTCCTCATCGACGACAAGGGTATCAGCGTCCTTCCCGTCACCTCCGCCGACCTCGATTACGGCGTGCCGGAGGGCGTCGTCTCCAGTGGGATCGCCGGCCTGGACGCCATGCTCGGCATGGGGGGATTCTACCGGGGGTCGAGCATCCTCGTCTCGGGCGAGGCCGGGACCGGTAAGACATCGATCACCTCCAGCCTCATCGATGCCGCGTGTGGTCGCGGCGAGCGGTGCCTCGCCTTCGTCTTCGAGGAGAGCGGAGCACAGATCTGCCGCAACGCCCGCTCAATCGGCATCGACCTCGACCGCCATGTGAGGGCCGGTCTGCTGCGGTTCGAGGCGGCGCGGCCGAGCGTCTTCGGGCTCGAGATGCACCTCGCCCGGATGCACCGCGACATCGAGTCGTTCGATCCGGCGGTGGTCGTCGTCGATCCGCTCTCGGCGCTTCATGGCCCGACCTCCGAGTTGCAGGCGACGCTGATGCGCATGATCGACCTGCTGAAGGGCCGGGGCATCACAGCCGTGTTTACGAGCTTGCGATCGGAGCGGGGCGGGGAGCCAGCGGACGATCTGGGGGTTTCCTCCCTGATGGATGCGTGGATCAAGCTGCTCCACGTCGAGGCCAACGGGGAGCGCAGCCGGACGTTGTACGTCATCAAGGCGCGCGGGATGGGCCATTCGCAACAGGTTCGCGAGTTCCTGATGTCGGCGACGGGAATCTCGCTGGTGGAGGCTTATATCGGTCCGGCGGGGGTGATGACCGGCACGGCGCGCTTGGTGCAGGAGGCGCAGGAGAAGGCGGTGCGGATCCGCCGCCAGTTGGACGAGGATCGCCGTGCACGCGCGGCGGCGCGGAGCAGGCTGACGATCGAGCGCCAGATCGCCGAGTTGCGGGCTGGCCTGGAGGCCATCGACGACGAGGAGAGCCGTTTCAGCGAGGAGGACGCAACGCGCGAGGCCCTCCTGGATGACGAACGCCGGGAGCTTCGCGCGCGACGCAATGGTGCCGAATGAGCGACGACATCCTTCCGGCGGACGAGCCGGCCGCCGATCCTGACAGTGATTCCGGGCGCTACAAGCTCCGTCTCTACGTAGCCGGACAGACGGCCAAGTCCCTTACGGCGATGAAGAACCTGGAGCGGTTCTGCGAACAGCACCTGGCCGGGCGCTACGAGATCGAGGTGATCGACCTGTTGAAGAATCCTCAACTCGCCGCCGGCGACCAGATCCTCGCGATCCCGACCCTCGTCCGGCGCTTGCCCTCACCACTGAAGCGCATCATCGGCGACCTGTCGAACACCGAAAAGGTGCTCGTGGGGCTCGATATCCGCCCGAAGGACGTCACGCCTTGAGCGGGGCGAGGCACGAAGGCTCGGGTCAGTATCGGTTGCGTCTGTTCATCGCCGGCACGGCGGCGCGCTCGCGCCGGACGGTCGAAACGGTGCGTCGCTTCTGCGAGGTCCATTTGGCGGGCAGGTACGAATTGGAGATCGTCGACGTCTTCCAGCAATCCGCCCTGGCCGAGCGGGACGGCATCCTGGCCGCGCCGACGCTTCTCAAGCTCGCGCCGGGCCCGGAGCGCCGGATTACGGGCGTCCTCGACGAGAACCGCCTCGTGCAGGGTCTCGATGTCCCGCCGACTCGGGAGACGTATCCTTGAGTGGCGACAAGCCACTGCCCGTGGCCGACCCGACGGTGGAGGCCTACCGCGCCCACATCCGCGAGCTGGAGGCTCGCCTGGAGGAGAGCGAGGACACCCTCGCCGCCATCCGCCGGGGCGATTTCGATGCCGTGGTGGTGGAGGGGCCGAACCGGGAGCGCCTCGTCTACACCCTCGAGACCGTGGACCGGCCCTACCGCGCGCTCATCGAGCAGATGCAGGAGGGGGCCTTCACCCTCGATTCCGCCGGGGGCATCCTCTACTGCAACAGCCGCCTCGCGCGGATGCTGGAGATCCCGCAGGAGCGGTTGATCGGCCAGCCCCTGCGGGCCTTCGTGACGGAGCCGCTGAACCTCGACCGCCTGGTGCGCGCCGCCGTGGACGAGCCGGTGCGGGAGGAGATCGTCCTGCGCGAGACCGGCGGCGCCGAGCGGCCGACCACCCTGTCGCTCAGCCTGTTCGAGCGATCGAACGAGGAGCCGCTGCTGTGCGGTGTCCTCACCGACCTGACCGAGCAGCGGCGCCACGACCGCGCCCTCGCCGAAGCCGACGACCGGCTCCAGGCCGAGAGCCAGGAGCGTGAGCGCGTCGAGGAGGCGCTGCGGCAATCCCAGAAGCTCGAAGCGGTGGGCCAACTCACCGGCGGCGTGGCGCACGACTTCAACAACCTCCTCACCGTCATCAAGTCCTCGACGGACTTCCTCAAGCGGCCGAACCTCGTGGAGGAGCGCCGCCAGCGCTACATCGACGCGATCTCGGATACCGTGGACCGGGCCGCCAAGCTCACCGGGCAGCTCCTCGCCTTCGCCCGGCGACAGGCCCTGAAGCCGGAGGTGTTCGAGATCGGCGTGGCGCTGCGGGCGGTGGCCGAGATGCTCGATTCCGTCACCGGGGCGAGGATCACGGTGGAAGTCGAGTTACCCGAGGAGCCGTGCCACATCCGGGCCGATCTCAGCCAGTTCGAGACCGCCCTCATCAACATCGCCGTCAACGCGCGCGATGCCATGGCGGGGGAGGGCACCCTGACCCTGAGGCTCGTGGGCGGGCAGCCGATGCCGCGCATCCGGGGCCATGCCGGATCGGACAGCGCCTTCGCCGCCATCGCCCTGACCGACACCGGCGTCGGGATCGCCCCCGATGTGCTTCCTCGGGTGTTCGAGCCGTTCTTCACGACGAAGGAGATCGGCAAGGGCACCGGGCTCGGCCTGTCGCAGGTGTTCGGCTTCGCCAAGCAATCCGGCGGCGACGTCGACGTGATGAGCGCACTCGGGGAGGGGACGACCTTCACCCTGTACCTGCCGCAGGTCGATGCCCGGCCGGAACCGCGCCGCGCGGATGCCCGCGACGACCAAGCCATGGACGAGGGCGGCCTGTGCATCCTCGTGGTGGAGGACAACCTCGAGGTCGGCCGTTTCGCGACCCAGATCCTCGAGGATCTCGGCTACAGCACCGTTTGGGCCACCAACGCCGAGGATGCCTTGGTCGAACTGGAGAAGTCCCCCTGCCGCTTCGACGCCGTGTTCTCCGATGTGGTGATGCCGGGGATGGGCGGGATCGCCCTCGCCAAGCAGTTGCGCGAGCGCCGGCCGGACCTGCCCGTCGTCCTGACCTCGGGCTACAGCCACGTCCTCGCGCAGGAGGGGGCCCACGACTTCACCCTGGTGCAGAAGCCCTATTCCGTGGAGCTTCTCTCGCGCACCCTTCGCGATGCCGTCCGCAACGGCCGGGTTCGCGCCGCGCGTTAGGGTTCCTCATGGGTCAGCGCGGATGACCCTCGCCCCGGAGGCGGCGACCTGCTCGCACTGCGCCTCCGTTGCGCCCCGGTCTGTCACTAGCGTCCAGCGTGCGGGCAGGGGGGCCCAGGCCGACTGACCGGCCCGGCCGAGCTTCGAGCCGTCCATCAGCACGAAGACTTCGCCGGCCTGCTCCATCATCAGGGATTTCAGCGCGACCTGCTCGATCGCCGCTTCGCAGAGCCCCCGGTGGCGCACGAAGCCGTCGGCGCTGACGAAGGCCTTGTGCGCGGTGAGCCGCCGGAGCGAGGCCTCCGCCAGGGGGCCCATCGTGCTCATGCTTCCGGGGCGGACCGTGCCGCCGAGGACGGTGAGGGTGATGCCGGGGCAGGGGGCCAGGACCGGCACCAGGGGCAGGTTGTTGGTGATGACGTGGTGCCGCCGCTCGGTCAGCAGAGCACCCAGGGCGGCGACGGTGGATCCTCCATCGAGGATGAGGGTGTCCTCCTCCCCGAGGCAGGCGAGGGCCGCCCGGGCGATGGCGGCCTTCTCGGCGCGGTTCTCGCGCTCGCGCTCCGGGAGGTTCGGCTCCGGCTGGGGCGGGGCGATCACCGCCCCGCCGTAGGTCCGGGTGATCGCCTTGGAGACCGCGAGCCGTTGCAGGTCGCGGCGGATCGTGGAGGGCGAGACACCGAAGCGGTCCGCGAGATCCTCGACCTCGACCTCGCCCGACTGCACCGCCTCCAGGAGGAGGGGCAGTCGCCGTTTGCCTCGCATCGTGCCCCCCGGCGCCGCCAGCTACCCGTGGCGGGGAGCCAGTTCCACCGCCTGTCGCAGGGCTTCCACCATCGAACCCTCGTCGGCAATCCCCTTGCCGGCGATGTCGAAGGCCGTGCCGTGGTCCACCGACGTGCGGATGACCGGCAGGCCGACGGTGATGTTCACCCCGGATTCGAGGCCGAGCACCTTGATCGGGCCGTGTCCCTGATCGTGATACATCGCCACGACCATGTCGTAGTCGCCCCGGGCGGCCAGGAAGAACAGTGTGTCGGCGGGCAGCGGCCCCTCGACCCGCCACCCCCGGGCGCGGCATGCCTCCACGGCGGGAACGATCTTCTCGCCCTCCTCGCCGCGACCGAACAGGCCGTTCTCCCCCGCATGGGGATTGATGCCGCAGACACCGATGCGCGGGTCGGCGATGCCGGACCGGACGAGGGTGGCGTGGGCCCGCCCGATGACGCGCTCCACCAGGCCGGGCTCGATCCGTGCGATGGCGTCCACCAAGCCGATATGGGTCGTCACGTGGATGACGCGCAGCTTCGGCGACACCAGCATCATCGAGACTTCCGGCGTGCCCGTGAGTTCCGCCAGCAGTTCGGTATGGCCGGGATACTTCCGCCCCGCCGCGTGCAGCGCCTCCTTGCTGAGGGGCGCGGTGCAGATCGCCGCCGCGTCGCCCGCCCGGACGACCTCCACCGCTTTGGCGATGTAGCGGTAGGCACCCTCGCCGGAGACCGGCGACACCTTGCCGAAGGGGTGATCCGCCGGGATCAGCCCGAGGTCGATGCATTCCACCGTGCCGGGCGCGTAGGTGGCCTCGGAGGGGGTGTCGATGGCGTGGACCTGAAGGTCCGACCCCACGATGCGGCCGGCGACGCGGAGCCGTTCCGCATCGCCCACGACGAAGGGGCGGCACATCGCCGTGACATCCGGCCGGGCGAGGGCCTTCATGATGATCTCGGGCCCGATGCCCGAGGCATCGCCCATGGTGATCGCGACGGCTGGGAGATTCATGCGACGGATCCCTGAGTGTAGATATGTCTGAGGCGATGGACGGCGCGCAGCAGGCTATCTTCGTCGCCGAAGGCCCCTGCTTTTGTGACGATCGGCACACCGATTTCGCCGAGGCTGACGCCGAGGGAGACACCCGGCTCGATTTCATCGACGAGGCGAAGCCCGTCGATCCCGCAATGGGCGAGGATCGCGGCGGAGGTTTCCCCCCCGGTGGCCGCCAACCCGCCCATGAGGCGGGCGGCGGGGGCGAGGAGGCGCCCCAGGGCATCGGCGATCACGGGGCCCTGGGTGAGGTCGGGTGCCTCGCCCATCATGACCTCCACCAGCACATCCTCGCCGGCCCCTAGGGCCGCGGCGATGGACCCGCCGAGGCGAACGGCTTCCGTGGGCCGGGCGAAGGCGATGGCCGGATCGACCGGGACATGTCGGATGCCCGGCGCCGAGGCGAGCCGGCGGGCGGCCGAGCGGGACACCTCCGCGAGGCTCCCGACCACGATCAAGGTCCCGCCGCGCGGCCCTTCGAGGGATGGCGGCGGGGTCGCCGCCGCCTCGCTCACCGCCGCCAGGGCGTCGGCCAACCCGCCGGCGCCGATCCAGAACAGGCCCGGGCAGACCGGCTTCCCGCCGGGACCGTTGGTCGCCGCCGCGATCCGCGCGAGGTCGTCGTCCGTCACGGCATCGCAGACGGCGATTTCGACGCTTTCGGCCGCCGCGAGCACGGCCGCCCGCAGGCGCTCGTGCCCCGATCGGACCGTTGCCAGGGGAATCACTTCCGCGCGCAAGCCGGTTCCGGACAGGACGGCGGCGAGGTCGGCGCTGGGGTAGGTATGGTCCCGCCGCCACGTCTGCGTCTCTTCGAGGGGCTGTCCTCGCACGAGGATCCGGCCGTTCTCGGTGGTGCGGCCGGTACCCGGGAAGGCCGGCGCGAGGATGCCGAACGCCATCCCGTCCCGGGCCCGAAGATGGGCGAGCGTCGCGGCCAGCTCGGCCATCGGCTGGCCGCGCAGGGTCGAGTCGATCTTCTTGAACAGGCGCGTCCCGGGGCGGTGCAGGGCGGACAACACCTCGGCATGGCGAGAGGCCGCCTCCGCCGCCGGGAGGTTGCGGCTGTTGGCATCGTAGGACAGCACGGCCTCGGCCGCCGCCGCCGGTTCGCCCCGCCAGCGCACGGTGGTGTGCAGGCCGCGCTTGGCGAAGGCGATGGCGCAGTCGGCCGCGCCGGTCAGGTCGTCGGCGACGACGAGCCAGTGCCGGGTCATGTCAGGCGCGACCGGGGAGGCCGGCATCGCGGCGGGCGGCGGCGTCGGACGCCGTCTCCTCGGGTACGACGGGTTCGCCGAAGCGGCGGGCGGCCCAGGCGGTGGCGAGCGGCGTGAGGATGGCCGTCACGACGACGGTGGCGGCGACGAGCACGGTGGCTGGGCCGGCGGCATCGGCATAGGCCGGATTGGCGGCGGCGATCAGGGCCGGCACGGCGGCGGCGTTGCCCGCTGTCGAGGATGCGGCGACGCCCGCCACGCCGGTGCCCCCCGTCAGGCGGTCGGCGAAGAAGAGGGGAATGCCGGTGACGACGACCACCGCAACCCCGAGGCCGATCCCGAGAAGTCCCGCCTGCCAGATCTTACCGAAGTCGAGCCCGGTGCCGAGGGCGAAGGCGAAGAACGGGATCATGACCGGCGCGGCCCGGCCGAGGAATTCCCGCATCTGACGGTCGAGGTTGCCGAGGATCATGCCGACGAGGAGGGGCAGGATGCTGCCGACCATGGTCTGCCACGGGAAGGCCGACAGGCCTGCGACGCCCAGCGTCACCATCGTGAGGAACGGCCCGGATTCCAGGCACATCACCGTGTAGGCGCCCACGTCGCGGGGCCGGCCGTACTGGCCCATCAGCGCCATGTAGAGGCCGCCATTGGTGTCGTTCATGGCCGCGACGACGGCAAGCGTCGACAGGCCCGTGAAGAAGCCCGCCGAGACCGGTGCCTCGCCCAGGAAACGGCCGAAGACGACCCCGAGGATCATCGCCACCAGCACCTTCACCGCGAGCAGGGTGCCGCCCTTCTTTACGATGTACGGGGTGGCGCGGAAATCGATGCTCGCGCCCATGCAGACGTAGAAGACGGCCAGGATCGGCAGGGCGCCGGTGAACAAGGCGCCGGTGAATGAGCCGAAAACCTTCGGGGTGGTGGGAAACAGGGTCGCCACGATGGCTCCCACCAGCAGCGGGACCACCATCATCCCGCCCGGCACGCGCTCGATGGCGCGCTTGATCCCGACGTTACCCATTGCAACCTCCCCTGCGCGAATTGCGCAATTTGCGCGCCTTGTTGGCGTTCGGTGCGCGGCTTTGTTCAGGAGGGAGGGCGCCGCGTCAAGGCGGAAATGCGCAATATGCGCATAATGAAACAACCAGTGGGCGAATTATTTAGGAAGTGCGCAAACCGAGCGGAATGGAGAGGCGAGCCGTCATTCACTGAGGACGGTCAGCGCCGTGGAGGTCGCTTAAAGATGTTCGCTTTCCCGCTTGAGCTGGCGCCCGAATTCCGCCTCCGCCATGGCGATGCAGCGCCGCCGCGCCGCCGGGTGTTCGAGGCGAAGGAAGGCGTTGAGTAGGGTGCGCAGCTCGACCAGCCCCGGGGATGCGGACTCCTGGCGCGGTTCCAACGCCGAGTCCTCGGTCAAACTCGATACCGGCACGCCGAGGTTTTTGGCGATCCGCCTGACGATCAAGTCCGCGACGTCGACCGTTTCATGGGCGTTGTTGGTGCCGCGTTCGTTGCCCGGTCGCATGATACCAGTCTCCACGGCGTTATCGGTAGCGGAAGACAGAGACGTCGTGGCGTCCGCTATATGCTGCCGACCTAGCTGGTCATTGGCGGGCTCGGCATCGCGATACGACAATTGTCTGCGCAATCCCCTATTTCGAACCTAACAATGATAGTAATGTCTCGCCGGTATGCGATAACATAAATTATATATTTGTATATGAACTGTTTCAGTTTCGCGTTGCGCTATCTTCGCAAGAGCATTTCGCACAAGAGGTATTTGTACACCATAATTTCAAGTGACCGAACGCGGATGGTGGGGCTGCCTCGGCTCCCTCGCCGGTTGTGGGGCGCGGCATGCTCGCCGTTCTAGAATCGGGCGACGAGGCCCACCCCGGCAATCATCAGCGCGCCCCCGGCAACGCGCCCGACATTCGCCGCATGCTCCTTGAAGCCGACAAGGCCGAAATGGTCGAGCATGATCGAGGCGACGACACCCGCGGTGACGATAAGGCCGAGAAAGGGTGCCGCCCCGATCCGCTTGGAGATGTACAACTGCATGACGGTCAAGGCGGCGCTGAAGACGCCTCCGAACCACGCCCACCAGGGGACCTGCGCAAGGCTCTCCCATGTCGGGAGGCCCGGTTTTCCCGCCACGATCAGGACGACAAGCAGGGTCAGGATGCCGATGGTGAGGCTGATCGCCCCGGCGAGCAGCGGCCGCTCGAGGGATTCGGAGACTTGTGCGTTCTGCCCCGGCTCGATCGCGCTCGCGATCCCTGCCAGGATGGCGAAGGCGTAGAAGAACAGCATCGGTCGGCTCCGGTAAAACTTGAATGACGGTCCCGTGGATGCGCGAGGGCGAATCCGGTCGGACGGGGAGCGATCAGAACAGCGCCACGAGGGTGACGCCCAAGACCATGAGCACGCCCCCTAGGATGCGCCAGCGGCTGGCCCGGTGCGTCTTGAAGCCGACGAGGCCGAAATGGTCGAGAACGATCGAGGCGATCACGCCGCCGGTCACGACCAGCCCGAGGAACGGTGCCGCGCCGAGGCTTTCGGCGAGGTAGAGCTGGGCCACCACCACCGCCGCGCCGAGGATGCCGCCGGGCCACGCCCACCAGGGCGTCCTTGCGAAGGCGCGCCGGCTCGGCATCTCCCGTTCGCCCATGACGACGATCGCCACGATGAAGATGACGAGGGCCATGAGAAAGCAGACGAGACCCGCCAGCACGGGATGCCCCGTCGCCTTCGCCAGTGTCGCGTTCTGCCCCGGTTCGATGGCGTTGGCGATGCCGGCCAGCAGGGTCAGGCCGTAAAGGTACCACATGATGCGGTCCGCGTGAGGGATGGCCGCCGGAGCCGCGAACAGAAAAGGGCGTCGGGGGGCGTCGGCTAATCCTCGGCTCGGCTGGGCCACCCGCCAAGGTGGCGGGATCGGTCGCAACGACGCAGCCGGGAAACCCGCCTTGCGTCCGAGGTTTCCGCGAAGTCGATCACATTTACGATTGGACCGCGAAATCGCGATCGGGGATCCCACCCATGAGGCCAACCCGGCCGAACTGACTTTGCGGGGGGTCATTCTCGGCGCCGCGATCACCGTCATCTTCATGGCGGCCAACGTTTACATGGGACTGAAGACCGGGATGACGTTCTCGTCTTCCATTCCGGCGGCGATGATCTCCATGGGGGCACTCCGCCTGATGGGCGGGGCGGACATCCACGAGAACAACATCGTTCAGACGCAGGCTTCTGCGGCCGGTACGCTCTGCAACATCATCCTCGCCCTTCCGGGCCTCGTGCTCGTGGGCCATTGGCAGGGCTTCCCCTTCTGGCAGACCACGGCGGTGTGCGGGGTCGGGGGACTCCTGGGCGTCGCGTTCTCGATCCCCCTGCGCCGGGCTCTGGTCGGCGGCGCGGGGCTTCCGTACCCCGAGGGCGTCGCCGCCGCCGAGGTCCTCAAGACCGGCCAGGGCGCGGCCGGCGCCCGGGGCCTGCGCGAGTTGCTCGCGGCGGCGGGGGTGGCGGGGCTGATCGGCCTCGCGACGAGCGGCTTCAAGGTATTGGCCGACAGCGCCGGCGCGGCTGTGAGCCTGGGAGGCGCGGTGTTCCGCGCCGGAACGGGATTCTCCCTGGCCCTCGTGGGTGTCGGCTATCTCGTCGGCATCGGCGCCTGCCTCGCCCTGTTCACCGGCGTCATCATCGCCTGGGGTATCGCCGTCCCGATTCTCACCGCGCTCACGCCGACGGATGGCAAGGTGGCCAGCGATGCCGCCGAGGCGGTCTGGTCCGATCAGGTACGCCTGATCGGCGCCGGCATCATCGCCGTGGGGGGGCTCTGGACCGTCGGATCCCTCGCCAAGCCGATCTACGGCAGCATCCGCTCGGCCGTGGCGGATGCGCATGGCGGCGGCATTCGGGAGGATCGTCCCCGGGAGGAGCGCGACCTCCCCATCACTTGGGTGGCGTTCGCGGTTCTAGGCCTGTGCCTTCCCCTCGCCCTCACGGCCTACGTGTTCGCGGAGGGGGCCGGGCTTGGGCGTATCCTCCTCTTGCTCGTGGGCGGCGTCACGGTGTTCGCCGTGCTGTTCGGCTTCCTGATGGCCGCCGCCTGCGGATACCTCGCGGGTTTGCTTGGCTCTTCATCGAGCCCGATTTCCGGGATCGGCGTGCTGACCACCATGGTCACGACGCTGATCCTTTCCTGGACCCTGGGGACAATGGGTGGATCGGGCAGCCGGACCTTCGCCACCGGGATGGCCCTGCTCGTCACGTCGCTCATCGTGACCACCTCGTCGATCGCCAACGACAACTTGCAGGACCTGAAGACCGGGCAGATCGTCGGCGCCACCCCCTGGCACCAGCAGATCGCCCTGGTGATCGGCGTCGTCATCGGCTCGGCGGTGATCGCCCCCCTCCTGTCGCTTCTCTACGAAGCCTACGGCTTCGTGGGCGCACCCGCCCATCCGGGACAGGATGCGGCCAACGCCATGCCCGCGCCCCAGGCCGCTCTCATGACCCAGATCGCGGA
>JAKONI010000401.1 GCA_022702015.1 Beijerinckiaceae bacterium | reverse complement strand
TCCTGCCGCACGCCCATCGCCGCCCTGGCGCGGATCGACGGGGAGACCCTGCGGATCGACGGGCTGCTGTTCCTGCCGGACGGCAGCCGCCACTGGGCCGCCTCGGGGGAAGGCCCGCTCGCCGACGCGGAGCGGATCGGCCGGGAGGCCGGGGCGGCCCTGAAGGCGCAGGCTGGGGAGACCTACACGAAGCATCTCCAGTAGCGCCCATTGCGCCACCCCGGCGCGGGATGTTCGCTCAGAGCATTCTGCGCCGAAGTGGATGCCGGTTCGGCGCAGGAAAACGCCCTAGACGGCTAGGGCGCCGGCCGGCGCGGCGGGGAGGTCCGTCACGGGGATGGGATCCCGGATCAGCGTCCAGTAGCCCGCCGCCGCGATCACGGCGATGACCGAGGCGGTGATGAGGGCCGGGCCGAAATGGCCCGTCCCCTGGACGATGTAGCCCGTGACGGTGGGGGCCAACGCCCCTCCGATGTAGCCCCCGAAATTCTGCATCGACCCGATTGAGGCGGTGCAGTTGGCGGGCGCGGCCACCGAGGCCATGGCCCAGGCCGAGGAGGAGGACAGGTAGACCAGGAACAGCGACAGGGAGATGCAGGCGATGGCCACCGTGTCGCTCGGCGTCCAGGCGGCCACGAGGGTGAACAGGCCGGTGAGGACGAGGGAACCCGCCATGGGCAGCTTGCGGCTCATGATCGGCGAGACCCCGCGCTTGGCGAGCATGTCGACGATCACCCCGCCCGAGATGCCGCCGACGACCCCGAAGGCGAAGGGGATGGCCGCCACCCAGCCGGTCTTGGCGACGGTGAAGTGGCGCTCGATCTCCAGGTAGCCCGGCAGCCACGCCGTGTAGAGCCACGTCACGTAGATGCAGCCGAAATAGCCGACGATCATCCCCCAGGTGGTGCGGAAGGCGAACAGGCGTCGCCAATCCCCGAGGGTCACGGGCCGCGCGGCGCCGGGGGCGTCGCCCTCCCGCAGGAAGCCGCGCTCTTCCACCGTCAGGGCCACTTCGCCGGGGTTACGGAAGATCAGGTAGAATAACGCCGCCAGGGCGAGGCCGACGCCTCCCATGATGACGAACATCGTCCGCCAGCCGAAGACCAGCATGAGGGCGGTGAGAAGCGGCAGCGCGATGAAGCTGCCGAGCGACGAGGCGCAGTTCCAGATCCCCGTGGCGGTGCCCCGCTGGCGGACGTTGAACCAGTCGCGCGTGACCCGGGCACAGGTGGGAAAGTGGGGCGCCTCGCCCACGCCGAGCACGAGGCGGGCGGCGAAGAACTGCCCGAACCCGCTCACCGCCCCGCCGAGCATCTGCCCCAACGACCAGAAGCCGAGGCCCGCCGTGAGGGTGAGGCGCGGCCCGAAACGGTCCGCCAGGGCGCCGGCGGGAAGCTGCGCGAAGGCGTAGGCCCAGAGGAAGGCCGAGAGCAGCAGGCCCATCTCCGCGAGGGAGAACCCGAGTTCCTCGCGGATGAGCGGGTTCGCTACCGCGAGGGTGGCCCGATCGACGTAGTTCAGGACGCCCGCGCTCACGAGGAGCACCAGCGAGACGATCTGGATGCGCTTCACGCGCGGCGATGCGACGAGCATGTTCCCTCCCGGTCGCGGGCCCGCCTTCGCGGCGCCGTTCACCGGGCTCGCGCGGGTCCCGTCGGGGGCGATCATACGCCGATCACGGCGCGGCTCTAGCTGGCCGGGGTAAAAGGTTGGAGGGAAAACAGATCGGCCGGTCCTCGCGCGCTCTGTGGTCCGGCGGACCTGCTCACGGAGATCGACGCGACCTCTGCTCTCACCTTCATCCTGAGAACGTGACGGAGAAATCCATCTGCCTCCTGCCCTCGCCCTGATCCTGAGGTGCCCGCGCCAGCGGGCTTCGAAGGAGGCCTCCAGCAGGCTCCGCGATCCCTGGAGGGCTCCTTCGAGACGGCTTCGCCGCGCCTCAGGATAAGGGGTGTGGAGGGGGGAGAGGGACTCCTCGGGCAGGCCCGCCGGACGGAAGTAACTCCCCCTACCGCGCGATCTCCGACCGGGCCGACTGGGCGAAGGCCTCGCGCTCCCGGAGGCGCTCGATCAGATCGAGGACGTGAAGCACCCGCCCCCGCAGGTCCCACCAGGAGGGCAGGCCCCGGGACAGCACCGGGGCGGGATGGGCCCGCACCGCCTCGATCATGAAGGCCGTCTCCGGCAGGGGCGGCGCGCCGAGGCCCACCGGGACCGGCCGGGGCAATGCCGCCGCCAGGGCGTGGCCGAGCTTGGCCAAGCCCCCGACCCTGGCCCGCCGGGTGATCGAATCGTGGCCGTTCCTCTCCACTTCCCGTCCGATCCCCGCATAGATGCGCGATGCGGCCCGGATCGCCGGCCGGCAGCGGGGGGGCAGCACCGCGATTCCCGCCTCGGCGCGGGCATAGAGGCCATCCGCCTCGGACAGGAGCCGGGCGACGACTCCCGCGAGATCCGGCCCCGGGCGGGGATCGGCCAGGAAGAGGGCCGGGTCGATCCCGGCCTCGTCCAGCCAGTCGAGGGGGAGATAGAGCCGCCCCATCCGGGCGTCCTCGCCCACGTCGCGGGCGATGTTGGTCAACTGCATCGCCGCACCGAGGTCGCAGGCGCGGGCCAGGGCCTCGGGATCGCGCACACCCATGACCAGGGCCATCATCACCCCCACCGATCCGGCGACCCGGGCGGCGTAGGCGTGCAGGTCCCCGATGGTGCGGTAGGACCGGCCGTGGGCGTCCCATTCCAGCCCCTCCACCAGCGCCAGGGGCAGCGTCTCGGGGACGCCGGCGGCGGACACGATCGCCGCGAAAGCCCGGTCGGCGGCCTCGTCCACCGGGCGCCCGGCATACGCCCGGCGGATCCGCTCCCGCAGCCGCCCGACCGCCGCGATGCGCCCGCCGGCATCGTCCGTGTCGTCCACGAGGTCGTCCGCCAGCCGGCAGAAGGCATAGAGCCCATGCGCCGGCTCCCGCACCGCCTGCGGCAGCAGCAGCCCCGCGGCATGGAAACTCTTCGAGCCGGCGCGAATCGCCGTGCGGCACGCGGCCCGGTCATCGACGCGGAGGGTTTCAGGCCGTGACACGGGCATCAGGCACCACGCGATCGAGGACTTTGGCCGAGGAGAGGACGCCGGGCAGCCCGGCTCCGGGATGGGTACCCGCCCCGACGAGGTAGAGCCCGGCGATCGCCGAGCGGTTGTGCGGCCGGAACCATGCCGACTGCGTCAGCACCGGTTCGAGGCCGAAACCCGAGCCGCGATAACTCAGGAAGTCGTCGCGGAAATCCTGTGGGGTGGTCACGAAGCTCGTGGCCAGTTCCTGGCTCAGGCCCGGCAGCACGCTGTCTTCCAGCATGGCCTCGATCCGCTTGCGATAGGGTTCGGCCAGCGCCGCCCAGTCCTGGCCGCCGGCGAGGTTCGGCACCGGGGCGAGGACGTAGAAGCAATCCTGGCCCGGTGGGGCGAGGCTGTCGTCGGTGGCCGTCGGGCGGTGGAGGTAGAGGCTGGCATCCTCCGCCAGAACCTTGCGGTCGAAGATGTCGCCCAGCAGGTCCCGGTAGCGCGGGCCCAGCAGGATCGTGTGGTGGGCCACGTCGGGGTAGCGCCGCCTCGTGCCGAAATACCAGACGAACAGCCCCATCGAGGATCGCGCCCGGCGCAGCCGCCGGGGGCTCCAGCGCAGGGGCTCGGGCAGCAGCCGGGCCTGGGTGAGGGCCGAATCGGCGTTCGAGACCACGATGTCGGCGGGGATGATCTCTCCGCTAGCGAGGCGCACGCCCCGCGCCGCGCCACCCTCGACCCGGATCTCGGCCACGTCGGCTCCGAGACGGACCCGGCCGCCCTGCCCCCGGATGAGCCGCACCATCCCGTCCACGAGGCGGCCGGTCCCCCCCAGGGCGAAGTGCACGCCCCAGCGCCGCTCCAGGTCGGCGATCAGGCAGTAGATCCCGCTCGCCTTGAACGGATTTCCGCCGATCAGCAGGGGGTGGAAGCTGAAGACCGTCCGCAGCCGCTCATCGCGAATGAACCGGGAGACCACCGAATACACGCTGCGGTGGCCCGACAGGCGCAGCAGATCGGGGGCGATCCTCAGCATCGCCCTCACCGTGCCGAAGGGCACGTCGCCAAGCTGCTCGAACCCGAGGGCGCAGACGGCCCGCGCATGGGCCATGAAGCGCTCGTACCCGGCCACGTCGCCGGGGGCGAAGCGGGCGACCTCCGCACGCATCCGCTCGGGGTCGCCGCTGTAATCGAAGGTGGCGCCGTCGGCGAAGCGGATTTGGTAGAACGGATCCATCGGCACCAGGGTCACGTCGTCCGAGAGACGCTTGCCGGCCAGCGCCCATAATTCCTCGAACAGGAACGGGGCCGTCACGATGGTCGGCCCGGCATCGAAGGTGAACCCGTCCCGGCGGTGGACGCGGGCACGTCCCCCCGGCTGCTCCAGGCGCTCCAGCACCGTCACCCGGTAGCCCCGGGCGCCGAGGCGGATCGCGGCGGCGAGCCCGCCGAATCCCGAGCCGATCACCACGGCATGGGGCCGTGGATCGCTCGCCTCGGTTACCTGGGGTTGGGCCGCCAGTGTCAACATAACTTGACACTAGCCCGGTGATTTTCCGCCGCGCAAGGGCAAAGTTTCCGCTGCGACGCACTGGGCAATGGAAGGGCGTTGCATCGCCCCCAGGCCAACGCATGGGGGGAATACCAGAAACTGCATTGCGCGCAATTTATATCCTGGTTATCACAAAGTCGCTCGCCATCTACGGAGTGCTCGGGAGCCGTCCGCCCCCATGGGGTTCGGCCGATACCGGGCTCACGACGCCCCGTAGGCGGTCCCCGGGGCGCGCCCCCATCCAGCCGGAGAGTCCGATGTCCGTTGATGTGAAGTACACCACCACCGCCACAGCCACCGGCGGTCGCGACGGCACCGCAAAGACCCAGGACGGCACCCTCGCCGTGAAGCTCGCGACCCCGAAGGAGCTCGGTGGCGCCGGCGGTGAGGGCAACAACCCTGAGCAGCTCTTCGCGGCCGGCTACGCCGCCTGCTTCCTCGGCGCGATGAAGTTCGTGGCGCCGGAGCTGTCGCTCAAGGTCCCGAACGACACCACCGTCACGGCCCAGGTGGGCATCGGTCCGCGCTCCGAGGGCGGTTTCGGCATCACCACCGATCTCAAGGTCAGCTTGCCGGGCCTCGACAAGGCGGATGCGGAGCGCCTCGTGCAGAAGGCCCACACCGTGTGCCCGTACTCGAACGCCACCCGGAACAACGTCGATGTCGGCCTGACCGTCGCGTGACACGCGGCCCGCGCTGACCGGACCCGCCCCTCCTTCTCGACCGGAAGCGAGGGGCTTCCTGTATCGATGGCTCGTCTACCGCCGCACCAGCGCGACCATGCCGCTGCCCTGGCGCTCGATCCGCCCGTCGAGTTCCAGTTCCAGCAGGATCGTCTGAACCGTCCGCACCCCGAGTTCGGCCGCGCGGGCCAGCTCGTCCGTCGAGACCGGCCCCGGTCCGAGGAGCGCCACCACGCGGCCGCGCTCGTCCAGGGGGGTGACCTCCGGCAGGGGCGGCTCGGCGGGATTGGACGGTGCGCCGCCGTCGAGGTCGAGTTCCTCCCAGAAATCCCCCTGCTCCGCGAGGTCTAGCCTGCGGCGGGCGGGGGCGGCGTCGGGATCCGGGCCACGGGCGATGATCGGACCGAGCACATCGAGGACGTGCTCCGCCTCCGCCACCAGCGTCGCCCCCTGGCGGATCAGATCGTTGGTGCCCTCCGCCCGGGGGTCGAGGGGGGAGCCCGGCACCGCGAAGACCTCGCGGTTCTGCTCCAGGGCATAGCGGGCGGTGATCAGCGAGCCGGAGCGGCGGGCCGCCTCCACCACGACGCTGCCGTAGGCGAGCCCGGAGATGATCCGGTTGCGCCGGGGGAAATCGCGGCCCCTCGGCTCCCAGCCCATGGGCATCTCCGCCAGCACCGCCCCGCCCGCCTCGACGATCGCCTCGGCGAGGGCGGCGTGGTTGGCCGGGTAGATCCGGTCCTGCCCCCCCGCCATCACGGCGACGGTGCCCGTGGCGAGGCTTGCCTTGTGGGCGCGGGCGTCGATCCCCCGGGCGAGGCCCGAGACGATCACGAGGCCCGCCTCCCCGAGGTCCCGCGCCAGACGCTCGGTGAAGGCCCCGCCCGCCGCCGAGGCATTGCGCGAGCCGACGATGGCCACCGCCGGCCGGGCGAGGATCAGTGCATCCCCGCGCACCGCCATGAGGGGCGGCGCGGCGTCGGTGGCGCGCAGCAGGGCCGGGTAGGCGGCGTCGCCCGAGGCGACGAGGCGACCGCCGAGCCGGGTCAGGGCAGCGATCTCGTCCTCCGCCTGCGCCCGGCTCGGGGGCGTCACGGGACGGCCCTTCAGGCGGGTGAGGTGCGGCAGGGCCTCCAGGGCCGGCGCCGCGCCGCCGAACCGGTTGATGAGCTGCCGGAAGGTGCGGGGGCCGACGCCCTCGGTGCGGATCAGGCGCAGCCAGTCGATCCGCTGGCCGTCGGAGAGGTCCATCGCGCCCTCAGCCCTTCTGGCCGATCCGCCCCTCGGTGCCAGCCAGGAGACGTTGGATGTTGGGGATGTGCTTCCACCACAGCAGAAGGCCGAGGATCACGAACAGCAGCGCCGCCGCCGGCAACCCCAGGGCCCAGAGCGTGATCGGCGTCACCACGGCGGAGGCGAGCGAGGCCAGCGACGAATACCGGAACGCGAAGGCCAGGCCGAGCCACACCACCGCGAGAACGAGCAGCGCCCACGGGCTGAAGGCCAGCAGCACGCCGATCAGCGTCGCCACACCCTTGCCGCCCTTGAAGCCGAGCCAGGCCGGGAACAGGTGCCCGAGGAAAGCTCCGAGCCCGGCGGCCAAAGCCGGCCCCTCGCCCAGCTGCGCGGCCAGCAGCACGGCGAGCGTCCCCTTCAGGGCATCCCCGAGGAGGGTGGCGAAGGCCAACCCCTTGCGGCCGGTGCGCAGGACGTTCGTCGCGCCGATATTGCCCGAGCCGATGGCGCGCACGTCACCGAGGCCGGCGATGCGGGTGAAGATCAGCCCGAACGGGATCGCGCCGAGCGCATAGCCGATGCCGAGCCCGGCCAGCGTCGGGAGGGTCAGGAGGTCGGGGAGGGTCATGCCACCGCCGCCAAATCGTCGATGGCGTGGACGATCCGGCCGCCGACGACGGTGAGCACCGCCGCCCCCTGGAGCCGCGCCTCATCGAAGGGCGAGTTCTTCGAGCGGGATTTCAGGCGGCGCTTATCAAGGACGTAGGGCAGATCCGGGTCGATCAGCACGAGGTCGGCCGGTGCGCCGGCGGCGAGGCGTCCGGTCTCCTGGCGCAGCAGCCGCGCGGGGTTGGCGGTCAGCGCCGCGAGCAGGCGCGGCAGGGTGATGTCGCCGGTATGGACGAGGCGCATGGCGGCGCCGAGCAGCGTCTCGATGCCGAGCGCCCCGTCCGCCGCCTCGGCGAAGGGGAGACGCTTGGTGTCCGCGTCCTGCGGGTTGTGGTCGGACACCACCACGTCGATCACGCCGGCGGACAAGGCCGCCACCACCGCCTGCCGGTCGGCCTCGTCCCGCAAGGGGGGCGAGAGGCGGCAGAAGGTGCGGTAGTGGCCGATGTCGTTCTCGTTGAGGACGAGGTGGTTCACGGAGACCCCGCAGGTGACGGGCAGCCCGTCCTCCTTCGCCCGGCGGACGATCTCCACCGAGTCGGCGCAGGAGATCATCGCGGCGTGGTAACGGGCCCCCGTGAGCCGGGCGAGGCGGATGTCCCGTTCCAGCATCACCGTCTCGGCCTCCCGGGGCACGCCCATCAGGCCGAGCCGCGAGGCCAGTTCCCCCTCGTTCATCACCCCCTCGGCGGCGAGGCTCGGTTCCTCCACGTGCTGCATCAGCAGGGCGCCGAAATCCCGCGCGTAGGTCAGCGCCCGGCGCATCACCTGCGCGTCGGCCACCGCGCGAAGGCCGTCGGTGAAGGCCACCGCCCCGGCCTCCTGCAACAGGCCGAACTCGGTCATCTCCCGGCCGCCGAGGCCCTTGGTGATGGCCGCCGCCGGGAGGACGTTGACGCAGGCCGTGTCCCGCGCCCGGCGCAGCACGAAGTCCACGATCGCCGGCCCGTCCATCACCGGGTTGGTGTCGGGCATGCACACGAGGGTGGTCACGCCCCCGGCGGCGGCGGCGGCGCTGGCCGAGGCCAGCGTCTCCCGGTGCTCGGCGCCGGGCTCGCCCACGAAGGCGCGCATGTCGATGAGGCCGGGGGCGAGGACCCGCCCGAGGCAGTCGATCCGCCGGGCCCCCGCCGGGGTGCCGGGGGCGGCCCCCCGGGCCACGTCGGCGATCCGCCCGTCCCGGACGAGGACGGCGCCGGCTGTCTGCGTGCCGGTCGCGGGGTCGAGGAGCGTCGCGTTGGCGAGGAGGAGATCGGTCACGGGCGCGGCTCCGCGAGGGCATCGAGGCGCATGGAGAGGCCGGCGGCGGCCATGTGCGCCTTAGCCTCCGCGATGCTGGCTTGGCCGAAATGGAAGATCGAGGCGGCGAGGACGGCGCTCGCCCCGCCCTCGGCCACGCCGGCCACGAGGTCGTCGAGGCCGCCGACCCCGCCCGAGGCGATCACCGGCACGCTCACCGCGTCGGAGATCGCCCGGGTCAGAGCGAGGTCGTAGCCCGAGCGGGTCCCGTCCCGGTCCATGGAGGTGACGAGGAGTTCGCCCGCCCCCTTCCCCGCCACGAGGCGGGCGAAGGCGATGGCGTCGATCCCGGTCGGATCGCGGCCGCCATGGGTGAAGATCTCCCACCGAGCCGCCTCGCCCGGCGCGGAAACACGCTTGGCGTCGATGGCCACGACGATGCACTGCGCGCCGAACTTCTCCGCCGCCCGCGCCACGAGGTCGGGGTCCTTCACGGCGGCGGTGTTGATGGCGACCTTGTCCGCCCCGGCGAGCAGCAGCGCACGCACGTCCTCCACGGCCCGGACCCCACCGCCGACGGTGAGCGGCATGAAGCAGGCCTCGGCGGTGCGGCTCACCACATCGAGGAGGGTTCCCCGGGCCTCGCGGCTCGCGGTGATGTCGAGGAAGCAGAGTTCGTCCGCCCCGGCGGCGTCGTAGGCCTTGGCCGCCTCCACCGGGTCGCCGGCGTCGCGCAGGCCCTCGAAGCGCACGCCCTTCACGACGCGCCCGTCCTTCACGTCCAGGCAGGGGATGATGCGGGTTTTGAGCACGGTGCGGTTCGCTCTCCGGTCAGGCGTCGGGGTCGATCGCGAACGGCCGGTTCATGATCTCGTCGAGGACGTAGGGGCAGGATTCGGGGAAGATGGCGAGGTGCAACCCTGTCTCGCCGGAGGCTTCGAGCCGGGCCCGGCGGTAAGCCTTCACCACGGCCTCGTCGAGACGAGCCTTGAGGCCGAGGCTCTCATCCAGTTCGTCGCGGACATGTTCGCGATGAGCCGCGATGGAGATGGCCCAACTCCGGCTGCGCCGCGCCGGCTGATGATCGAACTTCAGCATATGCAGCAGCACGATCCGCAGGGCGCTCGCCAGACTGGCGAACTGGCTCTTGCCCAAGCTCTCGATCTCCTCGGCCAAGTTGTCCAGGTCGAGGCCGTCCAGATCGCCGGCCCGCAGGCGCGCGCCCTGCTCCTGGGTCCAGGTGTAGAAGTCCGTCTCGTAGCGGGCCGCCCCGGCCTGGGGCCGAACCGCCGGCTTCACCGCGCCCATCGCAGCCTCCCGGGGGAATCGTCGCGCGGGCAATCTATCACGCCGCGGGCGGGCGCGCCGCCGCGATGGCCCGGAGGGCCGCCACCGGGTCGATCCGCCCGTCGTAGAGGGCTCGGCCGGTGATCGCCCCGGCGATCAGGGCGCAGTCCGGCTCCAGCAGGCGGTGCACGTCGGCGATGGAGGCGAGACCGCCGGAGGCGATCACCGGCACCGCCACGGCCTCGGCGAGCGCCAGGGTCATCTCGACGTTGAGGCCCTTCAGGATGCCGTCGCGGGCGATGTCCGTGTAGACGATGGCCGCGACGCCGGCATCCTCGAAGCGGCGGCCGAGCTCCTCGGCGGTCATGCTGGAGGTCTGCGCCCAGCCCTCGACGGCCACGCGCCCGTCCTTCGCGTCGATCCCCACGGCGACCTTGCCGGGGTGGAGCCGGGCGGCCTCGCGCACGAAGGCCGGATCGCGCACCGCCGCAGTGCCGATGATGACCCGGGCGACGCCCTTGGCGAGCCAGCCCTCCAGGGTCTTCATGTCCCGGATGCCGCCACCGAGTTGCACGGGGATGTCCACGGCGGCCAGGATCGCGTCCACGGCCTCGGCGTTGCGCGGGGCGCCGGCGAAGGCGCCGTCGAGGTCGACCACATGCAGCCAGGGGAACCCCTGCGCGGCGAAGACCGCCGCCTGCCCCGCCGGATCGTCACCGAACACCGTGGCCCGGTCCATGTCCCCCTGAACGAGGCGCACGCAACGGCCGCCCTTCAGGTCGATCGCGGGATACAGGATCACCAGACCGTCTTTCTCGGTTGTCCCCGGCCGCTCACGGGCGCCAGCGGAGGAAGTTGGCGAGGAGCGCGAGGCCGAGGCGCTGGCTCTTCTCGGGGTGGAACTGGGTGCCGGCGACGTTCTCGCGGGCGACGGCGGCCGTCACCCGGCCACCATACTCGGCGACCATCACCGTATCATCCGCCCGCGCGGGCGTCAGGGCGAAGCTGTGCACGAAATAGGCGTGCAGCCCCGTCTCCCCCGTGGGGATCCCTTCGAAGAGGGCGTGCGGGCGGATCCCCCGCAGGGTGTTCCAGCCCATGTGCGGGACCTTCAAGGCGGGGTCCGACGGGCGGATCGGGCCGACATCGCCGGGGATCCAATCGAGGCCGGAGGTCTCGGCATATTCCAGTCCCCGCGTGGCCAGGAGTTGCATCCCCACGCAAATGCCGAGGAACGGCCGACCGTCGCGCTTCACCGCGCCGGTCATCGCCTCCACCATGCCGGGCACCGCATCGAGTCCGGCCCGGCAATCGGCATAGGCACCGACTCCCGGAAGGACGATCCTGTCCGCCGAGGCCACGGTCTCGGGGTTGGCGGTAAGCACGATCCGCGTGCCGTCGAGCCCGGCCTCCCGGGCCGCGCGCTCGAAAGCCTTCACCGCCGAGTGGAGGTTGCCGGAGCCGTAATCGATGATCGCGACGCTCTGTCCGGTCATGGCCGTACCCCCGCGCTCACCGTGCGCCTTCCTGGGAGGGGAACAGGCCGATCACCGGCTCCGGCCGCCGCGCGGGGCCCACGGACGCGGGCGGGCGCGGCGGAGGCGCCGCGTGGACCGGATCGATCCAGCGGGCGAGGAGGCGAGCCTCCGCTTCGGCGGAATCCCGGGCCACCACCGCGTCGCGCATGGGACGACCCCGGCGGGCCAGCGTCCAGCGGCGCAGGCTCGACGCCTCGAGGCCGATCAGGACCGAGACGAGCAGGGTGATGACGAAGCCCGCCGACCGGGGCAGGCCCAGGGCGTAACCGCCGAACGCCGCGGCCGCGAAGCCGAGGAGGACGACGAGGGCCGCGACCCAAAGGCGGTGGAACAGGAACCACACCAGGCTGAAGGCGAAGGCAGGCCATGAGAATCCATCCGGCACCACCACCGCCCGGTCCAGGGCCTCGATGTCGCCGTGCCGCGCCTCCGGCGGCAGGTGGAGCGTGTAGCTGCGCATGACGTGTGTGTCCCGCCCCTACAGGGTCCCCTTGGTGGACGGCACCCTGCCGCCCTCCCGGGGATCCACCGCCACGGCGGCCCGCAAGGCGCGGGCCAACCCCTTGAAGCAACTCTCGGCGATGTGGTGGGCGTTTTCGCCGTAGAATGTCTCGACGTGAAGGGTGATCCCGGCATTCATGGCGAAGGCCTGGAACCACTCGCGGACGAGTTCGGTGTCGAAATTACCGATCTTCTCGACCTTGAACTGCGTACGGAACACCAGAAAGGGCCGCCCCGAGATATCGACGCAGACGCGGCTCAGGGTCTCGTCCATGGGCAGGTGGATGTCGGCGTAGCGCGTCACGCCGCGCTTGTCGCCGAGCGCCTTGGCGAAGGCCTGGCCCAGCGCGATGCCGCAATCCTCGGCGGAATGGTGCTGATCCACATGCAGGTCGCCATCGACCTTGACCTCCATGTCGAACAGGGCATGCCGCGCCAGCAGTTCGAGCATATGGTCGAGAAAGCCGATGCCGGTGGCGATGCTCGCCCGTCCGGTGCCGTCGAGGCCGACGCTCACCGAGACGTCGGTCTCCGCGGTCTTCCGGCTGATGATTGCGTGACGCATGGGGGAATTGGATTTCACGTTGCCGGCGATGGGGCCGCCGTAGGCTTCTAGGATACGGGGCGGGATAAGGAAATCGCGCACCCCGTCCATTTCGCGGGGGCGCCTCCGCTACCCGCGCAGGACCCGGCCCGCCACGGCATCGAGCTTGGCGAGCAGGGCCGGATCGCGGACGGCGGGGGCGGTCATGATCGCCCCGTCCAGGGCCCGGTGCGAGCCGACCGGGCAATCGGCCCGTTCGGCGGGGAAGTCGCGGGCGAGGCGCGAGACCACTTGGGCCGCCTTGTCGGCGTTGGCGCGGGCGACGGCGATCACCGCCGCGACGTCCACCGCGTCGTGGCCGGGATGCCAGCAATCGTAGTCCGTCACCATGGCGATGGTCGCGTAGGTGATCTCGGCCTCCCGGGCGAGCTTGGCCTCCGGCATGTTGGTCATGCCGATCACATCGAAGCCCTGCGCCTTGTAGGCGCGCGATTCGGCCACCGACGAGAATTGCGGCCCTTCCATGCAAACATAGGTTCCGCCCCGCTGGACATGGATGCCCTCGGCCTTCGCAGCCGCGCCGATCCGGTCCTGGAGGCCGGGGCCCACCGGGTGGGCCAGGGAGACGTGGGCGACGCAGCCATCCCCGAAGAACGACGAGGCGCGGCCATGCGTCCTGTCCACGAACTGGTCCACCAGCACGAACAGGCCGGGGTGAAGCTCCTCGCGGAACGAGCCGCAGGCGGAGAGGGAGACGATGTCGGTGACGCCGAGGCGCTTCATCGCGTCGATGTTGGCGCGGTAGTTGATGCCCGAGGGGGAATAGCGGTGCCCGCGCCCGTGCCGGGCCAGGAACACCACCGTCGTGGTGCCGATCCGCCCGATCCGCAGGGCGTCGGAGGGTTCGCCCCAGGGGGAGGCCACGCGCTCCTCGCGCACGTCCTCCAGGCCCGGCAGGTCGTAGACCCCCGAACCGCCCATCACCCCGAGCACCGCTGCCGTCATGCCGGATGTCCTGTCGTCGCGCGACGCGCTCGAACGCGCCGCCTTGCCCGTCCGCAGCCCCGTGTCGGGGTGTCGGCGAGGGGGGAAGGGAATGCCGCGCCGAGCGGTAGCATGACGGCTCCGCCCAAAAAAGACGGGCCTCCCCGAGGGAAGGCCCGCACGGTCCCGTCGCGGCGGGGGACGCTACCAGGTCTTGTGCAACTCCGGCTGGAGGCCGTGGACCTCGCCGCCGACATCCGCCCAGACCTTCTTCTTCACGTAGTAGAGCAGGCCGGAGAG
>JAKONI010000386.1 GCA_022702015.1 Beijerinckiaceae bacterium | reverse complement strand
TCCGATCGGCGGACGGCCACGGGACATCCCGCGACCGAACTCCGCCGACCGTGAGAATGGCCGGGGATCGCATCAGGGTTCGAGAGAGCGAAATAGGCAATCTTATAAGGATCGCATGAGGATCCGGAGTTGCCCCCGGGGTGGGGACGACGTGAAGGCCGCGTTGGGGTGGGCAATCCCTTTAAATGCCACGTCCCGCGGTCACCCCGCCTTCGGTCTCAAGACGCCGCACCTCAGGATGAAGAGGGGGACAGGGGAGAAGGAACTTTCCGAGGTTCTCTAAGATGGCGACGAGACTGTGATGATGTCCGGTTTCCCGCGCGTGCCCGACCCGTTTCGGAGGCTCACAAAGCCTCGCGAACGCCGGTCGCCCGAACTCAGTGACACGGCGCTCCCGGCCGGCAGGGCGGATGCCCTCCGGCATGCTGCGGCGGGGGCGGCGCTTGGCGCGGGGCCGGCATCGGGGCCGGATGTGGCTGCCCCATCGGCGGTCGGCCGCCGAAAGCGGGTGCGGGCTGCGGCTGACCCATCATCGGCCGACCACCGTATGCGGGACCCGGATGCGGCTGACCCATCATCGGCCGTCCCGCGAAGGCCGGCGCGTGGGGCATCGGCGCGGCGCGCTGCATGATCATTTCGCGACGTTGCAGGTTCATCTCCCGCGCCCGCTGGGCCTGAATCATCTGGCGCTGACGGCTCGCCTCGAAGGCCTGTTGCCGTCCAGCCTGCATTGGCGGCTGGCGTTGCGCGCCGATGGCCTGACGGTCGATGGCGCGCCGACCGAACATCTCCTGCCGGCGCTGGACCTCGGCCGGGGCGTTCTGGCGGAAGGGGCGTGGGCCGATGGTACGCGGGTCTGGCCGCGCGGCCGGATCGGTCCGCGTTTGACCGGTAAACCGCTGCATCCCGCCGGGCTGTACCGGCATTGGCGCGACGGGTGCGCCGGGATTGGACTGCAGCCGGGCTACCCCTGGTCCTCCGCCCCCGAACGCCCGCGACGGAACGCCCCCCGGACTTGGGCTGGACGGCGGCAGGGAGCCGCCCGTGGGACCTCCGTTGGGTCCGCCCCGGGCGGCCAAACCGGCGGGAAGGGCGACTCGGGACGCCGTAGCTCCGATGGCCGCTCCCGCCAGGGCGCCGCCGATTCCGGCGGCCGTCGGGGAGACGATCGCTTGGTGGTTGATCTGCTCGACCACCGTCGTGTTGTGGATGTTCTCGAAGATCACGTTGTTCGGCGGCGGTACGACATAGGTCGGCGCGCTGACATAGGCCGGCACGGCCACGATGGGCGGCGAGGGCAACACGTACAGACCATAGACCGGCGGGGGCGGCGCCAGCGCTACGAGGTAGGCCGGAGGCGGCGGCAGGAAGAAGACCGGCGGCGGGGGCGGCGGCGGCAGGTCGTAGATGGGATCGGCCAGGTACAGGACGGGGCGATCGACGTACACGATCTCCTCCGGCGGCGGCGGGGCCACGTCGTAGGTGATCGTGAAGAAGCGCGGGGGTGGATCGTAGGCGGCGGCGAGCGACGCCAGACGGCGGCGGGCATCCCAGGCATGGGGACCACGGGGATAGCGGTTCAGGTAGGACCAATAGGCGTCCGGCGTCCCGACGAGCCATGTCCGCCGCCACACCAGCGCCTCGCGGCGGGCGGCGATCAGCGCCCGGACCCGCCGCGTGAGGGCATCGCTCGGGTAGTCGGTGACGAATTCTTGGTAGCCGGCGAGGTCGTCGCGCTGGAGGCAGACGGCGTAGGCGTCCCGCGCGCCGAGGTCCCGCAACGGCCGGTCGCGCAGGGCCGCGACCTTCTCGGGCTGTCCCGCCGGCGGGGCATCCGCCGCGCGCTCGAAGAAGACCACACCATCCCCGGCGCGGTTCGAATCCCACGGGACTTCGGCCCCCTTCGTCACCTCATCGACCCGCAGGCGCACGCGCTCGAAGAGGGGGCCGGGCTTGAGGCCGCCCTCTCGCATCATCTCCACCAGAGCCTGGGCATAGGCGCCGTAGGGCCCCTTCTCGTCGGGGCCGACGGTGCCCGGCGCCGCGTTGAAGGCGATGAGGCTGCCGGGTTCAGCCTCGGTCAGGGCAAGTCCGCCAGCCAAGGGCTTGTCGGGCACGGTGAAGGGCGAGCGGCGGGCGCCATCGAGGATCACGAAGCGGGCCTTGAGCGGCAGGGCGGCGAGGCTCTTGGCGTAATCGGAGATCCGCAGGGCCCGAAGGCCGACGTCGGCGGCGGTCGTCACGCGCAGATCGATGGGCGCGAAGTAGTTCTCCCCTTCCAGTTGCAGCCCGTAGCCGGCGAGGTACAGCACCGCGACCGTGTCCGGCCCTGACGCGGCGGCTTTATCCACGAAATCGCGCAGCGCCTTTCGCAAGTTATCCTCGTCGAGGTCGCGGGCACCGATCACGTCGAATCCCGCCGCCTGGAGGGTCTGCGCCACGAGGCCCGCATCGTTGGCGGGGGTCGCCAGCGCTCCGGCGGCGTAGGCGGCATTCCCGACGACGAGGGCGATGCGCTTCTCGGCCGCCGTGACGGGCGCGGCGAAGCACACGACCGTCAGCATCAGCACGCAGGCCAATGTCCAGAGCGGTCTGACAAGACGCATCGGCCGATCCCCCAAGTCCCGCCCCCGGTCACGCGGTCATGCGCGGGTTTCACGATCCCCGCTATGGGGCCGATGGACATGAATGTCGGATCGGCCTCGTAACGAGATCCCAGACGAACTCAGGAATACGGAATTGCGGCGTTCACGCGGCGCCGGGGCACGCCCGAACACCGCGGTCCCGTCCCCTGGGAAGCGTATCCGACCGACCTTGGCGGTCTACCCCGCACGCGGCACTGAACGATGCCGTCAGGCCCCGTTCATCTGCGGAATAGCGCATCGCGCAACCCGACGTGGAGCGGACGGTTGACGTCGAAGGATGGCGCGGAAATCGAGGGCCCAGCATATGAACGATCGCGCGAAAGAGGACGGCGGTCACAAGGCCGAGAGCGAGGGATTGGCGACATCGCCGCTCAATCCGATCACCGGCTCCATCGAGCCGCTCGACGGACCACTGGATCGTGCGGGCACCGAGGCCGAGGACGATGCGGGGATGACCAACGATCCAGTTCCCCTGCCGAACGACGAGCCGGAGGTCAGTCTCACGACGCCCGTCGACGACTAGGTCGCGGACTCATAAAGTCCTGAGCCAGACGCGGACGGCTGCGAGCTTGACGCTGGCCAGGAAGTTTTCCGGATCCTTGTCGTACCGTGTTGCGACCGCACGGAAGTGCTTTATCTTGCTGAA
>JAKONI010000158.1 GCA_022702015.1 Beijerinckiaceae bacterium | reverse complement strand
CGCGATCGCCATGGGCGGCGGGGATTGGATCCCCTCGGGATGGGTCCCGGCGAGCATCCCCGCGACCGCCTCCCGGTCGAACCAGCGGGCATCCTCCAGTTCGGTCGGATCGGTGACGATGTCCTCGTCCAGGGCCTCGGCGACGCAGCCCATCATCAGCGAGGATGGGAAGGGCCAGGGCTGCGAGGTCCGGTAGGAGACCGCGCCGACGCGGATCCTGGTCTCCTCGAAGACCTCCCGCCGCACGGCGTCCTCGATGGTCTCGCCGGGTTCGAGGAAGCCCGCGAGACAGGAGAACATGTGCGGCCGGAAATGGGGGCCGCGCCCCAGGAGGCAGCGGTCACCCCGGCGGACCAGCATGATCACCACCGGATCGACCCGGGGGAAATGGTGGGCGGAACAGGAGGGGCATTCCCGGCGAAAGCCCCCCGCCTTGGCCACCGTCGCCGTCCCGCAATTGGCGCAGAAGCGATGGCGACCGTGCCAGTCGAGCATCGACTTGGCGACCGCCAGCAGGCCCAGTTCGTCCGCCGCCACCGCCGACTCGGTGGCGATGCTGCGCAGGTCGAGGCTGCGCTCCCCCGCCGCCTCCGCCGCCGGGAGGGAATCCGCCGGCAGCGAGGTGGCGAAGACGGGCCGCCCGTCCCGGTGCCCGAGCAACACCGTCCCGGTGTGCCCCTCCGCCGCCGGCAGGGCCGCCGCGCCGTCGAGGAGGGCGGTTCCGCCCCGCAGGACGAAGCGGTCCCCGGCGAGCAGCAGCAGGGCGGCGCCCGGGGCGTCGAGGGGCGGCACCGCCTCCTCCGGCTGCTCGGCCGAATGCCGCTCCAGGCGGTTGCGGGTGAAGCCCAGGGTTTCGGACAGATCGGTCATTCGGGTCAGGCCGCCGCGAACAGGGCGCCGGCCCGCTCGGCGAGCTGGGCGCGGGCATGGAGGGGGTAAGGGGTCCGGCTGCCGTGACCCCAGACCGGTCCGGGCCAGGCCGGATCGGACAGGAAGCGGCCGACCACGTGGACATGGAGCTGCGCCACGACGTTGCCGAGGGCCGCGACGTTCACCTTGTCGGGCTTGGCCAGGGCCTGCATCACCCCCACCGTGAGGCGAACCTCCTCCCACAGGGCCGCCGAATCGGGGCCGGAGAGGTCGGTGATCTCGCTGACCTCCGGCCGGCGGGGGACGAGGATCAGCCAGGGGAAGCGGGCGTCGTCCATCAGCAGCACCCGCGACAGGGCGAGGTCGCCGATGTGGAGGGTGTCGGCGGCCAGGCGCGGATCGAGGGTGAAGTCGTCGGTGGTCATGCCGCTTCTATAGCGCGCCCCGGCGGGCGCGACAGGGGACCCGTCACAGGGTCGGCACGGCCCCCAGGCGGCCGACGACCACGGTGTTGGCGTCGTGGGCGCCGTCCGGCGCGGCCTTGGTGAAGACGGTCACGGCCGCCCCCGGGACGAGGAGCGCCTTCTCCCCCGGGGCGAACTGCGTGATCGGCGTGCCGGCGGGGATCTCGAACGAGCTCGTCCCGTCGCCGTAGGTCAGCGTGACCTTGCGCGACCCGGTGCCGGAGAGGTCGGTGATCCAGCCCCCGGTGAGGGTGGCGCCGGGCTCCGTGTCCCAGGGCCGACGGCCGGCGGCGAAGCCGCGCTCGGAGGGGGAGTAGAGCGTCACCCGGTGGGCCCTGTCGGTCCCGGGGACGTCCACGACGCTGATGTAGCTCTCGGGCTTGATATCCCGCATCCGCGCGTCGAGGGCCGCGTAGACCTGGGTGAGGGGCCCCATGCTCACGGTGACGGTGCTGCCGGAGGGGCGGCGGATCGTCAGGTTATCGCCCTGGCGGGCCTCCACCGTGCCACGGAAGCGGTGGGTCGAGGGCTCGGGCCAGACCGGCTGCGCCAGGGCCGGCGCGGCGGCGAGGAGGGCGACGAGAACGGGGAGGGTGCGGATCACGGGAACGCCTCGGCCTTCGGACCGACGAAACGTGGCCGTGAACCGGCGGTTCCGCAAGGGACGGGGATCCCCAAGCCCTCCGGCGGGCGCTGGGCGACGCCCCGCGAAGTCCCAGGGGCTTTGCCCCTGGACCCCACCGAAGGACCTGTCCTTCGGGATCCCGAACATCTCAATGCGCCATCAGGACCGGGATATCGGCCTGGGCCAGGACGTGGCTCGTCACGCCGCCGAAGATCATCTGGCGCAGCCGGCTCTGGGTGTAGGCGCCCTTGATGAAGAGGTCGCAGCCGAACTCCTTCGCCTCCGCCAGGAAGGTCTCCCCCGGTGTCCGGCGGCCCGCCGGCAGCGCCCGGTGCGAGGCGGCCACGCCCTCGCAGGCCAGGGCCTGGGCGAGGTCCTGCGCGCTCGGGCCCGGCACCATGCCGCCCTCGACGCTCAACACCAGCACCCGGGAGGCCCGGCGCAGGAACGGCATGGCGAAGGCCACCGCCCGCGCCGTCTCGGTGGAGCCGTTCCAGGCGATCAGCACCGCCTCGCCGAGGCTCGCGGGCGGGGCGGGCGGGGCGAGCAGGATCGGGCGGCCGCTCTCGAACAGGGCGGTCTCGAAGGTGGTCATCCGGGGGGCGTCGTCCCCCGACCCGGGGCGGCCGACGACCGTCGCCGAGAACAGGCGCGCGTACTGGCCGAGGAAGGCATCCCCCGTCGGCACGTCCCGCCGCCATCGGTAGCGCGGCCCGGCCTCCATCACCTTCTCGGGGTTGCACAGCCCGTCCCGGGGATGGCGGGGAATACCGGCCGCATCCATCGCCGCGATGAAGCGGGAGCCCGCCTCCTCGGCCTCCGCGAGGTCGGCCTCCTCGTCGCGCAGCCACGTCATGCCGCCCACCATGTCGACGGGGACGTACTCCGCCAGCGCCGGGCGCAGCGACACGCCCTCGATCAGGCTCCCGAAGCGGGTCGCGGCCAGCCGCGTCGTCTCGAACACGGAGGGCAGGGCGTCGTGCATCGCCACGGGTACGAGCAGGGTCTTCATCGTGCCGTCCTCCGGGCTGCCGATCGTCAAGGGGGCGCCGCAGCGGAGGCTAGCGTTCCTCGCCCCCCGTGAAAACCGGGTGCCGGGATGCCCCCACACGGTTTTCCCATGCCGCGAGGGCCCCGCGCAGGCGGCGGGTGAGGGGACGCTCCACGAGGCGATGCACCGCCAGGGCGGCGGCCACGGACAGGAGCGTCAGGGTCACGAGGCTCCCCCAGGGGTGCCACGGGCCGGCGAGGCCGAGCCTCACGAGGACCTCCCGCCCGGCCCGCAGGGCGAAGGGATGGACGAGGTACAGGGCGTAGGATGCATCTCCCAAGGCCGCCAGCCAACGCGCCGGCCGGGGAAGGGTGGTCACGCCGGCCGGGCCGAGGGCCGCCCCGGCCACGAGGCATAATGCCGGCAGGCCGACGAGGACCGGCCGCATGAGCCCGGGAACCTCCCCCGCTCCGGCGAGGTGCAGGGCCGCGAGCAGCACCCCGGCGAGGCCGAGCCCCGCCAGGGCGAGGCGGACCGGGCCTGACAACCTCAGGCCCTCCGCCCGGCTCAAGCCCAGGGCGGCGCCCAGGGCGAATTCCAGCACGATTGGATCCGCCCAGAAGAGGAGGGGCGAGGGGAGGGGCACCAGCGCTCCGGCGGCCAAGGACCCCGTCAGGGCGAAGACCAGCCCCGTCAGGGCGACGACCAGCCCCGCCAGGGCGATCACCAGCCACGCCACCGCCCCCCGGAGTCCGGCCCCGAGCCCCAGGGCGAACAGGAAGTAGAAGAACATCTCGGCGTTCAGGGTCCACCCGAGGCCGTAGAGGGGCTGGAGGCTGCCGTCCGGCCGGGCCATCGGCCAGAACAGGAAGGAGGCGGCCACGTAGCCGGGATCGCGGGCGAGCGCCCCCGCCTCCCCCAGGAGGCCCGGCGCCGCGAGCGCCACGGCGAGGTAGAGGAGGGTGGTCAGCCAGTAGAGCGGCACCACCCGGGCGATCCTATGGGCGAGGAAGCGCCCGCGCGCCCCCGGCATTCCCGCGAGCGACCGGCTCGCATGGACGATGACGAAGCCGGAGATCACGAAGAACAGGTCGACCCCCGCCCACCACGGCAGCAGGGTCTCGGGAGCGAGGGGGCCCCCCGCCCCCCGGGCCGCCAGGAGGCCGATCTCGTGCCGGCCGTGGTGCCAGACCACCATCAGGGCGGCGACGGCGCGGAGGATCTGGACGGGGACGAGCATGGTCCGGTTCAACTAAGCGGCGGCAGAATCAGGAACTATCTCGAAAAGGCCCCGTTGACCCGTCGTATCCGGCGCCCGCTGCCGTGGGACCGAACGGTCCGGCAAGGGCCAAACTCCGACGAGTCGTGCCCCGAGGCGCCGGTCTTGTCTTGCAACGAGGTCGATAGATGCTCAAGAACTACGTGGCCGCCTCGGCGATGGTGCTGGCCCTCTCGTCCCCCGCCCTCGCGCAGTCGGGCGATTTCCGTGAGGCGTCGATGCAGTCGAACGCCTTCGAGGTTCAGTCCGCCCAGATCGCGCTGCAGAAGTCCCGCAACCCCAAGATCCGCTCCTACGCCCAGGAGGCCCTCCGTGACCACCGCGCCGCCAACGTGGCGCTGGCCGGCGGTGGAAACGGCGCCATGGCCGATGGCGGCCCGATCGGTGGCCTGATCGGCGCCCCCCTTGCGGTGGCCGGCGGCGCGGTCGGCGCGGGCCTCGGCGCCGCGACGGGTGCCGTGGGCGGCACGCTGAACGGTGGCCCGGTGGGTGGTCTTCAGGGCATTGGCAGCGGCGCGGCGCAGGGCGCGGCCACTGGCAGCCAGATCGGCCGCGGCGGCATGGAGAGCACCGGCGCGTCGAGCATGATCCCCCCGAACCCGCAGCAGCAGGCCATGCTGGCCGAGCTTTCGGCCGCCCCGGCCGGCGCGCGCTTCGACCGGCTCTACGTGCAGCAGCAGGTGCAGTCGCACCAGATGGCGATCGGCATGACGCAGGCCTACGCCCAGGGTGGCCCGAGCCCGGCCCTGCGCACCTACGCCCAGCAGGTCCTGCCGTCGCTCCAGGAGCATTACGGCATGCTTCAGCGGATGCCGGGCGCGATGTAATCACGCCTCACGCAGGACGGTCGAAGGGGCGGCGGGTCGAGGGACCCGCCGCCCCTTTTGCGTTTCGCCGGTACTAGTCGCAGGCGATGGTGTCGGAGGGGCGCAGGGTGCGGCCCTCCCCGTCGGCGGCGGGGTGGAAGTCGCCGGTCTGCGGATCGCGCACCAGCAACTGCCCGTTGGCGATGCCGAAATGCGCCCCGTGCAGGTGCAGCGCCCCTGCCTCGATCGCCTCTTGCACGAACGGGAACGTCTTCAGGTTCTCCAGGCTCTGGCTCACCATCGCGTGCTCCAGCCGCGTCAGGTACTCCGGCGCGCTCGAATCCCCCGCCTTCGCCTCCGCCGGCG
>JAKONI010000368.1 GCA_022702015.1 Beijerinckiaceae bacterium | reverse complement strand
GCACCGAGGTGAACGGAGCGCCGATATATTCCCCCTCGATGAAGGGCTGGGCGAACCCGCCGTAGCGGCCGCCATCGTAGACCCCCGCCGTGCGGTAGCCTGAGCCGTAGAACCGGGAGCCAAAGTTATCCTGCGCCACGGCGGGGACGGCGGCGGGCAGCAGCAGGATGGTAAAGAACGCGAGGTTACGCAGACGCATCGACGGGAACTCCGGTGACAGCCGGTCTCGCTCCGGAAACGGATGGCCCGCACTGTCGTTCCGGCTGCGGCGCAGACACCAGGCGCGGTGACTGCGTATCAGCACATGCCCGGTCTTAGCGGCAGGTCGAGACCTTGCGGACGACCCAGCCCTCGCCTTCCAGCCAAAGTCGGCGGCGGCTGCGGCCACACACCTGATTGTTCTCAGGCGTGGTCATCGAGACCGACCGCACGGCGGAGGGAGCTTCCTGGGCGACGGGCTCGGCGCTCGCCGTGCGTGTCGGACGGGCGTCGGCGGAGGCGAGGCCGAGGACAGCGCAGGCCACGCCAAGAATGAGGGTGCGGAACATGGGATTCCCGGGCGGACAGACATGACCCACCATCACCGGAGAAATGCGGAAAGGCCGGGAATGGTTGCATGGCCAAGCTTGGTGTTCCGCCGATGCCGCGACACGAAAGAGCGCGGGCGCCGGATACGCTCCCCCGGGCGAGGAGCACTTAGACTTCCCCCCCACGCCACGTTAGACGGGGAACTCGCGGACGCGCTGGCGCCGATAGGTTCATGAACAAGCCGAAGCCCCCGACCAAACCCGTCCTCTCGGCGGAGAAGCGCGCGGACGATGCGGATCAGTCGATCCGCCCGTTGAACCTGTCCGAGTTCATTGGGCAGCGCGCGGCGCGGGCGAACATGCAGATCTTCATCGAGGCAGCCCGGAAGACGGGGCAGGCCCTCGATCACGTGCTGTTCGTCGGCCCCCCCGGCCTGGGCAAGACCACCCTGGCACAGATCGTGGCGCGGGAACTCGGCGTCAACTTCCGCTCCACATCGGGCCCCGTCATCGCCAAGGCGGGCGATCTGGCGGCGCAGCTGACGAACCTCGATGAGCGCGATGTCCTGTTCATCGACGAGATCCATCGGTTGAACCCGGCGGTGGAAGAAATCCTCTACCCGGCGATGGAGGACTACCAGCTCGACCTCATCATCGGTGAGGGCCCGGCGGCACGGTCGGTGAAGATCGAACTGCCGAAGTTCACCCTGGTCGGCGCCACCACCCGCGCCGGCCTGCTGACGACCCCCCTGCGCGACCGCTTCGGAATCCCCATCCGCCTGGAATTCTACGAGATCGACGAGTTGGAACAGATCGTCGCCCGCGGGGCCCGCGTCCTTGGGCTCGGCATGTCGGCCGAGGGGGCCAACGAGATCGCCAAGCGGGCGCGCGGTACGCCCCGCATCGCCGGCCGCCTGCTGCGCCGGGTGCGCGACTTCGCCATCGTAGCCGAGGCCGATACCGTCACCCGGGCCATCGCCGACCGGGCCCTGCGCCTCCTGGACGTGGATGAGGCCGGCCTCGACGTCATGGATCGCAAGTACTTGACGCTCATCGCCTCGTCCTTCGGCGGCGGTCCCGTGGGCATCGAGACCATCGGTGCCGCCCTGTCGGAACCGCGTGACGCGATCGAGGACATCGTGGAGCCGTTCCTGATCCAGAAGGGCTTTGTGCAGCGCACGCCGCGGGGGCGCATCCTGACCCCCCACGCCTTCCGCCACCTGGGTCTCACCGTCCCGCGCCGCGAGGCCGACTTGTTCAGGACTGCGGGCGAAGGCTAGCCCCCAATCAGGATTGAGGCCGTTATGCTCCCTGGTTATGGCAGGTGGCAGGCCGTCTCATGCCTTCATCGTCGGTGATATAGAAGATCTACGTAGAACAACCTGGCGCTAAATCGCTGCGATAGAATGCGTTTCAGCGAACACGACGCACCGATGGCGCGAGGTCCGGGCAGTAAGACTTGGCACGCCAGCTTTATTGCCAAGCTTGAAGCCGTGGAACAGCGGCGAAACCGTGCGGTTATGGCCCCGAACGTTCCTGGATGCGGAATGTCGCCCATGCGCGCTCCGGCGCTGCCCAGTCAAACACGTAGGGATTACCTCCACCCATGAAGAAGACCACGCTCGCCGTCCTCGGCCTTTCGGTCGCCGCCCTCGCGACTCCGGCTCTTGCTCAGGACGCGCTTCCGGTCCGCATCTTCCCGAACCCGACCGATACGGGTCCGGCCGCGACCTCGACCCCGGCGTTCCGCGCCGAAGCCCTCCGCTCGGATGCCGCCAGCATCGAGGCGAGCCGCATCGCCCTGGAGCGTTCGCGCAACCCGAACGTCCGCGCCTACGCCAACCGCGTCCTCGTGGATCGCAAGGCGACCACCGACGCCCTGCTGCCCCCCGGTACCTCGCTGAGCCGTGGCGGCACGGTCGTCTCGGATAACCAGGGTATCCAGACCGACCTGAGCAACCCGCTCGGCGTGATCCTGGCTCCGGTGACCATCGCCGCGAACATCGGCACCACCGTCGTGGGCGGCACGCTCGGCGCCGTCGGCCTCATCGACAACAGCCCGACCGAGCCGGGTCGTCGCGTGGCTCTCGGTGAGCGGGGTCAGGCCCGCCTGCAGCAGCTTCAGTCGGCCCCGACCGCCCGGTCCTTCGACCGGACCTATGTGGCCCAGCAGGCCCGCTCGGATGCCAACACGCTGGCGCTCTACAGCTCCTACGCCCGCAACGGCGAGAACGCTCAGGGCCGTCAGTTCGCCAACGAGGCGCTGCCCTACATCGCCAACGAGCACGCCCAGTCGTCGATCCTGGCCGAGCGTTTCGGCGGCTAAGTCAGCCTAGCGTCGCTGTTGAGGGGCCGTCCCATTCGGGGCGGCCCTTCGTCGTTTCGGGCTCCCCGCGATCCACCCCCATGGGCTAGACCGCTGTTGGACGATCCGCTGCGGGTGACGGGGTACGGGCCGATGGACGATGACGGGCACAGGCTGCCGGTGCGGGTATACTATGAGGACACCGATTTCTCGGGCTTCGTCTATCACGCGAGCTATCTGCGGTTCATGGAGCGCGGGCGGACGGAACTGCTCCGGGGGCTCGCCGGCAACCAGATGGAGTTGCACCGGGACGCGGAGGGACTGGTCTTCGTCGTGCGCCGGATGACCCTCGATTTCATCAGGCCGGCGGTGATGGACGATCAACTGACGGTGGTCACGCGGACCCGCGAACTCCGCGGTGCGTCGATGACGCTGGCGCAGGAAGTCCGGCGCGGGACGGAAACGCTCGTTTCGGCGGACGTCACGGTCGCCTGCGTCCGCGACGGCCGCGCCACCCGGCTCCCGGACAGCCTGCGGGCCAAGCTCTCGCCGGGTTGAGGGGCGGGCCTCGAAGTTGGCCCCCGATAGGCTCCGCGATCCCGGGAGGTCTTGTTCGAGCAAACAGCGTCGCACCCCGGCACGAGGAGGCTCGGCACGAAGGCCGACTTCCCGGTCAGCCTTCCCATAAGAAGAGGCCGACACCGGGCTATCTCCTACTTTCCTTCGCGGCGTCTGTTCAGAGCCAGCCCTGCAACTCCTTGCGGACCACGTGCTCGATCACCCGCATCCCGAGATCGCTGTCGTTGAGGCAGGGGATGTAGGCGAACTGTTCCCCGCCGTTTTCCTCGAAGTAGTGACGGTTCTCCCCGTCGAGTTCTTCCAGGGTCTCGAGGCAGTCGGCGGTGAAGCCGGGGGCGACGATGGCCATCCGCTTCACACCGGACTTGGCCAGCGTCTGCACCGTTTCATCGGTGTAGGGCTTGAGCCATTCCTCGTTGCCGAAGCGGGATTGGAACGTCACGCGCATCTTCTCGGGCGAGAAGCCGAGGGCCTCCCGCACGAGGCGCCCGGTCTTGTGGCACTGGCAGTGGTAGGGATCGCCCTTCAAAAGGTAGCTGCGTGGAACGCCATGGAACGAGGTGAGGATCACCTCGGGCTCGAAATCGAGCTTGGCGAGGCCCTCCCGGATCGATTGCGCCATCGCCTCGATGTAGACCGGGTCGTCATGGTAGGGCGGCGAGACCCGGACGGTCGGCTGCCAGCGCATGTCCATCAACGCCCGGAACGCCTGATCGCAGGCGGTGGCGGAGGTGGCAGCGGCGTATTGCGGGTACAGCGGCACCAGCAGGATGCGGTCGCAGCCCTGATCGAGAAGCGCCTGGAGGCGGCCCGCGACCTCCGGCTTGCCGTAGCGCATGGCCCAATCCACCACCACCGAATCGCCCATTGCCGCCTGGAGCTTCTCGCTCTGGCCCCGGGTGGTCGTCTTGAGGGGGCCCTCATCCCGGTCGTTGTTCCAGACGCTGGCGTAGTCGCGGCCCTTGGGACCGGGCCGCTTCGACAGGATCACCAGGTTGAGGAGCGGCCACCAGATCAGGCGCGGCACCTCGATCACCCGGCGATCGGAGAGGAATTCCTTGAGGTAGCGACGCATCGGCCAATAGGTCGTGCCCTCCGGCGTACCGAGGTTCATCAGCAGCACGCCGAGACGTCCCCACCGAACGGGGGGATGCTCCGTGGGCAGGCCGCCGGCCTGCGCCGTCGGCGTGATGACCGGGCGATGGTTCGCCAGCGCGGCAGGTTCGATGCGTTCGTTCATGCGAGCGTTCCGGCGCCCCGGCGCCGTGTCCTTCCTGAGCTTGCGGATGGACCCGCGCCAACGCGGGCTCGTCCCTTATCTAGGTCGCCGGATCGTTTCGGCGAAGGCGGCTTCGAGCCGCGACCCATCAGAGCCACCCGTCCGGTATACGAACGCGCCGCGCCGCCGCAACCATCCCCGCGCCCAGGAGACCGGATCGTTGATGACAGACAGGCCCGTCGCCACCGCCCTCTCCACGTTCCGGGCCTCGGGCTCGCCTTGGCTGGACCTGCCCTTCTTCTCGAACGGTGGGGCGGAGGCGGTGGCCGACACAATCGATCGCCGTATCGCGGCGGGGGCGAACGTGCTGCCCTCGGCGGATCTGATCTTCCGCGCCCTGGCTGAAACGCCGCCACCGGCGGTGAAGGCGGTGATCCTCGGGCAGGATCCCTACCCGACCCCAGGGGACGCCAACGGCCTCGCCTTCTCCTATGTCGGCGGCGGGCGGCTCCCGGCCTCCCTGCGTGTCATCCTCGCGGAGGCGGGATCGCAAAGGGCGGCCGGCGGCGATCTGACGCCCTGGGCGCGACAGGGCGTCCTGCTCCTCAACAGCGCCCTCACCGTCGAAGCGGGCAAGGCCGGGGCACATCTGCGCTCGGGCTGGTCAGCCCTGACGGACGAGGCCGTCGCGGCGGTCTCGGCTCGGCGGGAACCCACCGTCTTCCTGCTCTGGGGCGTCCAGGCCCGCGCCCGCGCCGCGCTCATCGACACGACCCGTCACGGGATCATCGAGAGCGGGCATCCCTCCCCGCTGAACCGGGCCCGGGACTTCCCCGGATCGGATCCGTTCGGGAGGGCAAACGCATGGCTTGAGGCCCACGGGCGGGACCCGATCACATGGCGCCTCGGCTGAAGTCCTACTGAGCCTTGGGCGGCTCGGCGGCCTTCGGCGCCTCGGGCGTTCCGGCCGGCAGGAGGACGTTGGGGGTGATGTTGCCCTCTGGGCCATACTCGCCCGCCACCGCGAGGCAGGCCTGCTCGCGGTTCAGCGCCATCTGGTTCGACATCAGCGTGAACATCGTCTGGACCCGGTTGCCGAAGGGGCCGTTGGGCTGGACGTCGGCGATGCGGGTGTTCTGCTTGGCGAGCAGGCCCTCGAACTCCGTGGTGCCGATCCGGTAGCCGCAGGTATTGGCCGCCGCGAAGATGTAGGCCGCGAACTCCAGGGCCCGGGGTGACGGGGCATTGCGGATTTCCGCCTTCGCGGGACCGCAGAGCAGCACGGCGGCCGCGAGTGGCAATAGGATACGCATCCGGTTTCATCCCTGGTCGTGCGGCTCTCGGGGCCGCCTCCGCGCCGGACAGATAGATGCGCGCCCGTTCCCCGCCAGGGCCGGATTCACGCGATCCGCTTCATGGATCGTGAGCCATGCCGGCACTTGCCCGGCCTTCCCTTGTCTTCTTGAGGCGGTCCCCTACAAGTCTGCGCCCGGCAAAGACAAAGTGTTAACCCGATCGCGCGAACCCGGAATGGCTTAGCTGTACGAACCCGGCGGTCTCCCCCGAATGATCCGCGCCAGACCCCTCACCACCGACCTTCCGCTGCCGCCGACGGACCCCACGGGCCGTCCCGCGCCCCGGTGGGTTCCCGGCGATGCCCGATCGGCCATCACCCCCGGCCTCTGCATGCGGTGGGCCCGCGCCGAGGGCATCGGCCTCGGCGACACCGCCGCGCTCATGGTTGCGAATGCCCTGGAGGCGGCGGCCCTGCGCCAGGGCCTCGCCTGGGTCGGTGCCCGCACCCGCGACCTCGCCCCCGACCTCGACGGCGACGACCTCGCGACCGCCCTGCGGGGGGCCACCGTCGCCATCGTCGACACTGCCCTGGCGGCGGACTACGCGCGGGCGCTCGGCCGCCTCGACCGGCTTCCCCCGGTCTGGTGGAACGGCGCCGGCGCCGACTTCGCCCGGCTGGACCTCGAGCTCCTGGACTACACCGAGACGGACGTCCCTGCCTGAGCGGGAACTGACGCGGATTGCGGGACGATCGGCAACGGCCCTAGAACGGTCGGAGCCGAGCGCCCGCGTCGCATGACGGGCGGGCCACAGGGAGAGTGCCGTGTCCGCCGTCCCATCGACCGCCCCGGCCCCGGATGAGCCAGTCCTCCTGCGGGAGGATGCGGGGGGCATCGCCACCCTGACGCTGAACCGCCCCTCCGCCCGCAACGCCCTGTCGCTGGGTCTGATGGGCGCCCTGCAGGACACCCTCGATGCGATCCGCGAGGACGCCACCGTCAGGGTCGTCGTGCTCAGGGGCGCCGGTCCCGCCTTCTGTGCCGGCCACGACCTCAAGGAGATGCGGGCCGATCCCGGCCGCGAGGCGACGGAGCGGGTGTTCCGCACCTGCGCTAAACTGATGCTCAGCCTCGCCCGCCTGCCCCAGCCGGTGATCGCGCAGGTTCACGGCATCGCCACGGCGGCGGGTTGCCAGCTCGTCGCCACCAGCGACCTCGCGATCTGCACGCGGGAGGCCCGCTTCGCCACGCCCGGCGTCCAGATCGGGCTGTTCTGCTCGACCCCGATGGTGGCCCTGTCGCGGGCGGTCTCGCGCAAGGCGGCGATGGAGATGCTGCTGCTGGGCGAGCCGATCGACGCGGCGGAAGCCCTGCGCATCGGCCTCGTCAACCGGGTGGTGCCGGGCGATGAGATCGGGGACGCCGTCGCCGCGATGGCGCACCGGATCGCCGGCAAGGCCCGGCGGGTGGTGGCGATCGGCAAGGAGGCTTTCGGCTGGCAGATCGAGATGGGCCTCGACGAAGCCTACGCCTACGCGGCCGAGGTGATGACCCGGAACATGATGATGGCCGACGCCCGAGAGGGAATCGACGCCTTCATCCAGAAAAGGCCTCCCATTTGGGAGGGGTGATCGGCCGCGGACGGGATCGGGCCGGGGGGTGTAGGCGCGGCCGACGGCCTGACCTAGACTCGGCCCTTCGGTCCCCCCGATGGACGGGCCGCTTCGGAGTGGGCGATGTCAGCCACCACCGACCTCCTCGGGCTGACGCTGGCCTTCTACGGGGCCATGCCGCCGCCCCGTCCCCCCCGGCCGGAGCGGGATGGCCCCACCTGGGCGGCGGCGCTGCTCATCGGCGGCGTGTGCCTCGCCACCGTGGCGCCGATCTTCACCATCTGGTCGTTCCATCGCCCCCTTGAGGCGGCCAAGGGCCAGTGCCTCCGTGCCGGCGGGCGGATCGTTTACAGCGCCCTTGACGGCAGCGGCTTCCGCTGCGGCCCCGCGCACCCGGCCATCCCGAGGCCTTGAGCCCAAAGGCCACCTTCCTCGGGTTTTGGGGGGACATGGCCGCCGGCTGAGCTATATCGGCGCCACCGCCGTCTGCCAGCCGGGACACACTTGGAACAGGTTCTCACGCGTTGGGTCGAGTCGACGGCGCTGCTTCGCGCCGATGTCGAGGCCGTCATCGGTTTCTCCCTCGCCATCGCGGTGACGGGACACGCGCTGCTGCGGAAGCGCAGGGTCAGCGTCGCCGTGGGCTGGATCGGGCTGGCTTGGCTCTCACCGATCTTCGGTACGGCGCTCTACCTCCTCCTCGGGATCAACCGGGTCTATCGCCGGGCGCGCCGGATGCGGGCGCGCCCCTCCGAGGCGACGCCCCCGGCGGATGACGACGACGCCGTGGTGCCGGAGGCCCTCTGGCCCCTCGACAAGGCGATCCGGCGGATCACCGCCACCCCCGCGTTGATCGGCAACCGGGTGAGGATGTTCCACAACGGCGACGAGGCCTACCCCGAGATGCTCGCCGCCATCCGGGGGGCGAAGGCGAGCATCGCCCTGTCGAGCTACATCTTCCGGGACGATCCCACCGGCCACGAATTCTGCGATGCCGTCGCCCAGGCGCATCAGCGCGGGGTGCCGGTGCGGGTCATCATCGACGGCATCGGCGGCGGGTATTTCACCACCCCCGCATTCCGTCGCCTGAGCGCGGCGGGGGTGCCGGCGGCGCTGTTCATGCACTCCGCCCTGCCGTGGCGGATGCCGTTCCTCAATCTGCGCAACCACAAGAAGGTGTTGATCGTCGACGGACAGATCGGCTTCACCGGCGGGCTCAACATCGCCAGCGCCAACCGCCTCGCCACCCAACCCGAGCACCCGATCCGCGATACGCATTTTCGCCTGGAGGGTCCGGTGGTGGACCAGCTGGCCACCGCCTTCGCGGCGGATTGGGCCTTCGCGCACGGCGAGAATCTCGATGGGCCGCCCTGGTTCACCGATCCGCAGCCGGTGGGGAAGACCGTGGCGCGGGCGGTGACATCCGGCCCCGACGCCGACGTGCAGAAGATCGAGCAGGTGGTGATCCAGGCGCTCGGCTGCGCCCGGCACTCTGTGCGGATCGCCACGCCCTACTTCCTACCCGACGAACTCGTGACCGGGGCCCTGACCCAGGCCGCCACCCGTGGCATCCTCGTCGAGGTCGTCATCCCCGAGAAGGGCGACCACCGGGCCATCGATTGGGCGATGCGCGCCCACCTCGATCCGCTGATCCGCGCCGGGGTGAAAGTCTATACCGATCCGCCGCCCTTCGATCACACCAAGGCGATGGTGGTGGACGACGTCTGGTGCTTCGTCGGAAGCGCCAACTGGGACATGCGCAGCTTCCGCCTCAACTTCGAATTGAACGTCGAGATCATCGACGCCGCCGTCGCCGCCGAGATCACCGCCCTGATCCAGGGGAAGATGGGCCCCCTCATCACGGCGGAGGATCTCGCCGCGCGCTCCTTGCCCGTGCGCTTGCGCGACGCAGCCGTTCGGCTGCTGCTGCCATACCTGTGAGCGTGCGGGCCTCGGGCGCCTCGGGGGCCAGCGACAGGTGGACGACGATCGGCCGGTGGTCCGACGGTCCCCTCGGCAGCACCGCGCTGTCCCGGCAGACGAGTCCCCGGGCAAGGCACCGGTCTAGTCGCAGGGGCACGACATCGACCATCGCGTGAGTCGGACGGCGGGGGCCGACATCGCGAAAGCCCGGGACCAGGGCGGGGCCGACGATGTTGTAATCCCCGAGGATGGCCGCCCGTGGCGGCAGGCCGGTGACGATCCGGCGGAGCTGGCGCCGGTTCAGCATCTGCCCGTGCGACAGGTGGACGTTGGCCACACCGAAAGCCCCGAGATCGAGCACTTGGCTGACCCGGTGCACCAGCGCGCCGGAGGGCAGCGGCACGGTGCGCGGCGGGCTCGGCCACGGCGTCGGGCTCCACATGGCGAGCCCGTGGATGCGCCCCGGCAGGGGTGCCCACGCATAGTGCCCGCCCACCCGCTCCTTGAGGAACCCGATGGCCCGCGTGGCCTCCTGCATCAGCAGAAGATCCGGGGATTCCTGCTCGATCAGCGCCACCACGTCCTCGATGGCTGCGCCCACCCGCCGAAGGAGGTTCCAGCTCACGATCTTGAACGCGGGCAGCGGCGGATCGGGGAAATCCGCCCCGAGCCACTCGGCCGCCGTCACCTCCGGCGCATCGGCACGCGTGGGTTTCGTCATTGCCCCCGTTCGCTCCGCCCCTACGGCTTGGGTGCCGCCACGCTGCAACGCGCGGGTCGCCGGTCCGTTCGATCGCGGCCGATGACCGGCGATCGGGGCGGGACGGTGGCGCGGGAGCGATTGGGAAACCACGGTGCGATCACTTTGCGCGCAACCAGGTGAAATCGGTCAAGACCCGGCCGTTCCGCCCGTGCACCAACCTTCACGATATGCTTTAGACGCGGGGGATAAGCTCGGCCCGACAACTCGGTCCGACTGGACGTTTCAGGAGTTTCACGTGGTCGCACAGACACGTCACCTTACCATCGCCGCAGCGGCCCTCGCCCTCGTCCTCGGCCATGCGGGGCAATCCGAGGCGGCCCAGTGCGGCAACACCTCGGCGGGCTTCGAGACCTGGAAGCGGGACTTCACGGCCGAGAACCGGGGCAAGGTGAGCGCCAACGCCCTCGCCGCCCTGTCCGGCACCACCTATTCCACTCCCACCATCTCGGCGGACCGGGGCCAGCGCAGCTTCCACCTGTCCCTCGACCAGTTCATGGCCAAGCGCGGCGCCGCCACCATCGTCAAGCGCGGCCGCGCCCTGAAGCGTTCGAACGCCGCGCTGTTCTCGTCCATCGAGCAGCGCTACGGCGTCCCGCCGGGCCCGCTCCTGGCGATCTGGGGCATGGAGACCGGGTTCGGCGCCGTGAAGGGCAACGTGAACACCCTCTCGGCGGTGGCTACCCTGGCCTACGATTGCCGCCGCTCGGAGTACTTCACCGATCAGCTCTACGCCGCGCTGACCCTCGTGGACCGGGGCGTCCTCTCGGCCAGCACCAGGGGCGCGGCCCATGGCGAGATCGGCCACACGCAGTTCCTGCCGAAGAACGTGCTGACCTACGGCACCGGCGGCGACCTCAACGAGACCGGCGCGGCCCTCGCCTCGACGGCGAACTTCCTCAAGGCCCATGGCTGGCAGCGGGGCGCCGGCTACCAGCCCGGCGAGCCGAACTTCGTCGCCCTCCAGGGCTGGAACGCCGCCACCGTCTACGAGAAGGCGATCGCCATCATCGGCCGTCAGATCGACGAGGAGTAAGCCCTCCCGGGGCGGGAGGCTCGGCGGGTGAGGTCATCACCCGCCAGCCCCGTCAAGCGTGAGCGTAGCCCTCGCGCTTCTTGCCGAGGGCTTCCTCCACGGTCCCCGCCCCGTCGAGGTAGCCGTGGACCTTCGGGTTCGGCATCACGAGCGAGGCGATGAAGGCGATCGCGAGCATGATCGTCACGTACCAGAAGAACGTGTTCTCCATCCCGTTGTCCTTGAACCACAGGGCGACGAACTCGGCGGTGCCGCCGAACGTGGCGTTGGCGATCGCGTAGGACAAGCCGACACCCAGCGCCCGCACGTTGGTGGGGAACAGCTCGGCTTTCACGATGCCGCTGATGCCGGTGTAGAACGAGATGACCGCCAGCCCCAGGGTGATAAGGGCGAAGGCGAGGTAGGGGTCCTTGTTGGTGCCGAGGATCGACATCAGCGGCACCACCATCAGCATCCCGAGGCCGCTGTAGAGGATCATGTTCGCCTTGCGCCCGATCCGGTCCGACAGGGCGCCGAAGATTGGCTGGATCAGCATGTAGACCAGCAGGACCCAGGTCATCACCTGCGAGGCCGAAATCTTCGGCATCCCCGCGGTGTTGACGAGGTACTTCTGCATGTACGTCGTGAACGTGTAGAAGCTCAGCGAGCCGCCAGCCGTGTAGGCCAGCACCACGCAGAATGCCCGCCAATGCTTGAACAGGGCCCCGAAGGTCCCGGCGTTCTCCGTGTCGCCGCCCTCCTTGGTCTCCGCAAGGGAGCGTCGCAGATACAGGGCGACGACGGCGAGCCCGGCGCCGATGAAGAACGGGATGCGCCAGCCGTAGGCGGTCAACTGCTCGCTGGTCATGAACGACTGGAGGATGATCAGGACGAGTGAGGCGAGCAACTGTCCGCCGATCAGCGTGACGTACTGGAACGATGCGAAGAAGCCACGCCGGCCCTTGATCGCCACCTCACTCATGTAGGTCGCCGAGGTGCCGTACTCGCCGCCGACCGAAAGGCCCTGGAGCATTCGGGCCAGCAGGAGCAGGATCGGCGCCAGGGTGCCGACCGTAACGTAGGTCGGCAGGATGCCGATCAGCAGCGAGCCGAAGCACATCATCAGGACGGAGACCACCATCGAGGCCCGGCGGCCCACCCGGTCGCCGATTCGCCCGAACAGCCACCCGCCCACCGGCCGCATGAAGAAGCCGACGGCGAATATGCCCGCCGTCTGCAACAGCTGGCTGGTGGCATCGCCCTTCGGGAAGAAAGCCGGGGCGAAGTAGAGGGCAAAGAAAGCGTAGCAGTAGAAGTCGTACCACTCGACCAGATTACCGGAGGACGAGCCGACGATCGCCATGATCCGGCGGCGTCGATCCGCGGCGTCATGGACGTGCGAGTCGATGGTGATCGACCCTGCGGCGGGATCGGACATGGCGTCTCCGGTTCTCGCGTTCGGCCGGTCCCCCGGACCGGCTCCCTGTGCGACCAGAGGTGACAGGCCGGGACGCCGGGGGCAAGCGCCCCCGCCGGATGGGTGATGCAGAACCCGATGTCGGACACCGGCGCGGCACCGGCGAAGGGGAACGGTTTCCCACACGACCCCGTTGCGGGCCCGGCTGGGCGCCGTCACATCGCGCCCGCCCGGGAGCGAGACGACACATGAATAAGCTTGTGCGGACAACGATGACGGCGGCGATCATCCTCGCCGGCGCGACGACGGCCTTCGCCCAGGGCGGTCCCGGCGGGGGCGGCGGCCCGGGCGCGGGTGGCCCCGGCGGCGGCGGCGCGGCCGGTGCGGGTCCGGCGGGCGGTCCCGGCGGCGCGGGCGGTCCCGGTGGTGCGGGCGGAGCCGGTGGCCCGGGTGCCGGGGCACAGGGTGGCGCGCGGGGTGGTGAAGGTGGCGGCCGGGGTCCCGCCGCCGGTGGCCCGGCCGAGCGTGGCGGCCCGGCGGAACGTGGCGGTGCCGCCGAGCGTGGCGGTCCCGGCGAGCGCGGCGGTGCTGCCGAGCGCGGCGGCGCGAACGCCCGTGAGGATGGGCCGGGTCGGGGCGGACCGGCCGAACGTGGCGGTGAGCGTCCCGGCGCCGCCAACCGCGGTAGCCCCGATGGCCGCCCCGGCCCGGCAGCGGACGGCGAACGTCGTGGCGGCGAGCGGGGTCCGGGTGCCCGGGGCGGCCGGGAGGCGAACGGCCCGGCGCGGGGCGGCTATTCCCGCCTCGACGGGCCCCGCCGGACGGAGTTCCGTCGCTCGATCACGGGCGTCGGCGTCTCGCGCCTCAACGAGGTGAACTTCGCCCTGAGCGTCGGCACCGCGATTCCCCGCTCGGTGGGCCTGCACCGGCTGCCGCCGTCGATCGTCGAGATCGTACCGGCCTACGAGGGTTACGACTTCATCCTCGTGCGCGACGACATCGTCATCATCGATCCCGATACCTACGAGATCGTGGACGTGATCCCGGCCTGATCGACCCCGCGCCCCGGACCGTCGATCCGGTTCGGGGCGTCCCCCTCGGGGGGAATGATCGCGAGGGCCTAGCGGCTCTTGTCGAGCAGGCTCGACACGACCCGGGCTGTGTAATCCACCATCGGCACGATGCGAGCGTAGTTCAGCCGCGTCGGCCCGATGACGCCCACCACGCCGACGATCTTCTGCGATCCATCCCGGAACGGCGCGGCAATGAGGGATGAGCCCGAGAGCGAGAACAGTTTGTTCTCGGAGCCGATGAAGATTCGCACTCCCTCCCCCTTCTCCGCCCGGGCGAGGAGGTCGATTACGTCCTTCTGCGTCTCCAGATCGTTGAACAGGAGCCGGATGCGTTCCAGGTCCTCGGCGGCGCGCAGGTCGTCCAGAAGATTGGCCTGTCCGCGCACGATGAGTTGGCGCGCCTCCGAGGGCCCGACGGGCGTGGCGAGCCCGGCATCGACCAGCCGCTCGGTAAGTTCATCGAGTTCGCGCGACTTGGCGAGGCGGCCCGCCTCGATCTCCGCCCGCAGCCCCCCCAGCGTGCGGCCCGAAAGGCGGGCGTTGAGGTAGTTCGTCGCCTCCTGAAGGGCACCGGCCGGCAAGCCCGGCGGCAGGTCCAGCAGGCGGTTCTCCACGCTGCCGTCGTCCGAAACGAGGATCACCAGCGCCCGCTCGGTATCCAGGCGGACGAACTCCACATGCTTAAGGTTCGCGTTGGCCTTGGTCGTCAGCACGACGCCCGCCCCCCGCGACACCCCGGACAGGAGGCTCGACGCCTCGGTGAGGGCGGATTCGAAGGTGTGCCGCGAGGCGACCGAACGCATCTGCGCCTCGATCCGCGTCTTCTCATCCTGCCCGACATCGCCGAGTTCGAGCATCGCATCCACGAAGAAGCGCAGGCCCTGCTCGGTGGGGAGTCGCCCGGCCGAGGTGTGTGGCGCGAAGATCAGGCCGGAATGCTCCAGGTCGGCCATCACGTTGCGGATCGAGGCCGGCGAGAGTCCCATGGGCAGGATCCGTGCGAGATTGCGCGATCCCACCGGCTCCCCGGTGGTGAGATAGCTCTCGACGATCTGGCGGAAGATCTCCCGGGCGCGCTCGTTAAGGGCGGCGAGAGCCTGCATCGATGGGCCTTGGGGAATGACGGGACCTAAATCTACCACGGGTTACGTTCCTCGGCCCCAATCATGTCCGCCCTGCGTCCACGGATCAATCCGCCGCTTGCCCGCTGCGGCGGTGGGGCCTAAGAGCCCGGCCCACACGTCTCGAACCGAAAGGGCCTCGCATGCGGCCTTCCCAACGCGCCGCCGACGCCCTGCGGCCCGTGACCCTTGAACGCGCCGTCGCGCGCTACGCCGAGGGTTCCTGCCTCGTCAGCTTCGGCAACACCAAGGTGTTGTGCACCGCCTCCCTCGAAGAGCGGGCGCCCCCGTGGCTGCGCGGCTCCGGCAAGGGCTGGGTCACGGCGGAATACGCGATGTTGCCCCGCGCCACCCACGAGCGCACCCGGCGCGAGGTGAATTCCGGCAAGCCCTCCGGGCGGACGCAGGAAATCCAGCGCCTCATTGGCCGCAGCCTGCGCGCCGTCACGAACCTCTCGGCCATCGGCGAGAAGCAGGTCACGATCGATTGCGACGTCATCCAGGCGGATGGCGGCACCCGCACGGCGGCGATCACCGGGGCCTGGGTGGCCCTGCACGATTGCTTTTCCTGGATGCGCAGCCGCTCCATCATCTCCGTCGATCCGCTGCGCGACCATGTGGCCGCCGTCTCCTGCGGTATCTACAAGGGCACCGCGATCCTCGACCTCGAATACGAGGAGGATTCCGCCGCCGAGACGGACGCGAACTTCGTGCTGACCGGCAAGGGCGGCATCGTCGAGGTGCAGGGCACCGCCGAGATGGAGCCTTTCACCGAGGCCCAGCTCCTGGAACTGCTCCGCCTCGCCCGCGCCGGCACCGAACGCCTCGTCGCCCTCCAGAAGGAGGCCATTGCGTGAGGCGCCGTCTCACCGGAAAGGTCGTCATCGCGACCCACAATGCCGGCAAGCTCGCCGAGATGCGGGACCTGCTCGCCCCCTTCGGGATCGAGGCGGTCTCCGCGGGGGAACTCGGTTTGCCGGAGCCCGACGAGACGGGCACGATGTTCGCCGAGAACGCAGCGATCAAGGCCCATGCCGCCGCCCGCGCCACGGGCCTGCCCGCCTTCGCCGACGATTCGGGCCTGTGCGTCGATGCCCTCGACGGGGCACCGGGGATCTTCTCGGCGCGCTGGGCGGGGCTAAGCAAGGATTTCGCCGCCGCGATGGCGCGCATCTTCTCCGAACTCGCGGACCGTCGCGCCACGGATCGCCGGGGGCACTTCGTTTCCGCCCTCGTCCTCGCTTGGCCGGATGGGCACACCGAACTGTTCGAGGGCCGGGTGTTCGGGGACATCGTGGAGGCGCGCGGCACGGCGGGCTTCGGCTACGATCCCCTGTTCAAGCCGGAGGGGCACGACCGCACCTTCGGCGAGATGACGGCGCAGGAGAAGCACGGGGTCGATTGGCGATCGGGCCAGGGCCTCTCGCACCGGGCGCGGGCGTTCGTCGATCTGGCGCGGGAATGCCTGGCGCCGCCGCCTCAGGGGTGATCCAAAGGAGCCCGATGCCCCCCGCGATCCCCGACCATCCCACCCGCGATGCGGGCTTCGGCGTGTACCTCCACTGGCCGTTCTGCGCGGCCAAATGCCCGTACTGCGACTTCAACAGCCACGTCCGCCACGCGGGCGTGGACGAGGCGCGGTTCCTGGCGGCGTTCCGCGCGGAGATCGCCCACGTGGCCGCCGAGATCCCCGGGCGGGAGGTGTCGAGCATCTTCCTCGGGGGCGGTACGCCGTCGCTGATGCGGCCGGAGACGGTGGCGGGGCTGCTCGATGCGGTCGCGGCCCATTGGACCGTCGCGCCGGGGGCCGAGGTGACGCTGGAGGCCAACCCATCGAGCGTGGAGGCCGGGCGGTTCCTCGGATACCGGGAGGCGGGGGTGAACCGCGTCTCCCTCGGCGTACAGGCCCTCGACGATGCCTCGCTCAAGACCCTCGGCCGCCTGCACAACGCCGAGGAGGCTTTCACCGCGATCCGCATCGCGCAGACGACCTTCACCCGCACGTCCTTCGATCTGATCTATGCCCGGCCGGGCCAGACCCCGGAGGCGTGGCGAACGGAGTTGCGGGAGGCGATCGCGCGGGCCGCCGAGCACCTGTCGCTCTATCAGTTGACCATCGAGCCCGGCACGCCGTTCTACGGTCTGGCCGCCGCCGGCAAGCTGACCACGCCGGATGAGGAGACCGGGCGAGCCCTCTACGACGTGACCCAGGAGGTCTGCGCGGCGGCGGGCCTGCCGGCCTATGAGATTTCCAATCACGCCCGCCCGGGGGCGGAGGCGCGGCACAACCTGCTCTACTGGCGCTACGGCGAGTATGCCGGGATCGGCCCCGGTGCCCACGGACGGCTGGTGACGGAGAACGGCCGCCTCGGCACGGTGACGGAGCGGGGGCCGGAGGCGTGGCTCGACCGGGTCGAGGCCGGGGGGCACGGCATCGCCGAGACGGAGGCGCTCGACCGCGATGCGCAGGCCGACGAGTTCCTCGTCATGGGCCTGCGCCTGACGGAGGGCATCGACCCCGCCCGCTATGCCGCCCTCAAGGGCAAGGCTCTGGATGCCGGCAGAATCGAGGCCCTCGCGCGGGACGGACTGATCGTCCGGCGTCCCGATGGGCACATCGCGGCCACTCCGGCCGGGGCGCCCGTCCTGAACGCCCTGGTGGCCGAACTCGCCCGCTGAACGAGCCCGTGGCCGACGGGGCCACGGGCGCCGCCGTCAGTTCAGGACGACGACCTTGGCGCCGACGTTGACCCGGCTGAACAGGTCGATGGCGTCCTGGTTGATCATGCGGATGCAGCCCGAGGACACGCTCTTGCCGATGGAGAAGGGCTCGAGGGTCCCGTGGATGCGGAACAGCGTGTCCTTGTTGCCCTGCCACAGGTACATGGCGCGGGCGCCGAGGGGGTTGCGCAGGCCGCCCGAAACGCCGACGCCGCTCGGCAGCTTGTCCACCTCGCCGGCGAGCTTCGGGCTGCGGGCGATCATCTCCTTCGGCGGATACCAGTCGGGCCAAGCCTGCTTCGAGTTGACCGTCGCGGCGCCGGACCACGCGAAGCCCTGCTTGCCCACGCCGACGCCGTAGCGGCGGGCGCGGCCCCCTTCCTCCACCAGTGTCAGCTGGTGGGCGTGGGGATCGACGATGATCGTGCCGGGCTCGTAGGGACCGCGATAGGCGATCTCCTGGCGCAGGTAGGCCGGGTTCATCCGCTTATAGTCGAAGGCGCGGATGGGGAACACGTCATCCTCGACCGGCCCGTAGGCCTTCGCGTAGTCGATGGGGCCGTTATCGGGGGCGCGAAGCACGGCCTTGGCCTTGGCCGCCTCCACCGGCGACAGGGCGGAGCCGCCCTCCGCACCGGGCTGCACGAGGGCGGCCTGCCGGGTCGGGGGGACCTGCTCCATCGGGGCGGGGGCCGGGGCCGGTGCGACGGCGGCGGAACGGTCGAGTACCGCGCGGCCGAACTCGATCCGCCCGGTATAGGGCACGTAACGGTCTCCCCGGCGCAGGTAGTAGGCGCCGCTCTGGTCCTGGTAGAGCCGGTCGCCGTCGAGGTCTACGGCGGCGATGGCGCGGCCCTGCGCCAGTGCCGGCGCGGCCGACGCGCAGGCGGCGAGGCCGGCGAGCAGGAGGATACGGATCGGGGCGGACATCGTGGGATTTCCCTGGACGGACGACGGCGGGACGCGGCCGGCCGATGCCGGGGCCGTCCTGCCAAGCTCTCCGGAGACTTACGAGATGTTCCCGGCGGCGCAAGCGCAGTCCCCGTCACAGATCCGGCCGCTCTGACCGAATCCGGGCCTTTCCGCGTCACCTGTGGCCCGTCTGCCGCAAGTCGCACGGTGTGCGAATACTTAACGCCCGTTTCCGCGCCACCCGCTGCCCGCCCTTGCGGCAAAGGTTTCCGCCCGTAACCGACGTACGCCCGGCCCGGTTCGCGGGCTGGCGATGGCACGGCTTTCGCTTAACCTTCCGCGCCTCCTTAGCGTGGCGCGCGGAGCAACGGCGCTCCGCAGAGCGGACGGTGTGAGTCCGGCCCCCCCGGCATGAGCGGCCGCGTCGCGGCCCGCAACCTCTGACGAGCACCTCGACCATGGCCAGCTTCAAGACCGTGATGAAGTCGGGACATCCCCCGACACTGTTCGCCGCCTTCCTCTATTTCGATTTCTGCTTCGCGATCTGGGTGCTGAACGGCGCCATGGGTCCGTTCATCACCGAGACGTACAAGCTCACTCCGGCGCAGACCGGGTTCATGATCTCGCTGCCGATCCTCGCCGGGGCGATCATGCGCTTCCCGCTCGGCGTGCTCGCGCAGTATATCGGCCGCAAGAACGCCGCCCTCGTGGAGATGAGCATCATCGTCCTGGCGATGGCCTACGGCTTCTTCTTCGTCTCCTCCTACAACGACGTGCTCGCCATGGGCGTGCTGCTCGGCATCGCCGGCGCCTCCTTCGGCGTGGCGCTGTCCCTGGGTTCGGGCTGGTTCCCGCCGGAGCACAAGGGCCTGGCGATGGGCATCGCCGGTGCCGGCAACTCGGGCACCGTGCTGGCCGTGCTGTTCGCCCCGCCGCTGGCCCAGGCCTATGGCTGGCAGGCGGTCTACGGCTTCGCCGGCGTGGTGATGCTCCTGCCCCTCGTCGTCATGATCCTCCTGGCCAAGGAGCCGCCGGACTGCCACGACCAGACCTTCA
>JAKONI010000365.1 GCA_022702015.1 Beijerinckiaceae bacterium | reverse complement strand
TGGAGGTCTTCTGGACCCGTGGCTACGGCCCGGCGACGGTGGCGGAACTGTGCGCGGCGATCGGGATCAACCCGCCGAGCCTCTACGCGGCCTTCGGCAACAAGGACGCGCTCTTCCTCGAAGCGCTCCAGCATTACGAGACGACGTACTGGGCCTCGCCCTGGAAGGCGCTTGCGGACGAGGCGGACCTGCGCCGGGGGATGGAGCGCTTCCTGTTCGCGGCGGCGGCGATCCTGTCCTCGCGCGACGTGCCGTGCGGCTGCCTCGTGGTGCAGACGTCCGGCAGCGTCTCGACGGATTCGGAAGAGGTGCGCGACGCCCTCCGGCTGCTTCGCGAAGCGAGCAAGGCGTCGTTCCTGGCCCGGCTCGACCGCGCCCGTACCGTGGGCGAGTTGCCGCCCGACGCGGATGTCGAGGCCCTGGCGGCCACCTTCGCCGCCGTCCTCCAGGGCATGTCGGCCCAGGCGCGGGACGGCGCCCCGCGCGTCGTTTTGGAGCGCATCGCCAGGGCGTCCCTGGCGATGCTTCCGGTCACGCGTGCGCCAGCACCGCCAGCAGCAGCAGGGCGATGATGTTGGTGATCTTGATCGCCGGGTTCACGGCCGGGCCGGCGGTGTCCTTGTAGGGGTCGCCGACCGTGTCGCCGGTCACGGCGGCCTTGTGGGCCTCGGAGCCCTTGCCGCCGTGGTGGCCGTCCTCGATGTACTTCTTGGCGTTGTCCCAGGCGCCGCCGCCCGAGGTCATCGAGATCGCCACGTAGAGCCCGGTGATGATCACGCCGAGCAGCATCGCCCCCACCGTGGCGAAGGCCTGGGATTTCCCCGCGATCGGCTGAATCACGAAGAACAGCACGATCGGCGACAGCACCGGCAGGAGGGAGGGGACGATCATCTCCCTGATCGCCGCGCGGGTCAGCATGTCGACGGCGCGTCCGTAATCCGGCCGGTCGGTCCCCCGCATGATGCCGGGCTTCTCCCGGAACTGCCGGCGGACCTCCTCCACCACCGCCGCGGCGGCGCGCCCCACGGCGGTCATGGCGATGCCCGCGAACAGGAACGGAATGAGCCCGCCGAGCAGCAGGCCGACGACGACGTAAGGGTTCGACAGGGAGAAATCGACGCTCACCCCCTGGAAGAAGCGGTATTGCGTCGGGCTCGCGTTGGCGATGAAGTAGTTCAGGTCCGAGGTGTAGGCCGCGAACAGCACCAGGGCGCCCAGGCCCGCCGAACCGATGGCATAGCCCTTCGTCACCGCCTTGGTGGTGTTGCCCACGGCGTCGAGGGCATCGGTGGAGCGGCGCACGTCCGGGGGCAGGCCCGCCATCTCGGCGATGCCGCCCGCGTTGTCCGTCACCGGCCCGAAGGCGTCCAGCGCCACGATGAACCCCGCCAGCGCCAGCATGGCGGTGACGGCGATGGCGATGCCGAACAGGCCGGCCAGCGCGTAGGTCGAGATGATCCCCGCCACGATCACGATCGCCGGCAGGGCGGTCGATTCGAGGGAGATGGCGAGCCCCTGGATGACGTTGGTGCCGTGCCCGGTCACCGAGGCGTCGGCGATCGACTTCACCGGCCGAAAGTTCGTGCCGGTGTAGTATTCGGTGATCACCACGATCAGGGCGGTGATGGCGAGCCCGATCACGGCGCAGCCGAACAGGCCGCCGGAGGTGAAGGTCACGCCGGTGGAGGTGGTGTAGGCGGTGGAGAATCCGCCGAGCATGGTCCAGGTCACGGCCGCGATGGCGACGATGGAGAGGGCGCCCGCCGCGATCAGGCCCTTGTAGAGCGCGCCCATGATCGACTGGTTGGCCGAGAGCCGCACCGCGTAGGTGCCGGCGATGGAGGTGACGATGCAGGCCGCGCCGATGGCCAGCGGATAGAGCATCATCGGCTCCAAGGCCGCCCGGCCGCTGCCGGTGGGGCCGGAGAAGAAGATCGCCGCCAGCACCATCGTGGCGACCACCGTCACCGCGTAGGTCTCGAACAGGTCGGCGGCCATGCCGGCGCAGTCGCCCACGTTGTCGCCGACGTTGTCGGCGATGGTCGCGGGGTTGCGCGGGTCGTCCTCGGGAATCCCGGCCTCGACCTTGCCCACGAGGTCGCCGCCCACATCCGCGCCCTTGGTGAAGATGCCCCCGCCGAGGCGGGCGAAGATCGAGATCAGCGAGGCGCCGAAGCCCAGGGCCACCAGGGCGTCGATGACCTCGCGGCTCGACGGGTCGAGCCCGGCGCCCCGGGTCAGGACGAGGTAGTAGAGCGCCACGCCGAGCAGGGCGAGGCCGGCGACCAGCATCCCCGTCACAGCCCCGGACTTGAACGCCACGTCGAGGCCCGCCCCCAGCGAGAACGACGAGGCCTGCGCCGTGCGCACGTTGGCCCGCACCGAGACGTTCATGCCGATGAAGCCCGCCGCCCCCGAGAGCACCGCGCCGATCAGGAAGCCGAGGGCGACCTTGATCCCGAGGAACACGGCCAGCGCCACGAACAGCACGACGCCGACGATCCCGATGGTGAGGTACTGGCGTTTCAGATAGGCCTGCGCGCCCTCGGCGATCGCCCCCGCGATCTCCTGCATGCGCTGCGTGCCGGCGTCGCGTTTCATCACGTCGGTGATCGTGACGATGCCGTACGCCACCGCGCACAGCCCTCCTGCGATGATCAGAATGAGGGGAAGCATTCAACCGTCCTTTGTAATGATGCCTGTCTGGGGCTTGTCGTTGTCGAGCTCGGCCGTGGAAGCCGTGGGACGAGGCGCTCAGATTCGGGCTTTCGTTCCCAGAACCATGCATTGATTGCCAAACTTCGCAGCAGAGCGCAAACAAGACCTTCGAATCGCGCCGATGAATGCTGCGATGCGAAATAAAGCCGGCTAGGGGCGGAATGTTCTTCGCACGTGCGACGGGCGAGGACTTGGGCGTGCCGAGTGCTGTGTGCCGAGTGCCGCGCCCGCACCGCCGGGCGTCCCTGCACCCGTGTGGAACGCCCTGACGCCCGCCCCGCCTTCCTGCCTCATCCTGAAAGCTTCACCGGAACGCTCGCGGTACTCCAATCCTCGCCCCGATCCTGAGGTGCCGCCGTGAAGCGGGGGTCTCGGGGGAGGGCTCCAGAACCCGCCGCGATCTGGGGCGGCCTCCGTCGAGGCAGCCGTCGCCGCGCCCTATGATGAGGGGCGGGGAGGGAAGCGGGGCGCTTCCCGGTCAGGCTCTGAGGATGAGGGGTGGGACCGGGGGTAAGGATCGAACCCCGCAACGATCCCCGCGAGGGAAACCAGCGGCGGCGTCAGAAGTGGCTGAACGATCCCGCCGCGAACTCGTGCCGCGTGCCGTCGGGCATCGCGAAGGCGGGGGGGCCGTCGCCGGCGATCACCGTTCCGACCGGGGTCATCGCGAGGCCGATCCCGGCGCAGTCGGACAGGAAGGCGTCGAGGGCCTCCGGGGCCACCGCGCACAGCACCTCGTAATCGTCGCCCCCCGTGAGGATCGGCGCGATGAGGCCGGGCTCGGCGGCGAGCGCCGCCGCCGCGGCGGGTGAGAGCGGGACGGCCCCGGCCTCCACCAGGGCGCCGCGCCCCCCGCCCAGCATCTTGGCGAGGTCGCCGGCGAACCCGTCCGAGATGTCCATCGCCGCCCGCGCGTGGCGGCGCAGCAGCGGCGCGAGGGGCAGGCGCGGGCGCGGATGCAGGTAGCGGTCGGCCAGATGCGCGCGCATGGCCCCGTCGAGGGAGGCGGCCCAGGCGGGCCCCCGGCGCAGGCGAAGCCCCAGCGCCCCGTCGCCCACCGTTCCGCTGACGCATAGGCGGTCGCCGATTCGGGCGGTGGTCCGGCGGACCATGCCGCCGGCCGGCACCTCGCCGAAGGCGGTGACGCCGATGAGGGCAGGGCCGCCCGAGCGCACGGTGTCACCCCCGAGGAGGGCGCAGCCGGCTCCCGCCAGCGCCCCGGCGAGCCCCTCGGTGAAGCCGGCGAGCCAGTCCTCCGTCCAGTCGTCGGGCAGCGCGAGGGTCAGGAGGACGCCCCTCGGCACCGCGCCCTTGGCGGCGAGGTCGGAGAGGTTCACCCCCAGCGCCTTGCGGGCTAGGGAGGCGGGCGGGTCGTCGGGGAAGTAGTGGATGCCGGCCACGATGGCGTCGGCGGTGAGCACGAGGTCGCAACCGGGGGAGGGGGTGAGCGTCGCCGCGTCGTCGCGCATCCCGTCGGCGCCGGGGCCGGCGAGGGGGGCGAAGTAGCGGGCGATGAGCCCATCCTCGCTCGGGCGAGGCGGCCCCCCGGCCATGCTCAACCCCGCTTCGGGCCGGGCTTGCCGGTCTCGGGCTTCCCCGCCACCTCCGCCGGCCGCACCTGACGGGCGAGGCGGTCGAGGACGCCGTTGACGAGGCCGGGCTCGTCGGCGCTGTAGAAGGAGTGGGCCACGTCGACGTATTGCGAGATCGCGGCCCGAGCCGGCACGTCGGGGCGGAACATCAGCTCGTAGGCCCCCGCCCGCAGGATCGCCCGCAGCACGGTCTCGATCCGCCGCAGGGGCCAGCCCTCGCTCAAGGCGTCGTCGAGCTGCCGGTCGATGGCCCGCTGCTCGTCCACCACCCCGCGCAGCAGGTCCCGGAAGAAGGCCGGGTCGGCCTGGGGATGGGCGATGCCGTCGATCTCCCGGCCGATCCAGTGGGCCTCGAACTCGGCCAGCGCGTCGAGGACGCCCTTGCCCGAGATATCCATCTCGTAGAGGGCCTGCACCACGGCGAGGCGCGCGCCGCTGCGCGGGTTGATGGCGGGGGACTTGTCCTCCGGCGGGGTGGCCTCGGCCATGCGGTTCTCCGTCATCGCGTCGCCCCCCCGGCGGCCCGCTTCAGGCCGAGCACGGCGAGCGCCGCGTCGGCCGCGCCGCCGCCCTTGTCCTGTTCCGACACCCGGGCGCGGGCCCAGGCCTGCTCCTCGGTCTCCACGGTGAGGATGCCGTTGCCCAGCGGAATGCGCCTGTGGACCGACAGGTCCATCAGGGCGCGGGCGCTCTCCCCGGCGACGATATCGTAATGGCCGGTCTCGCCCCGGATCACGCAGCCCAACGTCACCACGGCGTCGTAGGCGCCGGTCTCGTAGAGGATCGCCACGGCGGCGGGGATCTCCAGGGCGCCGGGCACGGTGACGACCTCGGCCACGGCGCCGGCCGCCGCGACGGCGGCGCGGGCGCCCTTGAGCAGTTCGTCGGCCAGCGCCTCGTAATAGCGGGCCTCGACGATGAGGATGCGGGCCCCGGCGACGCGCGGGTCCGCGGGAGGGCGCGCCGATTCGGCACGGGGTTGGGCGACCATCACTCTCGTCCGGGCGGAAAGGGGATGGCGGGGGTTAGCCCGAAGCGGCCCCCGCCACAAGCGGAGCGGCGCGAAGTCCGGGTGTCCGGAGGGCGAGCCCTCCGGCGGGGGCGGGGGGCGGAGCCCTGCGCCTCCCAGGCGCCTTGCCCAAGTCCGCCTTCATTGGACCCCACCCAAGGGACACGTCCCTTGGGGATCCCCGATCAGGGCGTGAGCGGCGCCAGAGGGCGGGGCGCGCCCTCGGGCAGGGCCGTGCGGGCGACGTTCATCGTCATGGCCAGCAGGGCGTAGTAGCCGTTGATGCCGGTGAGATCGATCGCTCCCTGCTCGCCGAAGCGGGCCACCACGGCGGCGTAGGTCGGGTCGCTGACGGCCCGGAAGCGCTGCAACTCCATCGAGAAGTCGTAGGCCAGGGTTTCGTCCTCGCTCATCGTGGCGGGGCGGCGCCCCTCCGCGAGGGCCCGCGCGGTCTCGGGGGCGACCCCGGCCTTGAGGGCGATCGGGTGGTGGATGTGCCACTCCACCTGCTGGCTCCACTCGCGCGCCACGATGAGGATCGTGAACTCGCTGATCCGCAGCGGTAGGATGGAGTTGTAGCGCAGGTAGAGCCCCATCCGGCTCGCGCACTGCATCATCTCGGGGCTGCGCAGGAGCGGCGTGAACGGCCCGAACACCGGCACGCCGCGCTCGGCCCGGAAGGTCTCGGCGGCGGCCTTCTGCGCCTCGGTCAGGGTCTCGGCCGGGAGATCCGGCATGCGGTCGATCATGGGACAGTCACCCCCGCGCTTCCGGAAAATGCCGCGCCAGCACGGCCCGCACCTGGGCCACCATGTCCAATTCCGGGCAGGAGAACTGCGCCGGGCGGGCGGCCTTCCACTCGGCGTTGCTGGTGATGCCCTCGGCGGCGCGGGCGCCCTCGATCAGGTCCTTGATCTGGACCTCGCCGGCCAGCCGCTCGTTGGAGCCCTGGATCACCGCCACCGGCGCCTTCCGGCGGTCGGCGTACTTCATCTGCGCCTTCATGCCGGCGGTGCCGAGGTACAGTTCGGCCTTGATCCCGTCCGCCCGCAGGAGCGTCACCAGCCGCTGGTAGTCGGCCATGTTCTCCCGGTCGAGGACCAGCACCACCACCGGGCCGGGCTTCTCGGCGCCGGCGAGAAGGGGGCTCTTCACCAGCTGGAGCGCCGAGAACAGCCGCGACACGCCGATGGAGAAACCCGTGGCCGGCACCGGCTCGGCGCGGAAGCGCCCGACGAGCCCGTCGTAACGCCCGCCGCCGGCTACCGAGCCGAAGCGCACGGTCTGCCCGTCCTCGTTGGTGACGGGGAAGGTCAGCTCGGCCTCGTAGACCGGGCCGGTGTAGTATTCGAGGCCGCGCACCACGCTCGGGTCGGCGCGGATCACGTCGTGGCCGTAGCCCGCCGCCGCGCAGAGCCGCATCATGGCGTGCAGTTCGGCGATCCCCTCGCGCCCGGTCTCCGAGGAGCCCACCGCCGCGTGCCAGCCCTCGAAGAACCGCTCCCAGAACGCCACCCGGTCGGCGCCCTCGCTGGCGTCCGCCTGGAGGGAGACGTAGGCGAGGATCCGCCCGGCGGTGGCGTCGTCGAGGCCGGCCCCCTTGGTGAAGGCGCCGCTCTCGTCCTGGCGGCCGGCGCCGAGGAGGGCGCGCACGCCGTCGATGCCGAGGCGGTCGAGCTTGTCGATGGCCCGCAGGACGGTGAGGCGCTGGTCCGCCCTCTCGGGCCCGGCGAGGCCGGCGGCCTCCATCACCCCGTCCAGCACCTTGCGGTTGTTGACCTTGACGACGAACTGTCCGCCGAGGCCGAGCCGCCCGAGGGTGTCGGCCATCAGCATGCAGATCTCGGCGTCGGCGGCCACCGACGGGGCGCCGACGATGTCCGCGTCGAACTGCATGAACTGGCGGAAGCGCCCCGGCCCCGGCTTCTCGTTGCGGAAGACGTAGCCGGCGCGGAAGCTGCGGTAGGGTTTGGGGAGCGAATCGAAATGCTCGGCCACGAAGCGGGCCAGCGGCGCCGTCAGGTCGTAGCGCAGCGACAGCCACGCCTCGTCGTCGTCCTGGAAGGAGAAGACGCCCGCATTCGGCCGGTCCAGATCGGGCAGGAATTTGCCGAGCGCCTCGGTGTACTCGACGAAGGGCGTCTCCAAGGCCTCGAACCCGTAGAGTTCGAAGCTCTGGCGGATCGTCTCCAGCATCCGATGCTGCGCGGCGATTTCCCCGGCGCGGCGATCGACGAAGCCCCGGGGCAGGCGGGGCTTCAGGGTTTCGGCCTTCGGGCTCTCGGCCTTCTGGGGCTCGACCTTGGACATGGCGTGTTCGTTCGCTTCCCGCGGAGGGCTCCGACGCGGAGCCGCCGCCCTCCGGTTCCGGCCCGGCGGGCCTGGTCCGCCGGGCTCTAACGCAGGCGGTCGGGAGGCGGCAAGCGGGACGCCCGTCAGTAGGGCGCGTGGAGCTTGATCCAGAGGAGCACGCCGAGGCTCACGATGGCCAGCGGCATCTGGATCGGCCGCAGCCTGGCATGGGCCAGGGGCACGGCGCCGGTCCGCGCCTCCAGGGGATCGAGGATGGCCACCAGCGCATAGCCGAGGATCAGCATTCCGAGCCCCGGCACCGCCTTGCCCAGCACGGCGGCGAACAGGCTGCCGAGGCCGAGGACGTAGAGGACGAGCATCGTCGCCATCTGCGACAGGCGCGGGCCCCCCTCGGTGCGGAAGCTGACCCCCCGGTGGACGCCGGCGAGGAAGCACAGGATCGAGGCCGAGTAGAGCAGGGTGCAGAGCGCCACGAGATATTCGAAGCTCTCCCCCTGGAGCCACCACGCGGCGGCGGCCCCGGCCACGATCGGCACCATCGGGCCGAATCCGAACACGAGGTCGAGCCAGGGGATCCGGCGGGGCTCGTGGGCCACGATCGTGCGGCCGGTGGCGTCATCGCGCATGGGTGGTCTTTCGCAAATCCTGGCGCGGCTCCGGCGCCGGTCCCCGTCCCGCCCTTACGCCGCGGCGCGGGGAACCGCACGGGAACGGGTCCGCATGGCCCCGGTTCCACCGCCGACCCGGCCGGGGGAGAGGATGCGACACGAGGCCCTTGAGCCCGCCTCCGAAACGCTGTAAGAAAGCCTTGCCCTCCCCACAAGGTCCGCGCCACAGCGCGCCCGTGGGCCGCAAGGGTCCCGCCCAACGGTTTGCCAAAGTCAGATGTCCGGGTCCAGCGCCGTAGCGCGGCCCGCCCTCCGGCGCCCCTCCCCGGGAGCTTGGCGCGAAACCGACCCCCTGTCCTGTCCTTCGTCGGTCCGAACACTCCATGACGCCAGACTCCGACGCCCTCGCCGACCTCGAGACCGTTGAGCCGGCCGAGGAGGGCACCGTGGCCGCCCTCGCCGGAATGCGCGAGGTCAAGCTCTCCGAGCTGAAGGCCAAGACCCCCACCGAGCTCACCGCCTTCGCGGAGGAGGTCGAGGTCGAGAACGCCTCGACCATGCGCAAGCAGGAGTTGATGTTCGCCATCCTGAAGCAGCTCGCTGCCAAGGATGTCGAGATCATCGGCGCCGGCACCGTCGAGGTGCTGCAGGACGGCTTCGGCTTCCTGCGCTCCAGCGATTCGAATTACCTGCCGGGCCCGGACGACATCTACATCTCGCCGACCCAGATCCGCCGATTCGGCCTGCGGACCGGCGACACCGTCGAGGGGCCGATCCGGGGCCCGAAGGACGGCGAGCGCTACTTCGCGCTCCTGAAGGTGAACACGATCAATTTCGAGAACCCGGAAAAGATCAAGCACAAGGTCCACTTCGACAACCTGACCCCGCTCTTCCCCACGAAGCGGTTCAAGCTGGAGCTGGACAACCCGGGCAAGAAGGATTTCAGCCCCCGGATCATCGACATCGTGGCGCCCATCGGCAAGGGCCAGCGCGCCCTGATCGTGGCGCCGCCGCGCACGGGTAAGACCGTGCTGATGCAGAACATCGCGCAGTCGATCACCCTCAATCACCCCGAGTGCTACCTGATCGTGCTGCTCATCGACGAGCGGCCCGAGGAGGTCACCGACATGCAGCGCTCGGTGAAGGGCGAGGTCATCGCCTCGACCTTCGACGAGCCGGCCACCCGCCACGTGCAGGTCGCCGAGATGGTGATCGAGAAGGCCAAGCGCTTGGTCGAGCACGGCCGCGACGTGGTGATCC
>JAKONI010000360.1 GCA_022702015.1 Beijerinckiaceae bacterium | reverse complement strand
GGCGGTCGAGGACGCCGCCGGTGCGACGGCTTCGCCCCTGGCGCACGCCATCGCCCTTGATGGCGGCGCCCGCACCGTCGCCCTCGTGGAGGAGATGCGCCGGGAGCGTTCGGCGCCGTCTCCCCGGAGGCGGGAACCGTTGCGACCCACTCCCTACCCTGGTCCTTATCCCGAAAGCCTGACCGGACAGTCGGTCTCTCCCACCAATCCTCCTCATTCTGAGGCGCGGCGCAGCCGCCTCGAAGGAGGTCTCCAGGGATCGCAGCGCGTTCTGGAGGCCTCCTTCGAGGCCCGCCAAGGCGGGCACCTCAGGATGAGGGCGGGGGTGGGACTGGAGCGAACTTCCTGGCCAGACCCTGAGGGGCCCGCCTCGCCGCACCTGGGGATGAGGTCGAGCGTGGAATCGGTGGATCGGCTCTCGCCTTTGCGGGACGCCCTCGACCGGGCGGGGGACACCGGGCGCCGGGTCGATCTCTGGTGGCGCGACGACGACGCCATCGCCGCCACCCCGGCCCTGGACCGGCTCCTGGCGCTGAAGCCCGGCGCGCCGATCCTGATCGCCGCGATCCCTTCCCGTGTCGAAGCCTCCCTTGGACAGCGCCTCGCGGAGGCCCCCGGAGTCAGCCTCGCGGTCCACGGCCTCGCCCACGACAACCATGCCCCGCCGGGGGCGAAAGCCGCCGAGTTCGGACCGCACCGGCCGCTTGCGTCGATGCGCTGGGAGGCGGCCATGGCCCTGCGGATCGCCCGCGACCGGCTGCCGGGGGAGAAGCTCCTGCCGGTCTTCGTGCCCCCCTGGAACCGCCTCGCCGACGACCTCGCCCGCGACCTGCCAGGGCTCGGCTATCGCGGCCTGTCGGCGGCGGGGGGCCCGGCCATCGCCGGCCTCACGCGCGCCGAGGCCACCCTCGACGTCATCGACTGGCGGGGAAGCCGCTCCCTGCGCGATCCCGCCACTCTCATCGGGACGCTCCTCGCCCATGCGGGCGCGGCGGCCTCGGACCCGCTCGGCCTGCTGACGCATCACCTCGCCCATGACGAGGCGGTGTGGGAATTCCTCGGCCAGCTCCTGCCCCTGCTGGCGGGGCATCCGGCGGTGCGGTTACGGGACCCGAAACTCCTATTCCTTTCAACGGTGGACGCGCCCTCCGGCGGGCCTATCTCTGGAAATCCCGAACGCCCGAGGGCGGTGTGAGCGTGCTCCTGTCGATCCGCGACCTCGCCGTCGCCTTCCGCACCGACGCGGGCCGCTTCGAGGCCCTGCACGGCCTGTCCCTCGACATCGCGAGGGGGCGCACCCTCGCCCTCGTCGGCGAGTCCGGCTCGGGCAAATCGGTGACGGCGCAGGCGATCCTGCGCATCCTGCCGCGCTCGGCCTCCATCACCCGAGGGTCGATCACCTTCGCCGGGGACGGCGAACCCGTCGACCTTGCCCGGTTGCCGGAAGAGGGCTCGGCCATCCGGGCGATCCGAGGCCGCCGGATCGCCATGATCTTCCAGGAGCCGATGACCTGCCTGTCGCCGCTCCACACCATCGGCGACCAGATCGGCGAGGCCCTGCGCATCCACACCGGCGCCGACCGCCGGGAGAGCGACGCGCAGACCGTGGACGCCCTCGCCCGGGTCGGCTTCCCCGATCCGGAGCGGGCGCTGCGGACCTACCCGTTCGAATTGTCGGGGGGCCTGCGCCAGCGGGCGATGATCGCCATGGCGCTGATCATGCGCCCGGCCCTGCTGATCGCCGACGAGCCGACCACGGCGCTGGACGTGACCACACAGGCCCAGATCCTCGCCCTGCTGACCAAGCTGCAGGACGAGACAGGCATGGCGATCCTGCTCATCACCCACGACCTCGGCGTGGTCGCCAACATCGCCCACGACGTGGCCGTGCTCTACCGGGGCAAGCTGGTGGAGTCGGGGCCGAAGGAGATCGTGATGCGCCGGCCCGGCCATCCCTACCTCAAGGCCCTGATCGAGGCGGTGCCGCGCTTCGACATGGAACCGGGGGAGCGCCTCACCCCGATCCGCCCCGCCAAGGCGGAGATCCCGCCCCACCGGGAGGCGCCCCGCCTCGCCGGGCCGATCCTTCGTGTGGACGGCGTGAGCAAGACCTTCACCCTCCGCTCGGGCCGCCTCTTCGCCAAGCCGCGGACGGTGCGGGCGGTCTCGGACGTGTCCCTGAGCCTGGAGGGCGGGCGGACCCTCGGGCTCGTGGGCGAATCGGGCTCGGGCAAGACCACCGTCTCCAAGATGATCATGCGGGCGCTGCCCCCGGATTCGGGGCGAATCCTGTTCGACGGGGGGGCCGGTCCGCAGGACGTCCACGGCCTTCAGGGGGAGGCGCTGTTCGCCTACCGCCGCACCGTGCAGTTCGTCTTCCAGGACCCCTACGCCTCCCTCGATCCGCGCATGACCGTCCGCGAGATCCTGTCGGAGCCGATGGAAATCCACGGGGTGGGCCAGGAGGAGCGGCGGCGGCGCTGCCGCGACCTGATGGCCATGGTCGGCTTGGAGGCCGGCGCCCTGTCCCGCTACCCGCACGCCTTCTCCGGCGGCCAGCGCCAGCGCATCGGCATCGCCCGGGCGCTGAGCCTGGAGCCGCGCCTCCTCGTCCTCGACGAACCCGTCTCGGCGCTGGACGTCTCGGTGCAGGCGCAGATCCTCAACCTCCTCAAGGATCTTCAGACGGCGCTGGGCCTCTCCTACCTGATCGTCTCCCACAACCTCGCGGTGATCGACTACATGGCGGACACGATCAGCGTGATGTGCAAGGGCCGGATCGTCGAGGAGGCGCCCCGGGCCGCCCTGTTCCGCAGGCCGATGCACCCCTACACGCGGGCGCTCCTCGCCGCCGTGCCCGATCCGAGCCTCGATCACCCCCTCGACATGGCCGCCGTGACCGGCGAGGCCTCGGACCCGGACCGCTGGCCCGAGCCCTACCGCCTCGCCCCCGACGAGGCCGGGACGATGGAGGAGGTGGAGGCCGGCCACCGGGTCCGCCACGGCGCGCAAGCCGCCCGGAGGGCCGCCTGATGCAGCCGCGGCCCCCCGTCGTCCTCGAGCGCCTGCGCCGCCGGTTCCTCGGGCCCCTGTTCGACCGCCTCGGCTACGACCTCGTTCCGGCCTCCCCCGACTGGACCCACCGGCCGACCTCCCCCCGGGAGGTGGCGCACCTCCTCGACGCCGCCGCCGCGAGCCTTTCCGCCGACCTCGCCGCCAGCGGCCTGCACCCGCGCGAGGACATCCGCGCCCTGGCGGAGACCTTCTGGCACCTGATCCCCACCGCCCCCGTCCGCCAGCGCCGGGGCGGCAGCGGGTTCAACGGAGCATTGCAACTCTACGTCGCGATGCGCGTGCTGAACCCCGCCTTCGTCATCGAGTCCGGGGTCTTCCGGGGGCTCACCACCTGGGTCATCCGGCAGGCCTGCCCAGGGGCACGGATCTATTGTCACGACCCCGACTTGTCCGGTCTGCAATACCGTGACGACCGGGCGCGCTACAGCACGGCGGACTGGTCCACCGTCGATTGGTCGATGCTCAATCCCGCCGCCACGGTCGCCTTCTTCGATGACCACGTTTCCCAGGCCCGCCGGGTGGTGGAGGCGCGGGCGCGGGGCCTGACCCGCCTGCTGTTCGATGATGACGTGCCGGCCCACCGTATCCACTCGCATGGCGGCCCCGCCCACCCGACCATCGCGATGATCACCGCCCTCGACGCGGCGCCCGAGCCGATCCGCTGGACCCGGAACGGCCGCCCCTTCGAGCAACCCGCCGGGGACGCCCTGGCCCAGCAGGCGGCGGACCTGATCGCCCGCGCCCATCCCTTCGACGACCTCCACCACGCCACCGGCTATTCCCCCGCGCGGCTGACCTACGTGGAACTGCATGGGGGCGGGCCGTGAGGGATGAACCGCACGACCTGGAAGCCTATTCCGAACCTCGACCTCAGAATGAGGAAGATAGGCGGGGTCCCCGTGACATCGGGCGGCGCGCCGTCCCTGCCCCATCCCGCCGCGCCCTTCTCGTGGGCGTGGCCGCGACCGCCCTCTTCCCCCGCCGCGCCCTGGCGGACGACGCCCCCGCGCCGCCGGCGACGCCGCTGATCCCCGATCTCGCCGCCCGGGGGCGACGCCTCGGCAAGGCGGGGGGGACCGTGCGCACCCTGATCGCGAAGGCGCGGGACGTGCGCTACCTCTCGGTCTACGGCTACACCCGCCTCGTCGGCTACGACGCCGACCTCGCCCTCCAGGCGGACGTGTTGGAGAAGTACACGGTCGAAGGCGGGCGCTTCACCTTCACCCTGCGGGACGGGCACCGCTGGTCGGACGGGCACCCCTTCACCAGCGAGGACTTCCGCTACTGGTGGGAGGACGTGGCCAATCAGAAGGAGTTGAGCCCCGAGGGGCCGCCGGCCTTCCTCATGGTCGACGGCAAGCCCCCCGTGCTGGAGTTCCCGGATGCCCGGACCATCCGCTTCACCTGGGAGCGGCCGAACCCGATGTTCCTACCGGCGCTGGCGGCCCCGCGCGATCCGCTGATCTACCGGCCGGCGCATTACCTGAGGCAGGTCCACCCCCGCTACGTCGGCAAGGAGGCTGCCGAGGCCAAGGCGAAGGCCGCCAAGGTGCGCAGCTGGGCCGCCCTGCACAACCGCCTCGACGACAACTACGAGTTGCTGAACCCGGACTGTCCGACCCTCCAGGGCTGGGTGCCGCGCACCCGCTCGCCAGCGACGCGCTTCACCTTCGAGCGCAACCGCTCCTACCACCGGGTCGATTCGGCGGGCACGCAACTTCCCTACGTGGACCGCATCGTCATGGACGTGGCCTCGACGGGCCTGCTGGTCGCCAAGACCAACGCGGGGGAGGCCGACCTGATGTTCCGGGGGCTGGCCATGCCCGACATCCCGAGCCTCAAGGAAGGGGAGAAGGCCCACGATTACCGCACCAACCTCTGGCCCATCGCCCGGGGCTCCGAGGTGGCGCTGTATCCCAACCTCACCACCCTCGACCCCGCTTGGCGTGCCCTGAACCGGGACGTGCGGTTCCGGCACGCCCTGTCGCGGGCGATCGACCGGCGGACGCTCAACAACACCCTGCTGTTCGGCCTCGGCACCGAGGGCAACGACACGATCCTGGCGGATTCGCCGCTGTTCCAGCCGGAGATGCGCACCCTCAACGCCACCTACGATCCGGCGGAAGCCTCCCGCCTCCTCGACGCCATCGGCCTCACGGAGCGCGACGGCTCGGGCATCCGCAAGATGGCCGACGGGCGCCCCCTGGAGATCGTCGTGGAGAGCGACGGCGAGGCGGGGGAGATCCTCGACGCCCTGACGCTGATCGGCGAGTTCTGGCGGGAGGTGGGCCTCCGCCTCGTCACCAAGCCGCAGGAGCGGACCAACCTCGGGCGGCGTTCGCTCGCCGGCCTCACCGTGATGGTCGCGGCGCAGGGTCTCGACCTCGCCGTGCCGACCCCGATCATGCCGCCGACGGAACTGAGCCCGGCGCAGCCCGACCATTACGCCTGGCCGCGCTGGTCCCTGAACGTCGGCAGCCGGGGCAAGGGGGGCGAACCCTGCGACGTGCCCGAGGTGCAGCGCCTCCTCGACCTCGACCGGGAGTGGCGCCGCCTCGACGATCCCACCCGCCAGGGGGCGATCTGGCAGGAGATGTTGATGAACCACGCCCGCAACACCTGGGTGATCGGCACCGTCGCCGGGGCGCTGCAACCCGTCGTCACCGCCAACCGGCTCGTGAACCTGCCCGCCCGCGCCCTGTACTCCTGGGAACCCACCGCGATGATCGGCGTGCAGCGCCTGGACGAGGCGTTCTGGGACGGGGCCGCCGACAACCGGGCGGACGCGCGATGATCGGCGTGATCCTCCGCCGTATCCTGACGATGGCGGTGACGCTGCTCGTCATCTCCGCCCTGGTCTTCTTCGTCATCAAGCTGCCGCCGGGCGATTACCTGACGAACCGCATCATGGAGTTGCGTGCCACCGGCGATGCCGGCTCCATCGCCAAGGCCGAACTGCTCATGCGCCAGTACGGCTTGGACCGGCCGGTCTGGGAGCAATACCTGATGTGGGTCGGGCTGATGCCGGGCCCCGGGGGCTATTCCGGCCTGCTCCAGGGGGATTGGGGCTGGTCCTTCGAATACGACAAGCCGGTGGCCGACGTGGTGGGGGACGCCCTGTGGCTGACGCTGCTCGTCAACGTCACGGCCCTGGTCTTCGTGCACGTCGTCGCGATCCCGGCGGCGATCTACTCCTCCACCCACCGGCACACCCTCGGGGACGCGGTGGTGACGCTGCTCGGCTATGTCGGCCTGGCGGT
>JAKONI010000339.1 GCA_022702015.1 Beijerinckiaceae bacterium | reverse complement strand
TAAAGGGGGCCCGGAAAGTCGGCCTGTCCTGCCAAGCCCCCTCATCCTGAGGCGCGGCGAAAGCCGCCTCGAAGGAGGCCTCCAGGGATCACGGCGCTGACTGGAGGGCTCCTTCGAGGCCACCGCTTCGCGGCGGCACCTCAGGATGAGGGCGAGGGTGGGATCGGAGGGGACTTCTCGGCCGGGCTCTCGGGCCGAGGCGTTTCGAGAGGGCCGATCCGCCTGTCCCTCACCCCTTCGCCACGGGCCGGCTCTCGTCCGCGCCCCATTCCGACCAGGAGCCGTCGTAGAGCGCCCGGGCGGGGTGGCCCATCGTCTCCAGGGCGAGGCCGACGATCGCCGCCGTGACCCCCGAGCCGCAAGTCGTCACCACCGGCCGACGGGGATCGACGCCGTTCGCCGCGAAGACCTCCGCCAACTCCTCCGGGTTCCTCATGCGGCCGTCGCGCAGCAGGGCGCCGTAATGGACGTTCTTCGCCCCGGGCATGTGGCCGGGGCGCACGCCGGGGCGCGGTTCCGCCTCCTCGCCCCGGAAGCGGGGGCCGGAGCGCGCATCGACCACCTGGGCCGAGCCGCCCTCCAGGGCGCGGGCGACGTCGGTGGCGTCCGCGACGGCGCCGTGGTCGAGGCGGGCGGTGAAATGGCGCCGGTCCCGGGTGGGGCCGTCGCCGTCCTCGGTGGGGAAGCCCTCCGCGACCCAGGCGGGCAGCCCGCCATCGAGGACGAGGGCGTCGCGCATGCCGAAGGTCCGCAGCATCCACCAGACGCGCGGGGCCGAGAACAGGCCCTGGCCGTCGTAGACCACCACCTGCTGCCCGTCGCCGACGCCCAGCGCCCGCATCCGGGAGGCGAACACCTCCGGCCGGGGCAGCATGTGCGGCAGGGGCGAATCGGTGTCGCTCATGGCGTCGAGGTCGAAGCGGAGGGCGCCGGGGATATGGGCCGCCCGGTACTCGGCCTGGGGGTCCCGCCCGGCCGCCGGCAGGTACCAGGAGGCGTCGAGCACGACGATGTCCGGGGCGGAAAGGCGCTCGTGCAGCCAGGCGGGAGTGACGAGGGGCAGGTGCGCCATGATCGGTTCCGTGCAGGTTCACTCATTAACAAGCAAACCACGGGGCCCAAGGCAATGCATGCCACTCCCGATTGCTGCGTGAAAGCCTGACGGATGTGTTCAGATCCGCGCCTGAGCTACGCATTCCCCACGCTGGTCGTGTGCGCTGAGCGCAGTCCGCCCTTGTTTTCAAGGGCGTGAACCCCAGCTACGACGATACCATGACAGTCCTGTGCCGGCCACGAGCCGGTGCCACGCGGTCGGACCGGGTTCCGTTGCATCGTGCGATGGCCGGCGACACCGCGTGGTTTCGGGGCGTTCCACCTTCGCAGCCAACGGGGAGCCTGCGCGGCGACCTTCGGGATCGAACCCATGAATCAACTCGTCCGCATGTCACAACTCGGCGACGCCGAGGGTCTCAAGGAGCCTTCGGCGGATCTGCGCGTGCCCTTCGCCCAGTCCGGCGCCTTCGTGTGCAAGTACATCATCGGTGAGCCGAGCGATCAGGCGATCTGCTGCGGCGCTCCCGTGACGGACGGCAAGAGCTGGTGCGCCTTCCACCGCCGCATCGTGTTCGAGCCGGCGCGCCCCGGCCGCATCCGCTAGGCGGCGCCGCACGGCGGGAGACGTTGCCTTAGGGGCCGGCGCCGCTTCATTGTAGCGCCGCGCGCCCCCGCATCGAATCGGCGGGGCCGCGCCAGGAGAGTTGCATCGTGACGCTGCCCACGCCCCGCCGGCCCGACCATGAGATCGATCCGCTCTTCGTGGAACGGCATTCCCCCCGGGCCTTCACCGGCGAGGCGGTGCCGGAGGCCGAAATGCGGCGGATGTTCGAGGCGGCGCGCTGGTCGCCCTCGGGGTACAACTCGCAGCCCTGGCGCTTCCTCTACGCCCTGAAGGACGACGCCCACTGGCAGACGTTCTTCGACCTGCTGGTGCCCGGCAACCAGAAGTGGGTGGCCGGCACCGGGGCCATCGTCTTCCTCGTCTCCAGCGCCCGGATGCGGGTGGGGGACGAGTTGAAGCCCTCCTACAGCCATTCGTTCGACGCGGGCGCCGCGTCCCTGGCCTTCCAGCTACAGGCGATCCGGCAGGGCTGGCACGCCCACGGCATGACCGGGTTCGACCACGCCCGGGCGCCGGAGGTGCTGCGCGTGCCGGAGCATCACCGGATCGAGGCCGCCTTCGCCGTGGGCCGCAAGGTCCCCGAGGCCGACCTCACCGAGGAGCAGCGCCCCCGCGAGGCGCCGAACGGCCGCCGGCCCCTCGCCGATTTCGTCATGGCCGGCCCGTTCTCCACGCCTGCGGAGTGAGGCCGGGCGCCCCGCCCGTACCTGTTCTGTCGTCCCCTCGGATCGGTCTGGAGCGCAGCGATGGTCCCCTTCGGTGATAGCGGATCCCGGGATGGCGGGGAGGGCCCCGAAGAGGCCACCGGCCTCCAGAAGGTCGCCGACCGGCACGGCGTGAGCCTGGACGCCGTGCGTCACCTCGTCCGGGCCCTGGAGCGGGGCCACGGCCGGATGGCGCAGTTCGATCATCCCGACCTCGGCGGGATGGGCCAGTGGAGCGCCGGCGGGATGACGATGGTCGGCCGCATGTTCGACGATGGGCTGCGGGCCCGGGTCGCCGCCCTGTGCGGCGAACTGGCGGCGACGCTGCCGGCGGAAGGCTTCGCCTCGCACTCCTCGTCCGGCCGCCCCGTGGGCGCGGGCGAGTGGTGGCCGGGGGGGCTCGGCCGCCCCTCGTCCACGGGCTCCCAGAACGGGATGCGCTATGCCTACTTCCCCGAGAGCCGGCGGCTCGCCATCGAGGAGGGGTCGGGTGTGGTCGTCTACGATACCGGCGACCACGAGATCTCAGGGGTCTCGCAGTCGAACGGCTTGCTGCGCTTCTCCGGGGCGGCGGGGCCCGTCGCCCTCGACCGGCTGAGCCGGATCGAGGCGGAGGCGGCCGCCCCCCAGCCCGCCACCGAGTCCGCCCCCACGACGCCGGACCCCGCGCCGGCCAAGCGGTCCGACCCGGACGATATCCTGGCGACGATCGAGCGCCTCGCCGACCTGCACGCCCGTGGGGTGCTGACGAGCCAGGAGTTCCGGGACAAGAAGACGGAGTTGCTGGCACGGCTTTGAGAGGGCGTTCGCCGCGAGGGGCCGAACGGAAAATCCCCCATTCCCCCTCCATCCCGCGAGC
>JAKONI010000303.1 GCA_022702015.1 Beijerinckiaceae bacterium | reverse complement strand
GGTATCACGACCTGCTCCTGAGTTGGGGGCGACGGGTTTTCTTGTACGCCCCAACATGGATCCGATATTGCAACGCAACAAGCTAGGTGACTGCACTCGAGCCATGCGGGTTCGTCATGGATTTGTTGAGATTTACGAAATACTTCCACCCATGAACGATAGCGTGAGGCGTTCCGTGTTCCGATGTTGAACGACCCCGCGACCCCGGTCACGAACTTCGTTGTTGCGATGCGGCGAACCCTTCGGTCCCCTGGCCATTCCATCGGGGGCGCCCACCCGATCACCTCCGTTTCCGCAAGAGCGAGGCCGCCGTGCTAAGCGTCGACACCCCCGACAGGCCCGACTGGGCGACGGATGGCCGGGACTGGCCCCATCGCGCCGCCAGCCGCTTCGTGGAGGCCGGCGGCCTGAGGTGGCACGTGCAGGAATTCGGCGATCCCGCCGCCCCGGTCCTGCTGCTGCTGCACGGGACCGGGGCGGCGACCCACTCCTGGCGCGGCCTGGCCCCCCTGCTCGCGGCGCGGTTCCGCGTGGTGGCGCCGGACCTTCCGGGCCACGGCTTCACCGATCCGCTGCCGGGGGCGAGCCTGTCCCTGCCCGGCATGGCCACGGCGGTGGGGGCGCTGGCCGGCACGCTGGGAATCGCCCCGTCCGTGGTGGCCGGCCATTCCGCCGGGGCGGCGGTGCTCGCCCGGATGTGCCTCGACGGCACGGTCGCCCCACGCCTGCTGGCCGCGTTCAACGGGGCGCTGGCGCCCCTGCCGGGGGCCGCGAGCCTGCTGTTCCCGAGCATGGCCCGGCTACTGTTCCTCAACCCGTTCACCCCCCGGGTCTTCGCCTGGACGGCGGACCGGGCGGCCGTGCGCCGGCTCATCGAGGGGACCGGCTCGCGCCTCGACCCGCAGGGCCTCGACCTCTACCGCCGGCTGTTCACCCGGGCGGGGCATGTCCGGGGGGCGCTCGGCATGATGGCGAACTGGGACCTCGACCGCTTGCACCGCGACCTGCCGCGCCTGACGACGCGCACCCTCCTGATCGTCGGGGGCGACGACAAGGCGATCCTGCCGGACACCGCCTTCACCCTCCGCGACCGGCTGCCGGACGCGCGGGTCGCCCTGGTGCGGGGCCTCGGGCACCTCGCCCACGAGGAGGCGCCGGAACGGGTGGCCGAGATCCTGCTTGAGGAGGCGCACGCCCTCGCCATCCTCTGACCACAGGGGGCACGCACCGGGAATCCCCACCGGGGATCCCACGGGCGGGTCCCCCCATCAGAAGCGGAGTTGTGTCCGAGAATGCCCAGGCCCGTGATCGGCGTCATCGGCAATGCGCGCCTCCTCGACAACCGATTTCCCGCGCAGGTGGTGGGGATCAACAACCTGCGGGCCCTGGCCGAGGTGGCGGGCGCCTTGCCCCTCGTCTTCGCCGCCTGCCCCACCGTGACCGATATCGGCGACCTCCTCGCCACCGTCGATGGGGTGCTGCTGACCGGGGGCCGGGCCAACGTCCACCCGAGGCGCTTCGGCCTGCCCGCCAGCCAAGCGCACGAGCCCTACGACGAGGCGCGGGACGCGGTGGCCCTGCCGCTGATCGAGGCCTGCGTCGCCCGGGGCGTGCCCCTGTTCGGCATCTGCCGGGGCTTCCAGGAGATGAACGTCGCCTTCGGCGGCAGCCTCGATCCCGAGATCCGTGACCTGCCCGGTCGCCTCAACCATCGGATGCCGCGCCTGCCGAACGGCGAGATCCACCCCGACATGGAGGTCGTCTTCGCTGAGCGGCACGAGGTCCGCCTGACGAAGGGCGGCGTCTTCGCCGGGCTGATCGGCCGCGACACCATCCGGGTGAACTCCCTGCATGGGCAGGGCATCCGCGACCTCGGCGGGCGGATCGTGGTGGAGGGCATCGCCGAGGACGACACCATCGAGGCGATCCGTGTGGAAGGGGCTCCCGGCTTCGCCCTCGGCGTCCAGTGGCACGCCGAGCACGAGAGCGCCGCCAACCCCGTCAACCGCGCCCTGGTGACGGCCTTCGGCCGGGCGGTGGCAGAGCACGCGCGGGCCGGATAGCCGGTCCCGCGACCTCCTGTCAGGCTTGGCGAGCGTGCGTCTCCGCCCGATGTCGCGCTCCCCCGCGCCGGTTGGCGCCCTACGTTACGCGTGATGCAGATCCATCTCGACGCCCTTGGCGGCGTGGCCGGCGATATGTTCGTCGCCGCCCTGCTCGATGCTTTCCCGGAGCACGAGGCGGGGGTCGCCCGCGATGTCCGCGCCGCCCTCGCCGAGGCCGCCCCCGACGCGGCGGCCCGGGTGGCCTGCGCCCTCACCCCCCATTCCGACGGCATCCTCACCGGACGCCGGTTCAAGGTCACCCGCGACGGGCGCCCGGCCGAGGAGGACGGCCCGGCCGGGCATGGTCATGGCGGCCATCAACACGGGGCCCATTCACACGGCGACCACCATCATCACGACCACGCCCATCACGACCACGCCCATCACGGGCACGACCACCATGACCACGGCCCCACCTCTCCGGCCCGGCACGGCCATCGCCACTGGTCGCAGATCCGCGACGGGCTACGCCGGGCGGACCTGTCGCCGGGGGTCGCGGCCCATGCCCTCGGCATCTTCGGGGTGCTGGCCGAGGCCGAGGCGCGGGTCCACGGCATCGCCGTGGCGGACGTGGCCTTCCATGAGGTCGGGGCTTGGGATTCCATCGCCGACATCGTTGCCGCCGCCCACCTCGCCGCCGCCCTGAATCCGACCGCCTGGACGGTCTCGGCCCTGCCGCTCGGCGGCGGACGGGTGAACACCCAGCACGGCCCGCTTCCCGTACCGGCGCCCGCCACCACCCTGCTGCTCGAGGGCTTCGCGATGTTGGATGACGGCATCCCCGGCGAGCGGGTGACGCCCACCGGCGCGGCGATCCTCCGGCACCTGTGCGGCGGCGCCACCCGCCAGGCCGGGCCGAGGATCCTGTCGCGCTCGGGCACCGGCTTCGGCGGGCGGCGCCTGCCGGGGATCAGCAATTGCCTGCGCGCCCTCGCCTTCGCCGAGGAGCCCGGCGCCATCGAGGGGCACCGGGACATCGGCGTCATCGAGTTCGAGGTTGACGACCAGACCGCCGAGGACCTCGCCCAGGGCCTCGACCGGCTGCGCGCCCACGACGACGTGCTCGACGCGGTGCAGATGCCGGTCTTCGGGAAGAAGGGCCGGATGATGACCCATGTCCGGGTCCTGTCCCGCGCCTCCGGGGTCGCGGCGGCCATCGGCGCCTGCTTCCGGGAGACCACGACCATCGGCCTGCGTTACCGGATCGTCGCGGGGGTCGCCCTGGAGCGGGAGAGCGTCACCGTCGCGGCGGGGGGCCGGGACATCCGGGTCAAGACCGTGGCGCGGCCGGGGGGCCGCACCGCCAAGGCCGAGGCGGACGACGCCCTGGCCGGCGAGGATCACGCCGCCCGCGCCCGCCTGCGCCGGACGGCCGAGGGCCTCGCTCTCGAACGGGGAGGCAAGGAATGACCGGCTCCAGCCGCGAAAGGCTCGCGGACGTGCTGAGGGCGATCGGCCCGCTGACGGTGGCCGTCAGCGGCGGCGTCGACAGCCTGACGCTCGCCGCCCACGCCCACCGCGTCCTCCGGGGGGACGCCACCATGGTCCACGCCGCCTCGCCCGCCGTGCCCGCAGAGGCCACGGCGCGGGTCCGCCGGGAGGCCGCCCGTGAGGGCTGGGACTTGGCGGTGGTGGAGGCCGGCGAGTTCGAGGATGCCCGCTACCGGGCCAACCCGGTCAACCGCTGCTTCTTCTGCAAGACCAACCTCTACGGGACGATCCGCAC
>JAKONI010000291.1 GCA_022702015.1 Beijerinckiaceae bacterium | reverse complement strand
ACCCGCACGACGTCGCCGGGCTGAACCAGCTCCTGGTCGCCGACGACGAGGCGGGTGGCATTGCCGCCGACCCGGCGGAAGACGACGTATTCCGGCTGGCTGTAGGCATCGGTGTTGGCCAGGATCTCGGCCGGGGCCCGGGTCTCGGCCTGGAACAGCAGGTTCCGTGCCGTCTCGAGCTTGGCCTCCGTCTCGGCGAGCTTGGTCCGCGTCTCGGTGGCGTCCTGCAGGGCGGTCGTCCGGCGGGTGTCCTTGAGTTCCAGGATGTCGCGGTCGGCCCTGGCCACGTCCTGCCGCGCGCGGATCACGGCGATCTGCGCGTCCAGGCGGTTCGACTCGAGCTGCGCCATGGTCTGCGAGACCTCGACCTGCCGCGGCATGGCCGAGAGCCCCTTGTTGACGAGCGACGTCACCCGGTCGAGCTCCTGCCGGATCAGGTCGATCGTCCGGCTGGTGTTCTGGTCCTTCGCGTCGAGGGAGACGATCTGCTCCTTCAGGAAGTCCTTGGTCTGGTTGAGGTTGCTGATCTGCGCCTGGAGGGCCGCCTTCCGGCTCTCGTAGAGCTGGGTTTCCTCGGCGATGATCCGCTCGCCCTTGCCGAGGGACTGAAGCTCCCCGGTGAAGACGAGGGGGCCGTCCTTGATCTCGGCGTCGAGGCGGGCCTGCCGGGCGAGGAGGGACAGGCGCTTGGTGGTGAGGTCGCGCACGTCGCCATGCGTGCTCAGGGCCTCGCGGGTGTAGCTCAGGAGCGCGTCGGTGCTGAGGCGCTGCAGGCCGCCGGCGATGCTCACCGCCTGGAGCACGGTCAGGTCGGGCCGGTACTCGTACTCGCCCGGGGTCTCGACGCTGCCCATGATGTAGAAGGGCCGGAACTTCACGACCTGCACCGAGGCGTCGGGCTTCACGGCGAGGCCGGCCTTCTCCTGCAGCCGCTTGCCGATCGTCGCCTCGAGCTCGGCGGTGGTGCGCCCGCTCGCGTCGATCTCACCGATGACCGGGAGCGACAGCCGGCCGGAGGGGGCCACGGCGAACTTGCTGTTGTTGAACGCCTGCCACTGGTACGCCTCGCCGGCGCCCGTCCGCAGGTCGGAGACCCGCACCTGCAGTTCGTCCTGGGGCCCCAGGCGATAGGCCTCGCCCTCGCCATGGGCGGCCCCCGAGGCCATCACCAGAAGCGAGACGAGGATCGGGCTGATTGTCTTGAGAATGGGCATCCGGCCTGATTCGCAGCTATTGATCCACGCGTGAGTTCAGTAAACGCGACAGAGGTCTAACGCAAGGAATTTCCCTTACGCTTCCTTGATTTCCTTAGATTTGCGCATTTTCACACGCCTAATATTCTGAGTTTTCGATGTCCGAATGTCGCGGATGGATAAGGTTTAATAAACCGGGACTACGCCGTTGTGCCTCGCGCCGGATCGCCGGACACGAAATAGAACCATCAGCGTGCCACTGACGAGGCCCAGGGCGCCGAGGGTGATGAGCAGCGGCGTCCTCCGGGGATAGACAGGGCCCAGGGAGGTGTCCGGCTGGCCGAGGATGCGCACGTCGAGTTCCTGGAAGTCCTTCTCGGAGATCCGGCCCGTGCGGATCCCCTGCTCCGCCGCCGCGAGCTGCTGCTGGTGCAGGGCCGCCCGCTTCTCGCGATAGGGGCCGCCGATGTTCTGGTAGCGGTTGTCGATGCTGCGCAGGCGGCTGGCGACGTAGGCGTTGGCGATGGAGCCGACCACCCGGGAGGCCCGGTCCGGGTCGTAGGCCCGGTAGGTGATGTTGAGGATGTAGGAGAGCCCGGTGCGGCGGGCGCGGATGCGCTGGGTGAAGCGCCAGTAGCTGTAGTCGTCCGGCGGCACCGGGCCGGTCAGGCTCGGGGGCATGATCAGGGCCTTGAAGGACGAGGTCACGCTGTCGAACTGGTTCTTGACCTCGGGGCTCTCGCGGATCTCCAGGGCGTTGTACACCCCCCGCAGGAGCTGCTGCGACGTGACGAGGGCGAGCTCGGTCTCGCATTGCTGGTTGTCGAGCACGAACTGGTGGTAGTGGCGCCGGTCCTCGGGACCGTCGTTGATGACCCGGCGGGGCTGGAGCAGGATCTGCACCGTCGAGATGTATTCGGGCCGCATCACCGCCGAGTAGACCACGCCCGCCGCCCCGAGGCAGGCGGTCCAGGCGAGGACATAGAGGACGTTGCGCCACGCGGCGGCCTTGAGGCGGCGCAGGTCGCGCGACACCTCGCCCTCGGGCATGTCCCCCTGCCACAGGGCGTGACGCTCCGGGGCGCCCCCGGGGCGGTATCCGGCCGCCCGATCGCTCATCGCCGCCCCCCGATCCGGTCCTGCGGCCCTGAGCCGCCTGTGGGTGCTGTCCTCATCGGGGCGCCGACCTCAGGCGAGGACGCCCTGGCGCGGGCCCGGGGCGGGCGGGCGGCCGGGCACGACGTCCGGGCCGGGAACCCGCCGGCCGCGGAATTCGGCCAGGGTCTCGTCGATGACCGCGCGCATCTGGCGCTCGAACCGGGCGGCGTTGAACTGGTGGGCATGGGCGACGATGGCGGCGGGGTCGAGGGGCAGGCGCTCGAGGCGGGCGATGGCGTCGATCAGCGCCTCCTCGCTCTGCTCGTCGAAGAAGACGCCGGTGTGGCCGTCCACCACGGTCTCGGTCGCCCCGCCCCGCCCGTAGGCGATCACCGGGCGGCCGCTGGCCATCGCCTCCACGGGGACGATGCCGAAATCCTCCTCGCCGGGGAAGATCAGGCCCCGGGCCCGGGCATAGTGGTGGCGGAGCTGCGCGAACGGCTGCGAGCCGAGGATCTCCACCGTGGGGCCGGCCAGCGCCCGCAATTCGGCCAGCATCTCGCCGCCGCCGATCACCACGAGGCGCCGCCCGGTGGCGTTGAAGGCCCGCACGGCGATGTCCGGGCGCTTGTAGCGCACCAGTTCGCCGACCATGAGGTAGTAGTCGCCGACCTCCTCCGGGGGCACCGGAGCGAAGGCGTCCACATCGACGGGCGGGAAGACCACGCTCGCGTCGCGGCGGTAGTACCGGCGGATGCGGGCCGCCACGGTGCCGGAATTGGCCACGAACCGATCGACCCGGGCGGCCGAGCTCTCGTCCCAGGTGCGCAGGTAGTGGGTCATCAGCGGCATGGCGAGCTTGGCCACCCGCCCCGCCCCGCGCCGGTACTCGTGGTACATGTTCCAGATGTACCGCATCGGCGAGTGGCAGTAGCAGATGTGGACCGCCCCCTCCGGCGGGATGATGCCCTTGGCCGGGCCCGACTCGCTGCTGAGGATGAGGTCGTAGCCGCTGAGGTCGAGCTGCTCCAGGGCGAGGGGCATCAGCGGCAGGTAGGATTTGTACATCCGCGGCGCGCGCGGCAGCTTCGCGATGAAGGAGGTGCGGATCGTGTGCCGGCGCAGACCCTCCGAGAGGATCTCCGGCACCACCACGTGCGTGAAGATGTCGGCCTCGGGGTAGAGCCGCCCGAGGGCCTCGAGAACCTTCTCGCCGCCACGCATCCCCACCAGCCAGTAGTGGATGATCGCAACGCGCATGAAGTCCTCCGGATCGGGTGACGGCCGGCGGCCCCCATCCCGGCGCCGCGCTGCCCGCCCTTCTATCTAAAACAATCCGTTGAGACTACACAATCGTATAGAAAAACGAATCAATCGAGGGTTAATCGCGGATCAGTATGAACCCTTGACCAGGAATACGGCCGGAATGGTCCGCATGATGATCAGGATATCGCCGGCGAAGCTGCGCGAGGCGACGTAGTCCCGGTCGAGCCGGACCCGCTCGGCGTAGGTGGTGTCGGAGCGGCCGCTCACCTGCCACGCCCCGGTCAGGCCCGGGCGGACGGCGAAGTAGGCCGGGGCGGCCTCGCCGTACTTCTCGACCTCGGCGTCCACGATGGGACGGGGGCCGACGAGGCTCATGTCCCCGCGCAGGATGTTGATGAGCTGCGGCAGCTCATCGAGGCTCGACTTGCGCAGGAGCTGGCCGATGGGGGTGATCCGCGGGTCGTTCTTGAGCTTGCGGGTGCGCGCCCATTCCGCCTGGGCGACGGGGTTGTCCGCGAGGTGCCGGGCGAGGATCGCGTCGCCGTCGGCGCGCATGGAGCGGAACTTCAGGCAGCCGAAGGACCGCCGGTCCCGGCCGAGGCGGCGGTGGCGGTAGAACGGCGAGCCGCCGTCGACCGACCAGATCGCCAGGGCCACGAGGGCGAAGAGCGGGGCCAGCAGGACGAGGCAGACCAGGGCGACGCTCGCGTCGAACACGCGCTTGGCGACACGGTCCATGAGGGGATGCGGGGGGAAGGCCGGGGGGAAGGCAAGGTCGCCGAGTTCGATCGGTGTCGTCTCCTTGGGACGCAGACCAGCAAGAAGCATGTTGTGGTCCGGCATGCCGCCCTTCTCCGGCGCCGCGTTCGGCGCATGTCGATTTACAGGATGTTAAGTTTTGAGTGCCAGATTGCGCCGCACAACTCAAGGTGGGTACTTTCGCCAGGTGCACACTTTTTGCGCGAGAGCGGAATTTGCCGCGCAAATTCAACACGGCACCGGATGAGCGGGCGGACGATATTCTTACCGCACCCTGCGTAGTACGCCGTGGGGACATCCTGAGAAACGCCCCTTGTTGCGGTGCACACGCCCTTTCCGGAAGGGTTTTTCGCCCCTTGGCGGCACTGGCGTCCCCTGCTTCGCTTCGCACCATCCTTGCAAATAATCCTGCCGGGGAACTCACCGGCCTGCCCGGAAAATGCGTTGCGGATCAATACGTAGCGGAGGTCTTGGGGCGGAGGTCTTGGGCGGATAGGGCCGGGGCCGGGGCGGATCGCCCCGGGGCGATCCCGGCCGGATGCGGGGGCGCGGGGGCGGAGGACGCATCCGTCCCCAGCCCCCGGCCCGGCCAGATGCCGGCGAAGGACTTGGGTGTTTCCCGGGGACCGCGGCTTTACTTGCAGACTTCATCCCGCTTCGCCTCGTCGGGGGCGTAGGCGTGGACGTAATCGACGAGGAGGTCGGAGGGGTTCGGGGTCTTGTCGATCGGCCAGCCGGAGCCGAGGGCGAGGTTCACGAGCATCATGAGCGGGGCGTGATGCTCGGCGGGCGTCTTCATCCGGGCGATTTCCCGCCGGTCGAGGTAGTAGATGATCCAGTCCTTCGTCACCTCGGCACCGTAGGTGTGGAAGTCGTTGACCAGGGAGTCCTTCGGCACGGTGGTGATGTGGTCCTCCCCGCGGGTGTCCTTGCCGTCCTTCCAGACGTGCAGGACCGAGTGGAACCCGTCGGTGAACTTGCCGTAATATTCGAGGATGTCGATCTCCACCGAAGGTGTCTTGTCCTCCTTGCCCTTGTTCGCGGCCAGCCAGAAGGCGGGCCAGGTGCCGGGGCCCGGCGGCAGCTTCATCCGTGCCTCGAAGTAGCCGTAGGCCAGGGCGAAGCCGGCCTGCGTCGGGTCGGCCGAGGAGAGCAGCCCGGAGGTCCACTGGCCGTTCTCGTGCTTGCGCGCCCGGATCGTCAGCATCCCATCCCTGACGAAGAACGGCTCGTTCTTCTCCGGCTCGGCATAGATCGCGATCGGGTCGATGAACCGCGCATCGCCGAAATCCCCGTGCCACGGCGTGTGCGCCGACCAGGTGGCGGTCGTGTTGTTGGAGGGGGAGACGCTCAGGCTGTTGAAGTCCTCGGAGAAGACCTTCTTGTAGTGGCAGAGCGGCAGGGCGTCCCCCTGCGCCCGGGCGCATCCCGATGCCATCGGCAGCAGGCACAGGAGCGATGCCGCCCACAGGGTACGACTCTCGAAACGGGTACGAACGCCCATCTGACCTCACCGCCGGTTGCGCTGCGAGATACAACGCTGAGGGGTGAGATAGGGGTTCCGGCCCCCCGATCCAGGCGACCCGTCCACGGGGGGTGCCGGCCTCAGTCGGGCTTGGCGTGCAGGTCACCCTCGAGGGTCGGCGGATCCTGGACGGGCCGGCGCGAGGCGTGGTGCGAAGTCTGGTGCGAAGTCTGGCCGATCACGGCCGAGACGAGGAGGCCGGCCGCGTAGCCGACCTCGAGGGCGACGAGGCACCCCCCCAGCGTCCAGAGGGAGAGGCCCAGGCCGACGGACAGGTCGAGGAGGGCCAGGACGGCGAGGATTGCCAGGGAGGACACGCAGAAGCCGACAATGGTCACGTAGCGGGCGGCCATCGCGCCGAAGGCGACGAAGAGCGCCAAGATCCCGATCGTCCCCATCCACTCGCTCCGTGTCCCGGCACCGGCCCCCTCGGGAGACGTGACGGGCTCCCGTCCTCGTACCGTGAAGCTTCCGATTCGGCGTCACGCCACCGTGAGACCATAACTGTAAATAAAAACTTCCCGTTCACGATCTTTCGTCATTGCGTCGCAGCATGCCATAAGACAAATCCCCGCGCCCAACCGGTCATCCGGGCTTCACACGCGCATCGGGCGCGGCGGCCGTGCGACGATTGCTTGAAACGATTGCTTGACCGTCGCGGGATTTCGGCAGGCGAAGCTTGGCAGCCCCGGATCCCCGGGCCCTCCCCCCGAAATCCTTGCCTCGAAGCCCTTGCCGCGAAGCCCTTGCCCCGGAGTCCACCCCGCCCCGGCGGGGTATCGGCGACAGGTTTAACGAACTTTGCCGGGGCGGAGGGGGCCACAGGATTTTAGTAACCTTTTGCCGAGCATGGTCCCGGTTGCAGAGCCCGCCGGACTTCGTGGGTTCCGAGCGTTTGCGTGAGCCCCCGACGCCGTTCGCCGTGAGCCGTGATCCCATGA
>JAKONI010000281.1 GCA_022702015.1 Beijerinckiaceae bacterium | reverse complement strand
TTGGTGAGGTGGTCGTCACCGCGGATGATCTGCGTGACGCCCATGTCGTGGTCGTCCACCACCACGGCGAGCATGTAGGTCGGCGTCCCGTCCGAGCGGAGGAGGACGAGGTCGTCGAGGTCACGGTTCGCCCAGGTGACACGGCCCTGCACGGCATCGTCCACCACGGTCTCGCCCTCCGTGGGGGCCTTGAGGCGGATCACCGGCTTCACCCCGTCGGGGGCGTCGGAGGGGTCCCGGTCGCGCCAGCGCCCATCGTAGCGCAGGGGCTTGCCCTCGGCCCGGGCCCGCTCGCGCATCTGCGTCAGCTCGTCCTGGCTGGCATAGCAGCGATAGGCCCGGCCGGCGGCGAGCAACTCGTCCACCACCGCCCGGTGGCGGTCGGCCCGGGCGAACTGGAACACCACGTCTCCGTCCCAATCCAGGCCGAGCCAGGTCAGTCCCTCGAGGATCGCGTCGATCGCCGCCTTGGTGGAGCGCTCCCGGTCGGTGTCCTCGATGCGCAGCAGCATCCGGCCGCCGTGATGGCGGGCATAGAGCCAATTGAACAGGGCTGTGCGCGCCCCGCCGATATGGAGGAAGCCGGTGGGGGAGGGGGCGAAGCGCGTGACGACGGCTGACGACATCTTGTTTTTCGAACTGGCGCGGGGCCCGGCGGCGGCCGGATCCCGGACGATGGTGGAGGGCGCGGCGACGCGAGGCCGTGGGCTTACCGAGAAACTGGGGCTCGAGGGCCCTGGGCCAAGCCCCATTCGGCCCCTTTGCCGGCGCGGATCGCGTTCCGCGACAGGGCATTGCTCCGCCCGCCGGGTCAAGTGCCCTGAGGATGAGTTTGCGCCAATCCCGGCCGGTCCCTGTCGCGGACGGCCCCCGCCGCGCTAGGAAATCGAAGTGCCCGGTGCGGACCGGGGCGGAGTTCGGGCGGCGTCCATGCGGGGGATCGGGGCGGGAACGGTGGGGGGCGTGGCCACCTTCCTCCGCGCCCCGGCGCCGCTGGCGCTGCGCGGGCGGTTCCTCCGGGCGCTGGAGCGCGAGGCCGGGCAGCGGCGCCTGTTCCCCTGGCTAGCGATCGCCTTCGGGGCCGGCATCCTCGCCTTCTTCGCCTTCGCGGATGGGCGGCCCTGGCTGCCGGCGCCGCTGCTCGCGGCCACCGCCTGCCTCGCCCTGACGTGGCGCCTCGGCGCCCGCCCCGTGGCCCTGGCCCTCACCCTGGGGACCGCCTTCGCCTGCCTCGGCTTCGCCGCCGCCGCGTGGCGGGTGGAGCGGGTGGCGGCGCCCGTGCTGGCCCGGCCCGTCATCGCGCCGCTCACCGGATTGATCGAGGCCCTCGACGAACGGGGGGAGGGCGCCCGGCTGATCGTGCGCGTCGAGACCCTCGGCACGCTGCCCCCCGGGGCCCGGCCCCTGCGGGTGCGGGTCTCGTTCCGCCGGGCCCCGCCCCTTCGGCCGGGCGACCGGCTCGCGGCGAAGGCCCGGCTCATGCCTCCGCCCCAGGTCGCCCGGCCCGGTGGCTACGACTTCGCCCGGGACGCCTACTTCCAGGGGATCGGCGCGGTGGGCTCCCTCGTCGGCGAGATCGCCGTGCGGCCCGCCGCCGACGCGCCCCTGGGGCTACGCCTCGCCGCCGCCCTCGACGACGCCCGCAACACCTTCACCCGGCGGATCGCCGACGGCTATGGCGGCCAGCCCGGCGCCGTGGCCGCCGCCCTCGTCACCGGCAAGCGCGGCCTCATCGGCCCCGCCGCCAACGACGCCCTGCGGGCGGCGGGGATCTACCACGTGGTGTCGATCTCCGGACTGCACATGGTGCTGGCGGCGGGGGTGGTGTTCTGGCTCGTCCGGGCGGGGCTCGCCCTCGTGCCGCACTGCGCCCTGTTCTGGCCGGTGAAGAAGATCGCCGCCGCCTGCGCCATGGTGGGGGTGAGCGCCTATTGCGCCTTCTCCGGCTGGGACATCGCCGCCGAGCGCAGCCTCGTGATGACCCTCATCATGCTGGGCGCGATCCTCGTGGACCGACCCGCCCTGTCGATGCGCAACCTCGCGCTGGCCGCCCTCATCGGCCTCGCCCGGGAGCCGGAGGCGCTGCTCGGCCCGAGCTTCCAGATGTCGTTCGGGGCGGTGGCGGGGCTCGTCGCCTGCGCCCGGCTGATCGACGGGAGCCTGTTCCTGCGTCCGGGAGCGGGGCGGGTGGAGCGGGCCCTGGGCCTCGCCGCCCGGACGGTGGTCGGCACGCTGGCGACCACCGTCGTGGCTCAGATCGCGACGGCCCCCTTCGCCACCTATCACTTCCAGACGATCCAACCCTTCGGCGTGATCGGCAACGCCCTCACCCTGCCCCTGGTCTCCCTGGTGGTGATGCCCTGCGCCGTGATCGGTACGCTCGCCTACCCCTTCGCCCTCGACCGGCCGGTCTGGTGGCTGATGGGCCAGGCGGTGGCGGGGATGCTCGCCATCTCGGACTGGATCGCCGGATTCGGCCGGGCGGTGGTGGTCGTTCCCGCCTTCGGGACCGGGGCCCTCCTTCTCCTGGCGGCGGCCCTGATCCTCGCGACCCTCCCCGCCACGGGCCTGCGCCGCCTCGCCCTGGCCCCGGCCCTCATCGGGCTGGGGCTCGCCACCCATCCGACCCGGCCCGATCTCTACGTCGATCGGCAGGGGGCGGGGGCGGCCCTGCGCGGGCGCGACGGGCGTCTCGCCGTCCTCGGCAAGCCGCCGGCCTTCGTGCTGGAGCAATGGCTGAAGGCCGATGGCGACGGGCGCCGCCCCGCCGACCTCGCCGCCGCCGCCACGGGGCATCGCTGTGACCGCCTCGGCTGCACGGCCGAGCTTCCCGATGGCCGCGCCGTCGCAATGGTGAAGGATCGCCGGGCCTTCCCGGAGGATTGCGCCCGCGCCGCCGTGCTGATCACACCCCTCACGGCCCCACCGGACTGCGCGGCGCCGCTCATCCTCGATCGCCGCCGCCTGTCCACCCGGGGAGCCGCCGCCC
>JAKONI010000233.1 GCA_022702015.1 Beijerinckiaceae bacterium | reverse complement strand
TCAACGGCGAGTTCCCGCAGGCCGACGTGGCCTTCGTGATCGGCGCCAACGACGTCACCAACCCGGCCGCCAAGACCGACAAGGCCTCGCCGATCTACGGCATGCCGATCCTCGACGTGGAGAAGGCGAAGACCGTGCTCTTCATCAAGCGCGGCATGGGCTCGGGCTACGCGGGCGTGGAGAACGAGGTGTTCTTCCGCGACAACACGATGATGCTGTTCGGCGACGCCAAGAAGGTGGTCGATTCCATCCTGAAGTCGGTCTGATCCAGGGGGATCCCGAAGGGCGTCACGCCCTTTGGCGGGGTTTGGGGCGGCGCCCCGATCAAGGGCAGGCGCAAGCCTGCCCTTTCTCGTTTGCAGCGACGCCGCCACAGCATTGCCGCGCCGCCCGGTGTAGGGTGCCCCGGTGTCCGCCGCCCCCGCCCTGATCGAACCCGCCTCCTTCCTCGGCGTCGAGTCCTCCGTCACGGGGCGACGCTGGGCCATGCGTTGTGCCGGCCACGAGGCCGAGCGGGCCATCGCCCGGATGGTGCAGGCCCATGCCCTGCCGGAACTGCTCGCCCGGGTCCTCACCGGGCGGGGGGTGAGGCCCGACGAGGCGGCCGCCTTCCTCAGCCCCAAACTGAAGGCGCTGATGCCCGACCCGGACGGGCTGCTGGACATGCCCAAGGCGGCGAACCGCCTTGCGAAGGCGGTGCGCGACGGCGAGACGGTGGCGGTGTTCGGCGACTACGACGTGGACGGCGCGGCGAGCGCGGCCATGCTGGCCGAGTACCTCCGGGGGCTCGGGCTACGGGTGCCGGTGCATATCCCCGACCGGATCGCCGAGGGCTACGGCCCGAACGAGGGAGCGATCGCGGCGCTGGCCGCCGAGGGGGCGAGCGTCCTCGTCTGCGTCGATTGCGGCACGAGCGGCCACGGCCCCCTGGAACAGGCCGCGCGGCGTGGCCTCGACGTGATCGTCCTCGACCACCACGCGGCCTCCGAGGTGCTGCCCGCGATCCACGCGGTGGTGAACCCGAATCGCCAGGACGACCTTTCCGGCCTCGGCCATCTCTGCGCGGCGGGAATCGTCTTCCTGACCCTGGTCGCTCTCAACCGGACCCTGCGCCGGGACGGGCATTTCGGCACCGACCGGCCGGAGCCCCGCCTCACCGACGCCCTCGACCTCGTGGCGCTCGCCACCGTGGCGGATGTGGTGCCCCTGCGCGACCTGAACCGGGCCTTCGTGGTGCAGGGCCTCTCGGTCATGCGCCATCGCGGCCGCACGGGCCTCGCGGCGCTGCTCGATGCCGCCTCCCTCTCCGAGCCGCCGGAGGCGTGGCATCTCGGCTTCGTCCTGGGGCCCCGCATCAACGCCGGCGGGCGGATCGGCGATGCGGGGCTCGGCGCCCGGCTGCTCGGCACCGGCGACCCGATCGAGGCCGCCCGCATCGCCGCCGACCTCGATCGGCTGAACCGGGAGCGTCAGGCCATCGAGGCCCAGGCGGTGGCCGAGGCCGAGGCGGAGATGGACCGGGCCCTGACAGAGGATCCCTCGCTCCCCGTCCTGGTCATGGGGAACGCCGAGTGGCACCCCGGTATCGTCGGGCTGGTGGCGGCGCGGCTCAAGGAGCGGTTCGGCCGCCCGGCCTTCGCCTTCGCGATCCGCCCCGATGGGAGCGCCACCGGCTCGGGCCGGTCCGTGCCGGGGGTCGATCTCGGCCTCGCGGTCCGGGCCTGCGTCGAGGCGGGCCTCGCCAGGAAGGGCGGCGGCCACGCCATGGCGGCCGGCGTCACCCTGGAGGGGACGGCGATCCCGGACTTCACCCACCACCTCACCGCGAGCCTCGGGGCGGCCGTCGCCCAGGCCCGCGCGGCGGACGCCCTGCTCATCGACGCCACCCTGACCGCCGGGGGGGCGACGGCGGAAACGGTGCGCCTGCTCCAGCGGGCGGGACCCTTCGGCCAGGGGGCGCCGGAGCCCCTCTTCGCCCTGGCCCGGCACCGCATCGTCGATGCGGGAATCGTCGGCACCGGGCATGTCCGCGCCCGCCTGCGCAGCCGCGACGGGCAGGCGGTGGGGGCCATCTGCTTCCGCGCCGCCGAGCGCCCCCTCGGCCAGGCGATCCTCAACGGCGTCGGCCGGGAGGTTCACGTCGCCGGGACGCTCGCCTGCGACCGCTGGCGGGGGGCCGAACGCGCGCAGGTACGGATCGTCGATCTCGCCCCCGCCGACTGACCGGCCCGCCGGCAATGGATGCCTCCCCTCCCCCCGCCATCGTCCGGCCGGCGCCGGCCTGTGACGCGGCCACCCGTGCCCGGATCCTCGCCCCTGCCCGCCCGGGGGACGAGACGGCGACGCTGACTTGCAGCCTGACCCTCGGGCGGGGCGAACGGGTGACGCGGCGCCTGCTCCTCGAAGGGTCGGCGGCCTCCGGCGTCACCTTGGCCTGCGACGGGGGCGCCATCGGCCCGGGGGAAGCCGGAACGGGCCTCCTGGACTTTGCCATCGAGATCCGCTCCCGCCCCCCCGCCGCCGGGTCGGATCGCTGGGACCGGCCGGAGGACATCACGATCCGGGATTGCGCCATCCTCGGGCACGTGCGGATCTGGGGCATGGGCCTGAACGGCCAGGGGCCGGCGGTCCGCGAGTCGTCGCACAGCCTCGGCCACACCGAGCGGGCCCAGGCCGCCGCGCCGACGCG
>JAKONI010000194.1 GCA_022702015.1 Beijerinckiaceae bacterium | reverse complement strand
CAGGGCTTCCCCCTGGTGACGACGAAGCGGCTGCACCTGCGTTCGATCATCCATGAATTGCTGTGGTTCCTGGCGGGCGACACCAACGTCGCCTACCTGCGCCAGAACGGCGTGACGATCTGGGACGAGTGGGCCGACGAGACCGGCGAGCTCGGTCCGGTCTACGGGCGGCAATGGCGGTCCTGGGAGAAACCCGGCGGCGGCACCGTGGACCAGATCCGCTGGGTGCTCGGCGAGATCGCCCGCAACCCGGATTCCCGCCGGCTCGTGGTCTCGGCCTGGAACCCCGCCGACCTCGACCGGATGGCGCTGGCGCCCTGCCACTGTCTGTTCCAGTTCTACGTGGCCGAGGGGCGCCTGTCCTGCCAGCTCTACCAGCGCTCGGCGGATGCCTTCCTCGGCGTGCCGTTCAACATCGCGAGCTACGCGCTGCTGACGCAGATGGTCGCGCAGGTCGTGGGCCTCGCCCCCGGCGACTTCGTGCACAGCTTCGGCGACGTGCACCTCTACCGGAACCACCTGACCCAGACCCGCAGCCTGCTGGAGCGCGCCCCGCGTCCCCTGCCGCACCTTCGCCTGAACCCTGCGGTGCGCGACCTCTTCGCCTTCCGCTTCGAGGACATCGCCGTGGAGGGGTACGATCCCCACCCCGCGATCGCCGCGCCGGTCGCGGTCTGAGCATGGCCGGGCTCACGATCGCCCTCGTCGTGGCGGTGGCCCGCAACGGCGTCATCGGGCGGGACAACGGCCTCGCTTGGCATTGCTCCGGCGACCTCAAGCGGTTCAAGGCCCTGACGATGGGCACGACGCTCCTCATGGGCCGGCGGACCTGGGACTCCATCGGTCGTCCCCTGCCGGGGCGGCGGACCCTGGTCCTCACCCGCGATCCGGCCTTCCGGATCGAGGGCGCCGAGACCGTTCATGACTGGGCGGAGGCGCTGTCCGCAGCCACCGGCGACCGGCTCATGGTGGTGGGCGGCGCGGAGATCTACGCACTCGCGCTACCTCATGCGGACCGCATCCACCTCACGGAGGTCGAGGCCGAGCCCGAGGGCGACGTGCGGTTCCCGCCCTTCGACCGCGCCCTCTTCCGGGAGGTGCTGCGCGAGGAGCACCCGGCCGGCCCCCGCGACGATTATCCTTACGCATTCGTTGACTTGGAGCGAAGGCGCTGAGGCGGCCCGTCGCGGTTGCGCTTCCGCGTCCACGTGCCCACCTGCCAGCCTTGACAGCGAGGTGGCCGGGCCCGCAGGTGCCGAGGGATGACCGTCGGCGATCATCGCAGATGCGAAGTTCTCCGGGAGATCCGGCGGTGTTCGGGATTGAACCGGCGGGCGCGACCGTTCGGCAGGGGAACCGGAACGCCTTTATGGGCGTGACCGATCGGCAGGTCAGGAGACGACGCGCAGAATGCCTTGGAGCAATCAGAACGGCAGCGGCGGCGGTGGGGGGCCCTGGGGCCGCCCCAACGGCAACGGGGGTGGTCCTTGGGGCGGCGGGGGCGGCAATACGCCTCCGAACCTCGAGGAACTGCTTCGGCGGGGCCAGGACCGGCTGCGCGGCCTGATCCCCGGCGGCGGCGGTCCCGGCGGGTCGGGTGGCTCCGGTTCGGGCTTCGGCGGTGGACGCGGCGCGGCGGTGATCGGCGCCCTGGTGATCGCCGGCTGGCTCGCCACCGGATTCTACACCGTCGCCCCGAACCAGGTGGGCATCGAGACGATCTTCGGCCGCTACATCGGCTCGAAGGGCGAGGGCCTGCGCTACAACTTCCCTTACCCGATCGGCGGCGTGGTCAAGCCGAACGTCGGCCAAGTGAACTCCATCCAGGTCGGCTACCGCACCGGGCCGGGGCAGCAGCGCAACCGCGACGTGCCGGACGAGAGCCTGATGCTCACCGGCGACGAGAACATCGTCGATCTGGACTTCGAGGTGCAGTGGCGGGTGAACCCGCTGAAGGCCTCCGACTTCGTGTTCAACATCCAGAACCCGGAGGGGACCATCAAGGCGATCTCCGAGAGCGCGATGCGCGAGGTGATCGGCCGGCGCAACATCCAGGCGATCCTCACCAACGAGCAGGCGAGCATCGCCCAGGAGGTGAAGGAGATGGTCCAGAAGGCGCTGGACGAGTATGGCGCGGGCGTGCGCATCGAGGTGGTGCAGCTCGTCTCCGTCAACCCGCCGCCGGAGGTGCGCCCCGCCTTCGTGGACGTGAACGCCGCGCAGCAGGACGCGGACACCGCGCAGAACGAGGCTAAGACCTACGCCAGCCGCGAAGTGCCCCAGGCGCGCGGCAAGGCCTCGCAGATCGTGCAGGCCGCCGAGGCGTACCGGACCAAGGCCACGGCGGACGCCACCGGCCAAGCGGCACGGTTCGATGAGGTCTACGCCTCCTACAAGGTCGCGCCGGCCATCAGCCGCGAGCGGATCTTCCTGGAGACGATGGAGAAGGTGCTGGGCTCCGTGAACAAGGTGATCATCGACCAGAACGGGTCGCCCGGCGCGGGTGCGGCCGCGGGCGTGCTGCCCGTCCTGCCCCTGTCGGAATTCGGCAACCGGGCGCAGACCCAGACGGGGGCGGCGCGATGAACCAGGCCCTCCGTACCGGACTCATCGTCGTCGCGGCGATCGTCGCCATCGGGCTCTACGCATCGGTCTTCATCGTGGGCCAGATGCAGCAGGCGCTGGTGCTGCAATTCGGCCGCGTCCGCGCGGTCCTGAACTCCACCGCCGAGGACAAGCCGGGGCTGTACTTCAAGATCCCGTTCGCCGAGACCGTCGTCACCTTCGACAAGCGCGTGCTAGATCTCGACCTGCCGGTGCAGACCATCCTCACCGCCGACCGGCAGAACCTCGAGGTGGACGCCTTCGCCCGCTACCGGATCCTCGATCCGCTACGGTTCTACCAGTCGGTCGGCAATACCGGGCTCGCGAACCAGCGCCTCCAGAGCTTCACCAACTCCAGCCTGCGCAGCGTGCTCGCCCGCTCGACCCGTGACGCCATCGTCAAGTCCGAGCGTGGCCAGCTGATGCACAACATCCAGGAGGACGTGAACCGGCAGGCCAAGGCGCTCGGCATCGAGATCGTCGACCTGCGCATGACCCGCGTCGACCTGCCGGCGCAGAACTCAGCCGCGGTCTATCGCCGGATGAAGACGGAGCGCGAGCGCGAGGCCGCCGACATCCGTGCCAACGGAGACCAGATCGCCGCGACGATCCGGGCCAAGGCCGACCGGGAGGTGACGGTGATCGTCGCCGAGGCGACCCAGAAGTCCGAGCAGCTGCGCGGCCAGGGCGACGCGGATAAGAACCGCATCCTCGCCGAAGCCTTCGGCAAGGATCCCGACTTCTTCGCCTTCTACCGCTCGATGCAGGCCTACGACACCGGCCTGCGGGGTTCGGACACCCGCCTCGTGATCAGCCCGAATACCGACTTCTTCCGGTATTTCAGCGATCCGCAGGGGCGCAACGTTCCGGCCTCCGCCAACCGCCCGGCCCAGCAGGAGCCGGCGGCGACGGGATCGACGGGCGCGGCCCGTTAACCGGCCCGGTGGACGGCCCGCTCCGGTGGGCTACCTTTGAGACGAACCGCCGGTCGCCTCGCCGCGACCGGCGGATCTGGGAAACGCGTTGCAGAAGAGGTCGCTCATGCACCCCGTCGAGGCTACCCGTCCGGGGCCGTTCACACGCCTGCGCCCCGTCGCGGCGGCCGTCCTTCTGGGAATTTCGGTGATCGGCTCCGCCGTCCCGGCCCCCGCCTACGCCAAGGGGCCCGCCTCGCTGGCCGACCTCTCCGAGCAGGTCACCGACGCGGTGGTGAACATCTCCGCCTCGACCACGGTGGAGGCCCGGTCCAGCCGCACCATGCCGCAGCTTCCGCCGGGCACGCCCTTCGAGGATCTCTTCGAGGAGTTCTTCAACAAGCGCGGGGGTCGTGGCGGAAACGGGGGTGGCGGCGGCGGCAACGACGAGGCGCCCCGGGCCCGCAAGTCCAACTCCCTCGGTTCGGGCTTCATCATCGACGCCTCGGGCATCGTGGTGACGAACAACCACGTCATCGGCGACGCCAACGACATCCAGGTGATCCTGCACGATGGCACGAAGCTGAAGGCCGAGATCGTCGGCAAAGATTCCAAGATCGACCTCGCCGTGCTGCGGGTGAAGCCCACGGCGGAGCGGCCCCTCAAGGCGGTGCCGTTCGGTGATTCCGACAAGATGCGTCCGGGCGATTGGGTGATCGCCATCGGCAACCCCTTCGGCCTCGGCGGCTCGGTCTCGGCCGGCATCGTCTCGGCCCGGGGCCGCAACATCGAGTCCGGCCCCTACGACAATTACATCCAGACCGATGCAGCCATCAACAAGGGCAATTCGGGTGGACCGCTGTTCAACATGAACGGCGAGGTCATCGGCATCAACACGGCGATCCTGTCGCCGTCGGGCGGTTCCGTCGGCATCGGCTTCGCCGTGCCCTCGAACACCGCGAGCCCGGTGCTCGACCAGCTCCGCGAGTTCGGCGAGGTCCGCCGCGGCTGGCTCGGCGTGCGCATCCAGAACGTCGACGACGCCACGGCCGAAGCACTCGGCCTGAAGGGTGGCGCCCGCGGCGCCCTCATCGCCGGTGTCGACGAGAAGGGTCCGGCCAAGGTGTCGAACCTCGAGGTCGGCGACGTCATCGTGAAGTTCAACGGCACGGCCGTGAAGTCCTCCAGCGACCTGCCGCGCATCGTCGCTGCGACCCCCGTCGGCAAGATCGTCGAGGTGATCGTGGTGCGCAAGGGCGCCGAGACGACGAAGTCCGTGACCCTCGGACGCCTGGAAGACAACGAGAAGCCGCAGCTCGCCAATGCCCGCCAGCCGGAGGCCGAGAGCAGCGTGCGTCAGGCGC
>JAKONI010000189.1 GCA_022702015.1 Beijerinckiaceae bacterium | reverse complement strand
GCAAGCCGGACGGCTCGCTGCACGAGGTGACGGCGCTCCGCTTGGCGGAAACGGCTTTGCGCGCCCTCAAGGACCGCAACGGGCTCGACACGCGGCAGGTCGACGACGTGGTGCTCGGCTGCGTCGATCCGGTCGGCGAGGCCGGCGGCGACATCGCCCGTGCCGCGGCGCTGGTGGCCGATTACGGCACCCACGTACCCGGCGTGCAGATCAACCGCTTCTGCGCCTCCGGCCTCGACGCCATCAACTTCGCCGCCGCGCAGGTCATGGCCGGCCAGCACGACCTCACCGTGGGGGGCGGCGTCGAGTCGATGAGCCGCATCGGCCTCGGCGCCTCGGGCGGCGCTTGGCCGGTCGATCCGGCGATCGCAGTCAAATCCTACTTCATGCCGCAAGGCGTCTCGGCCGACCTGATCGCCACGAAGTACGGCTTCACCCGCGACGATTGCGACGCCTACGCCGTCCGCTCGCAGGAGCGGGCCGCCGAGTCCTGGCGGAAGGGCCTGTTCGACCGCTCCGTCGTGCCGGTGCGTGACGTGAACGGCATCAGCCTCCTCGACCGCGACGAGCACCTCCGGCCGGGCACCGACATGCAATCGCTCGCCGCCCTCAAGCCGTCCTTCGTGCAGATGGGGCAGATGGGCGGGTTCGACGCGGTGGCCACCGACGCGCACCCGGATGTCGAGTTCGTGGAGCATGTCCACCACGCCGGAAACTCGTCGGGGATCGTGGACGGAGCCGCCGCGATCCTGATCGGCTCCCGGGACGCGGGGGAGGCCGCCGGCCTCAAGCCGAGGGCGCGAATCCGGGCCTTCGCCAACATCGGATCCGATCCGGCCCTGATGCTCACCGGACCCATCGACGTCACCCGCAAGGTCCTCGACCGGGCCGGGATGACGCTGGACGACATCGACCTGATCGAGGTCAACGAGGCCTTCGCGGCGGTGGTCCTGCGCTTCTGCCAAGCGTTCGACCTCGACCCGGAGGCGGTCAACACCAACGGCGGCGCCATCGCGCTGGGCCATCCCCTCGGGGCGACGGGGGCGATGATCCTCGGCACCGCCCTCGACGAGTTGGAGCGCACCGGCAAGGAGCGCGCCCTCGTCACCCTCTGCATCGGCGCCGGCATGGGCACCGCGACGATCATCGAGCGGGTCTGACGGACCGCCCGGACACACCTGAGCCCGGCATCCGCCGCGCCCGGCCCTCACGAACCAACACCAACGGGAGACACCCTTGAACCGACTGATCGCCACCCTCTGCCTCGGGGCCGCCCTCGCCGCGCCGCTCGCCGCCCGCGCCGACGACATGGGCGAGCGCGTCACCGAGGCGACGAAGCTCGTGAACCGCACGCTGATCAAGAACCTCCAGACCGGGTTCTCCGTGGCCTTGGAGAAGACCACCGCCGCGATGCCCGAGGGCCGGGCCGACGCGGTGCGCAAGGAACTCAACGCCGAGTTCGAGAAGCAGCGGACCCTGATGGTCGAAGGCCTGTCGAAGGAATACGCGCAGAAGTTCTCGCTGGCCGAACTGAAGCACCTCGACGAGATCTATTCGGACCCGGTCTACGAGAAGTTCCAGACCATGAACGCCGACCCGAACTCCTCGGTCACGGCGATCTCGCAGAACTCCGTCACCAAGCTCCTGAACATGCTGGCGGTTGCGGCGGCCACCGAGAACCAGCCCCCCGGCGGCCCCTCGACCGGCGGCGCGCCGACCCCGATCGCCCCCCCGGCTCCGGCGCCGAAGTAAGCGCGCGGGGGAGGGGGCCGAGGATCGGCCTCATGCGGCCCGCGGAAGGGCGATCACCGTCACCGCGGGCAGGGTCTCGATGAGAGGGCGGGCGAAATGGTAGCCCTGGACCAGGCTCACGCCGAGGGACCGAACCGTGTCGAGTTCGTCGGCGGTCTCGATTCCCTCGGCCAGCACCGCGATGTCGAGCGACTGGGCGATGCCGACGATGCCGGCGACGATGGTCCGGCGGCGGGCGTCGGCATCGAGGCCGCGCAGGACGTCCATGTCGATCTTGATGAGGTCGGGCTGAAAGTTGGCCAGCAGGCTAAGACCCGCGAAGCCCGCCCCGAAATCGTCCAGCGCCGTCAGGAAGCCCTGGCGGCGATAGGCGGCCACGATGCGCTTGAGGTGCTCGATATCCCGGGACCGCTCGTTCTCGGTGAACTCGAACATGATCTGCCGGTGCGGGAAGCCGACCCGCCGGGCGGCCTCCAGCGAGGCGCGGATGCAGGCGTTCGGCTCATAGACCGCGTTGGGCATGAAGTTGATCGACAGGCGGACATCCTCCCCCCGGGGGAAGAGCTGCCCGGCGAGTTCGATGGCCTTCACCCGGGCGGCCTGATCGAAGCGGTACTGGGTCTCGTCGTTGACCTGCGCCAGGATCGCGCCGGCCGACTCGCCGGACGTGCCGCGCACCAGCGCCTCGTATCCCCAGACGCGGCTTGCCGAGAGGTCGATGATCGGCTGAAACGCCATGGTGAAGGCGAAAGGAAGCGGCTCGCCATCCCGGCACGCGGCGCATCCTACGGTCGGTTTCATTATCGGATCCCGGCTACGCCCCCCCGGGCCGGTTTAGGGGCCCAAACCTCTACGACCGATTAAGGCTGGTCAGCGTGCGACCGAATATTGATCCTCGACGAGGAATGACGCCATGACGACAGATAATTTCCGCTTCGAGATCGACGCCGACGGCATCGCCCTGGCGGTCTGGGACATGCCGGGCCGCTCCATGAACGTCATCACCGAGGGGGTGATGGACGAACTCGCCGGCATCGTGGAGACCGTCGCCTCCGACCCGGCGATCAAGGGCTGCGTCATCGCCACCGCCAAGGAGAACTTCTCCGGCGGCGCCGACCTCACCATGCTCCAGGGCCTGCGGTCGGCCTATGAGCGGTTGAAGGGCGAGGAGGGCGTGGAGGCGGCCATGGTCCGCTTCTTCGAGGAATCGCGCCGGCTCTCCCTGCTGTTCCGGCGGCTGGAGACCTGCGGCAAGCCCTTCGCGGCGGCGATCCAGGGCCTGTGCCTCGGGGGGGCGTTCGAGCTGGCCCTGTCGTGCCATTACCGCGTCGCCTCGGAGGATCCCCGCACCCGCGTGGGTCTGCCGGAGATCAAGGTCGGGCTGTTCCCCGGCGGCGGCGGCACCCAGCGGGTCGCCCGGCTGATGCAGACCGGAGACGCCCTGCAGATGCTGTTCAAGGGCGAGCAGATCCGCGCCCCCATGGCCAAGGGCATGGGTTTGATCCACGCCGTCGCCCCGGCCGACGAGATCGTCGGGAAGGCCAAGGCCTGGATCCGCGACGGCGGCTCGGCGGTGGCCCCCTGGGACGTGCCGAAATTCAAGGCCCCCTCGGGCAAGGTCCATTCGCCGGCTGGCATGATGATCTGGCCGCCGGCCAACGCGATCTACCGCCGCGAGACGCACGACAACTACCCCGCCGCGAAGGCGATCCTGGCCTCGGTCTACGAGGGGCTGCAACTGCCGATGGACCTCGGCCTCAAGGTCGAGAGCCGCTACTTCGCGCATATCCTCCGCACCAAGGAGGCGGCGGCGATGATCCGCACCCTGTTCCTCTCCATGGGCGAGTTGAACAAGGGCGCCCGCCGCCCGAAGGACGTACCACCGGCGCGGCTCAGCAAGGTCGGCGTGGTGGGCGCCGGCTTCATGGGGGCGGGGGTCGCCTACGTCACCGCCCAGGCGGGGTTCGAGGTGGTGCTGATCGACCAGTCCGCCGAGGCCGCCGAGAAGGGCAAGGCCCACGCCCACGCCCTCATCACCGGACAGATCAACAAGGGTCGCGCCAAGACCGCCGACCGGGACGCCCTCTTGGCGCGGATCACCGCCACGGACGACGTCAAGGCGCTCGCGGGCTGCGAACTGGTGATCGAGGCGGTGTTCGAGGATCCGCGGGTGAAGGCCGAGGTGATCGGGAAAATCGAGGCGGTGATCGGTCCCGACACGATCTTCGCCTCCAACACCTCGACGCTGCCGATCACCGGGCTGGCGAAGCACTCCCGGCGGCCGGAGAAGTTCGTCGGCATCCACTTCTTCTCCCCCGTGGAGAAGATGATGCTGGTGGAGATCATCCGGGGGGGCACCACCGGGGATGCGGCGGTCGCCGTGGCGGTCGATTACATCCGGGCGATCAAGAAGACGCCGATCGTCGTGAACGATTCCCGGGGCTTCTTCGCCAACCGCTGCGTCGGCGCCTACCTCCTCGAAGGGCACAAGATGCTGGCGGAGGGCATTCCTCCGGCCATGATCGAGAGCGCGGGGCGCCAGGCGGGGATGCCGGTGGGCCCGCTCTCCCTCACCGACGAGGTCGCCCTCGACCTCATCCTGAAGATCGCCAAGGCCACCGAGGCGCAGGTGGGGCCGGACTCGGTCGATCCGGCGCAGATGGCGATCCTCACCGAGATGGTGGAGCGGCGCGGGCGCCTCGGTCGCAAGAACCGCAAAGGCTTCTACGATTACCCCGAGGGCGCGCCGAAGCGCCTGTGGCCCGGTCTCGCGGAGTTGCTGCCGAAGCGCCTCGCCCCCGAGGCGGTGGATTTCACCGAACTGAAGCACCGCCTGCTGGTGGTCCAGGCCCTGGAGGCGGCCCGCACGGTGGGGGAGGGGGTCGTCACCGATCCCAGGGAGGCGGATGTGGGCTCGATCCTCGGCTTCGGCTTCGCGCCGTTCACAGGTGGCGTGCTGTCATACATCGACTTCATGGGGGTGCCGGCCTTCGTCCACCTCGCCCGGAGGCTGGAGGCGAAGCACGGCGGGCGCTTCGCCGTGCCGAACAGCCTGGCCGAGATGGCCGGGTCCGGGGGCTCGTTCTATGGGGCCGGAAAGCAGGCCGCCTGACGGCTTCGGGGGCGGCCGGCAAGGCTGCCCCCCGCATGACGCCTCGTGCCGCCGCCGAAGGTCAGCACGAGGCGGCCATGGCCGCGATCGAGGGAAACGGACGGGCGAAGTGCTCAACGGCGAACAGCTGCGGCCTTCCGGGCCTGCCTGGACCGGATCCCCGGGGGGGCGTCCAACCTCCCTGGAGGTCAGGCCGCCCCGGCGAGGCGCGTGGCCAGCGTCGCGAGGTCGGTGGGGTTGTTGGAGAGGAGGTCGGTGATGTCGCCGATCTCCAACGCCTTCACGTGGCGGCAGCGCTGGCCGAAGCGGCCCGCCATGCAGGTACAGCGCAGCACCGCGCCGCTGGTGCGCTCCTCCAGGGTCACGG
>JAKONI010000185.1 GCA_022702015.1 Beijerinckiaceae bacterium | reverse complement strand
TGTCCTTGCCGCCTTCGGCCTGCTCGCGCTCCTCTGTGCTGGGCAGCGCATTCTCTCGATCACCCGACTCTCAGGCATCCGGACCAACGTGAGCGATGTCGCCACCCGCCGGCTTCCCTCGGTGATCACGATCACCAATGTCCGCGCGGCGGCGGCGGAGGTGCGCATCAGGCGATTGCGGCGCCTGTCCTTGGCTGACGTTTCCGACAACCGCAGCGGGACCGTTCGACAAGGCGAACGCGGAATAGGACAAGACGTGCGGGACCTACGAACCGCTGATCTCCTGGCCCGAGGAACGCACGCTGTACGAGGCGTTCGCCTCCGCGTGGGCCCGCTACGACGCCCTCGGCCGTGAGGCCGTCGAATGGGCGCGGGCGGGACGGACAAGCGAGGGGGTCCGGCCGATATCGATCTGTACGACACGGTTCGGGACGTCCCCGGCAAGGACATCGCGTTGAATGAGCACAGCGCCCGTGCCGATGCCGACCGCGCGGGCGCGGCCGGCCGCTGGGGAACGGACGCTCACCGCCGGCCAGCGGCCCCCAAGCTGATCCGGTCAACGATCTCGATCGCGCCCCGACGAAGTTCGACGAGTCCCGCCTCGGCCCATTGCGCCAGGATGCGGCTCACCACCTCGCGCACGCTGCCGACATCGTCCGCCAACTTCTGATGGGTGACAGCGGCGACGCCCCGCAGGTCGGCCTCAGCGAGAAGACGTTGCGCGAGGCGCTGCTTCAGCGGTGCAAAAGCGACCTCATCGATCAGTGTGAACAGACCGGACATCAGCCGGGTGTAATCGTCCATGACGAAGCTGCGGAAGACGGCGCTGTCGCCCATCAGATGCTGGAACGTGCTCCCTGGCAGAGCCGCGAGTTCGGTCCGCTCCTCGGCCACGCTCTGCGCCGGGAAGGTGCCGCCAGACAGAAGGCACTGCGTGGTCAGCGCACAGGTGCCGCCGGGGCCGACCTTATAGATCAGCACCTCGCGTCCCCCCTCCGACATGCGGAAGATGCGCGTCCGGCCCTCAAGGCACATCAGGTAATTGGCGCACTCTCCATCCAGCTCGTAGGCGGTGGCACCCGCCTCCAACACCGGAAACTGAACGGTGCCCCTGGCGATCTGCAGGTGTGCCGGACTGAGCGCCTGGAGCAGCGGAAACCGGTCAATCCAGCGTTCGACCTTGTGCATGTCCGTCATGGCTGGCGTTGCCCCCGGGCCATGACGATGGGCGCATCGTCCGGCTCGCGTTACGTTTTCTCCCGCCGCGCCGGACTTGTGTGACCTGGGTCACCGACCGGGTGCGGCGGCTCCGCATAGCATCGCGTCACAATGAACACGATACGGGTGCGGCCGACGGCTCGTGCCCGGTGGGAGTGAACCGATGCGCCGCCTCGCCCTGAGCCTCATGCTCGCCACGCTTGCCGCCGGTCCAGCCGCGGCCGAACAGGATTTGCTGCTCGGCGCGGATATGACCTCGCCCGCGATGACGAAGGCCGAGATGAGCCGTGCCGATGTCGAGGCGATGATCAAGGCCGCGGACGGCAAACCCATCGACTTGCACGACAAGGCGCTCGCCGGGCTCGACTTGTCCGGGCTGAACCTCCGGAGCGCCAACCTGCGCACCGCGCGTCTGAACAAGGCCAACCTGCGAGGCGCCGACCTCAGCGGGGCCAACCTCGAACAGGCGTGGTTCATCAAGGCCGACCTGTCGGGGGCGAAGCTCGCGGATACGAAGATGTTCGGCATTACCGCTAGGGATGCCAATTTCAGCGGAGCCGACCTGAGCCGCGCCATGCCGATCGGCGACTTCAGAGGCGCCAACATGAGCGGCGCGACCTTGATCGACCTGAGGGGCGGGGCCGACATCAAAAACCAGTCCATGGGCCTGATGCGGGCGGTGTTCGTATCGGTGAACCTCACGGGGGCGAACCTGAAGGGTGCCAATCTCGGGCGGTCGCGGCTCGAATACGCCGACCTCAAGGATGCCAACCTTACCGACGTGGTTCTGATGGGCTCCGACCTGTCCGGGGCGAACCTGACCGGGGCCACGATCGCAGGCGCGGACTTCAAGAACGTCGATGTCAGCGGCGCCCGGCTGATCGACCTCAAGGGTCAGGATAGCGCCAAGGACTGGTCGGCCCGCGTGAACGTCGACCGCGCCATCACCCAGGCGTCGCCTTGATCGTGGTCTCAGCGCGGAGTGAGCGTTTCAACCGTTGACTTTCCGGCAGGTCGCATGAGGGCGAGGTTCGCGTGGTCCGTGACGACCCGCGACATCCGCCGGGCCGGTACCGCGAACCGATCCGGCGCCATCTCCACAAGCCCGGCCAACGCCGTCTGGAGATGCACGGGAACCAAAGGCTGCACGCTCCGCCAGGTGCGCCTCGCATTCCCGAGGGCCAAAGGGCCGAGCGAAGCACCAACACAAAATGGCCCTGAGCGACGAGGGTCGCGCCCCGCTGTCCGACCCCGGCCTCCGAGCCGTGCGGACAAGCGGTAGATCCTTGCCTCAGCACTCGGGAAGGTTGACGGCGAGACCGCCGGTGGAGGTCTCCTTGTAGCGGGTGCTCATGTCGCGTCCGGTCTGCTTCATGGCCTCGATGCAGTTGTCCAGCGGCATGACGTGCGTGCCGTCGCCCCGCAGCGCCAGGGAGGCGGCGGCGACGGCCTTGATCGCCCCGAGGCCGTTGCGCTCGATGCAGGGCACCTGCACGAGCCCCCGGATCGGATCGCAGGTCAGGCCGAGATGATGCTCCAGCGCGATCTCGGCCGCGTTCTCGATCTGGGCGTTGGTGCCGCCGAGGGCGGCGCACAGGCCGGCGGCGGCCATCGCGGCAGCCGACCCGACCTCGCCCTGGCAGCCGACCTCGGCGCCGGAGATCGATGCATTCGCCTTGATGATGCCGCCGATGGCCGCAGCGGTCAGCAGGATGTCGCGGAGGCCCGCATGGTCGGCCCCGAGGCAATGGTCGCGGTAGTAGCGGATCACAGCGGGGATGACGCCCGCCGCGCCGTTCGTCGGGGCGGTCACGACGCGCCCGCCCCCGGCATTCTCCTCGTTCACGGCCATGGCATAGACCGACAGCCAATCGTTCGCCACATGGGGCTGGACGCGGTTCGTCCGGCGCTCGTCAAGCAGCATGCGGTGGATGCCCGGCGCCCGGCGGCGCACACCGAGGCCCCCCGGCATGATGCCCTCGGTCGCGAGCCCACGGTCGATGCACGCATCCATCGCCGCCCAGATCCGGTCGAGGCCGTCATCGAGGTCGCTCGCCGTCCGGTCGACCGTCTCGTTGGCGCGCTTCATGGCGGCGATGGTGAGACCCGCGCTGTGACCCATCGCCAGCATCTCCGCCGCATTCGCGAAGGGGTAGGGCCGGAGCACGGAGGCATCGACGGAGCGCATCTCGCCCTTGGCCATCTCCTCCTCGGTGAGCACGAAGCCCCCGCCGATGGAGTAGTAGGTGCGCGCCAGACAGGGCGATCCCGCCGCATCGAAGGCGCGCAGGATCAGGCCGTTGGCGTGGCCCGGGAGCGGATCGCCGTAATCGAAGACGATTCCCCCTTCGGCATCGAAGGCGATTCCGCCGAGCCCCGCGACTTCGATCCGGCCGCCCTCGCGCAATGCGGCCAGCCGGCGCTCGGCCTTGTCCGGATCGAGGGTCTCGGGACGGTAGCCGAGCAGCCCGAGCATCACCGCCCGGTCGGTGGCGTGGCCCTTGCCGGTGAAGGCGAGGCTCCCGTGCAGGGTCGCCTCGATCCGGGCGGGCGCGGCGGCCCCGGGGTCTCGCCCGCCCCGATCCCGCAGCGCCTGGACGAAGTGATAGGCCGCCAGCATCGGCCCCATCGTGTGCGAGCTCGACGGCCCGATCCCGATCTTGAAGACATCGAAGATGCTCAGGAACATCGCCGCTCGCTATTCTCGGTCCATCTCGTCCATCGCGTCAGGACCGGGTCGTGCGGAGCGCCGTCACCGTGATTTCGACGAGCAAACGCGGCGTGGCGAGCTTCGCCTCCACGGTGGTCCGGGCCGGGGCGCTGCCCTCCGGCATCCAAGCCGCCCAGACGGCGTTCATCGCGTCGAGTTCGGCCATATCGCGAGGATGGATCGTCGGCGTCAAGATGTGGGCGCGGGAGAAACCGGCCCGGCCGGGGCGTTGATGTGGGAGCACCTCGCGGGTCTCGCCCGCGATGGGCGCGGCGATGCCGCGACTAGACGCATGAGCATTGTCCACCGGAGTGGATGCCGGTTCGCCCCAAGGAAATGCGACAGAGGCCATGGATAGGAGCGTTTGCCGTGATCCAGGGATCACGGAAAACGCTCGAGGGGCAAGCAGGTCCGGCCGTTCTCAGGCTGTCGCGGGCCCACGGCTCGAGAGTTCGCCCAGCCCTTGACGAAGGCCATCCAGGACACGGGCGATCAGCCGCGCAAGCGGCGACCGCCACAGGCCGAAGCTGTCGTCGCAGAGCGGGTCGTTGACCACGGGACTGCCATCCGAACCGATCAGCACGTTCCCGACATTGGGGTCGAGCGCGCGCGGAGCCGCCGCACGAAGGGCGGTCACGTAGCTTTCGTATCCCGGCCAAGAGGCCCGAAAACGCTCGCGGATCCCATCGAAGCTCTGATGATCGATCCGGGGTTCGTGGGTCGGCCACTCGGCCTTGAACCGCTGGCGAACCCCTTCGTCCATCGCCACGCCGGGCTGGTCCGCCAGGACGGCGTGGGCATAGGCGAGCCACCAGGTCTCCGGCGTCGGGTTCGTCAGGCGCGAGCCGACCGTCATCAGAGCCCCGCAACGGCTGACGGAGAGGTCGTGGACACGCGGCGCATGCGGCCCGTCGGAGCCCGCGAAACCCTGCCTGAGAAGGCCCGCATAGTCACCGAAACCGTCCGCCTTGCAGGCAAGGCGGACGACGATGTCCGGGTGGTCGGGATGGGCGTGGACGGAGCCGTGATAGCCGTATCCGATCTCCGCCCAGCCCGAGGCGATGAGGGAAGCGTGAGCCTTGGCGGCCGAGCGCTCGCGAATGCCCAGCGCCGCCAGCGAGCGACTGGGAAGCCTGTTCCGATTCTTGAATCCCAGCATCGCGCTCACTCCTTCCTGCCTTCCGCCGATCCGACGCGACGCAGTCTCCGGAGCCGCAGCGATGCGGCCCATGGGAGACAGGCCGGACGGGCGGGTCCGGCGGAGGTCGAGATGACCGTGTCGATGTCGGGAGGGGCATGACGCAACCGTCACACCACCGTCATGCAATGACCGGCGGCCCCGGAAAGTTCAAGTGCTAACGACAGGTAAATGAAAGCGTCGCACGTGACGCGGACGCGGGGGCGGTCAGGCCGCCGGTGCCTGCGCGAGGAGGCGACGCGCCAGGAGGCCGTCCGCCTCGCTGAGGCCCCGCTCGGCATCCGGCCGAACGTGGTGGCCCGCATGGGCGGGGCCGACCTCGACGTCGTCGAGGATGAGGTAGTGGGTGATGCCGTTCCTGGCCGCGTGTTCGGCGATCTCGTCGCCGCGCCGGGCGCGTTCGGCAGGAAGCATCCCGCCCGTCTCCGGGTCCCGGCTCGCCGGCAGGATGGCCGTATGCCAGTCGGGGTGGAAGCAGTCCTCGGGCAGGCCGGCCTTCACGAGGGTCGGCCGACAATCGGCGACGCGCCAGGTCGAGGAGACGACCACCTGCGCGCCGAACTCCTTCACCAGGGCGGCGACGCGGGCCATCTGAACCGGGCTCAGCGCGTCCTTGCCGGCTTGCCGTTGGTAGTCCACCGTGGTCACGACCCCGTCCACGTCGAGGTAGATCGTCGGGCGCTTCGCGCTTCCATGCTCGTTCAAGTGGCCGCCCCTGTCCGATGCAGCGGCCCCGCACCCGCTGCCGCACGGGCTACAAGGCAACGTCGCGGCCGTCCAGCACGCGCTGCGCGGGAGGCAAGTTCGAGAGGATACCGGGGATCGCCTTCCGCAGCCGCGAGTAGCCCCGCGTGGCGGAAGGCCAAGCCGCCTCGTCCCATTGACGCCGGACCCGCAGACACGTGGAGGGCAGGGCGTCGGCCGTAGGTCCGACGGGCGCCCAGGCCGTCACCGTTCGACACCCCTCGTCCCAGCCATCGGCGACCGGGGTCGCCGGGCAGTCGAAGTACGCCTCGGCCCTCTTGAGCGCATCGGCCATCGCGGTGTCGTCGGCCGCCCGAACACGATCCGATGCCCCGGGCGAATGGGCGACGAGGCCGCCCACCCGGACGACCCGGACGTCGCCCCACGGGATGGTCTCCGGATTCAGGTCATCGAGGTGCAGGAGGAGGGCGACGTCGCCCACGGGCGCCGCATCGGCCCGCGGCAGGGGCACCTCGCGGGGCGGCTTGGCTTCGTCCAGCGGATCCGGGTACTCGTCGAGCCCCACGGGATCGAAACGGCCGTCCGTGTACCGCCGGATATTCTCGCGCCGGGCGACGTAGTGCTTGCCCCGGGTGTGCAGGCCGGCCACCCACCGCCAGGAGAGCGTGTTGCTTGCCGGATCGCCGTCGAGCAGGTGCCTCATGAAGAAGTCGGCGCCGAGCGCCCAGGGCAGGCGCAGGGTGAAGATCCAGATCGAGGCGAACCACATCCGGGCGTGGTTGTGCAGCCAACCCGTTTCGACGAGTTCGCGAGCCCAGTCGTCGAACCCCTCGATACCCGTCCGGCCCTCGATGGCGGCGGCGTAGGTGCGACGCAGCCCGGAATCGTCAGCCAGCCTCCCGTGATCGGCCGCCGCCAGCGACAGACAGTCGGTCCAGGCGCCGGGGTGGGTCTCGAGATGGCCCTTGAAGTACGACCGCCAGAAGACTTCCGAGATGAACTTCTCGCCGCCCCCGTCGCCGAACGTCTCCTCGACCGCCGCCGCCACCTCGGCCTCGGTGATGAGCCTTCGGCGCAGGTATGGCGACAGCGCCGAAGTCGTCGGCCTCGCATCGGGACCGCGATCGATGTTGCGGGCGCCGGCGTAGGCGGGGCCCGCATCCGCGAGGAAGGCGGACAACTGGTTGAGCCCGGCCGCGCGGGTCAGGGGGACGATGCGATCCATGGCATCGAGCTAGTGCGGGCTTCGATGCGGCGGATGCGACCGATTCCCCACGGACGCGATCACCGGGACGGCAGCGCCGTCGCGCCTCGGCCCGGACGGGACCGACGATGCCGGGACAAACTTCACCGGAATGGTGATCCGGGACTTGCATCCCAATTTCGGCGGCTCCAAACCTGGTGTCAAAATAAATAATCACCAAGCCGGGAGAAGACGCCATGGTGCTGAAGGTCGGTCGGAGTGTGTCCGCCGCTCTGGTGGCGACCGTTGCTTTGCACGCGACGGCGCAGGCGGCGGATCCGATCAGGATCGGCGTGATCGCCGAGGCCTCGTCGGTCGCCGGAGCCTCGATCCCGCAGGCCGTGCAACTCGCCGCCGACGAGATCAACGCCAAGGGCGGCGTGGACGGGCGGATGATCCAGGTCGTCACCTACGACGACAAAAGCTCGGCGGCCGATGCGGTCCGCGCCCTCCAGAGGGTGGTGAGCGAGGACAAGGTCCAGGTCGTCATCGCGAGCTACATCAGCGAGGTGGTGCTGGCGCTGATGCCCTGGGCGGCCCGGCTGAAGGTCCCCCTCATCACCCCGGGCGCGGCCTCGAACGAGATCAGCGTCAACGTCCACAAGGACTACGCGCGCAACAAGTACGTCTTCCACGGATACCTGACCTCGCATGCCCTCGCGCAGGCGGTGTGCGATTCCGCCAAGGACGCGCTGGTCGGCCTGCTGAACGCCAAGACCGCCGCGATCATGAGCGAGGACGCGGCCTGGACCCGCCCCCTCGATGCCGCCTTCCAGGAATGCCTGCCGAAGGCGGGGCTGAAGGTGGTGGAGCACGTCCGCTTCTCGCCGGACACGGGGGACTTCACGCCGATCTACAACAAGATCGAGGCGGCCAAGCCCGATCTCATCGTCACCGGCATCGCCCATGTCGGCGTGCAGCCGACGGTGCAGTGGCAGAACCAGAAGGTGCCCATCGCCATGACCGGCATCAGCGGGCAGGCGACCTCCTCGACCTTCTGGGCCAACACCAACGGCGGGACGGAGGGCGTGCTGTTTGACAGCGTGGCGCTGCCCGACGTCGCCCTCACCGAGAAGACGATCCCCTTCACGCAGACCTTCGTGAAGAAGTACGGCGGGGCGCCCTCCTACGCGGGCTACATGGCCTACGACGCCACCTACTACACCGCCGAGGCGATCAAGCGGGCGGGCTCGACGGAGGCCGACAAGCTCGTCGAGGCCCTGGAGAAGACCGACTACACCGGCACCGTCGGGCGGATCACCTTCTACGGCAAGGACGACGCCTTCACCCACTCGATCCAGTACGGGAAGGGCCTGATGACCAGCGTGCTGGGGCAGTGGCAGTCCGGCAAGCAGGTGGCGATCTGGCCGGAGAACGTGGCCACCGGCAAGATCATTCTGCCGCCCGCGGTCAAGGCGACGGTACGGTAGCGCCGTGATCGGTCTCCAGATCCTCGTCGACGGCTTCGCGATCTCGGCGCTCTACGCGCTCGGCGCGATGGGCTTCACCCTCATCTTCGGCGTCTCGGGGGTGCTCAACCTCTCCCACGGGGCGTTGATGGTCACGGCGGCGGTGGCCGCCTGGGCCGCCTCGGCCGAGTACGGCGTCGGCTCCTATGCCGGCGCGGCGATCGGGGTCCTCTGCGGGCTCGTGGGCGCGCTGGCGACCTACTTCGCCGTCGTCGCGCCGATCGAGCGCAGCCGGGCGATCCCCCGGGCGGAGAAGGAGATCTTCATCCTGACGGGGACCCTGCTGTGGGGGATCATGATCCAGCAGCTCGTCGCCTACTTCTTCACCGACAACCCCAAGACCGTGCTGCCCCTGGTCGAGGGCGTGATCGACCTCGCGGGCGTGCGGACGCCGCGCAACGAGCTGTTCACCGCCCTGGTCTGCTGGGTGGTGATCGCCATGCTGTGGCTGTTCGTGAACCGGGCCAGGGCGGGCAAGGTGCTGCTGGCCGCCTCCATGAACCCCCGGGGCGTGACCCTGCTCGGCCACGACATGGGCCGGGTCTACGTCGCCGTCTGGGCGATCTACGGCCTTCTCGCGGGGATCGCCGGGGTCCTGCTCGGCATGTTCCTCGGCGTCTCGTCCTACTCGGTGGGGCCGCTGACGGCGAGCGCCTTCTCCATCGTCGTGCTGGGAGGCCTGGGCAGCGTCACCGGCTCGCTGATCGCCGCCTACGTCGTGGGATACCTCGAGACGGCGACGGCCTATCTCATCTCCCCCGCCTACCGGGTGATCCCGGCGCTGCTCCTGCTGGTGGCCGTCATGTACCTGCGCCCGCAGGGCTTCCTGGGGAGGCGGTGATGGGATTTCCCTGGCGCGGCCTCCTCCTGATTCTTCCGCTCCTCGCGGTCGCGGCGCTGCTGCCGCTGGGCGTGTCCGGCTACATCCTGGGCCTCCTCACCATCGCCTACTACTTCGCCGTGTTCTCCATGGCCTGGGACCTGCTGTTCGGCTTCGCGGGCGAGGTGAATTTCGGGCCGACCTTCCTCATCGGCCTCGGCGCCTACGGGGCGGGGATCCTCAACAACCGCTACGGGCTCGACATCCCCCTCTGCCTGCTCGCCGGCACGTTGCTCGCCGTGGTCGGCGGCCTCGCCCTGGCGGTGCCGGCACTGAAGCTCAGCGGGCCGTATTTCGGCCTCGTCACCCTGGTGGCGGTGCTGTTGCTGCAGAACCTGATCGTCGTGTTCTCCGACCTGACCGGGGGCGAGATCGGGCTGACCGTGCCGGACGTCATCTCCATCGACGCCGACACGAACTACTGGATCGCGCTCGGCTTCATGGCGGTGTCGGGCCTGATCCTCACCGCGCTGGCCCGGTCCCCCGCCGGGCTGATCCTCCAGGCGGCGGGGCAGGATCCGGTGGTGGCCGGGGCGCTGGGCTTCAACGTCGCCAAGCACAAGATTGCGGCCTTCGCCGTGAGCGCGGCGTTCTCCGGCCTCGCGGGCGGTCTGGTCGTCTTCTACATGGGGACCGCCTCGGTCGGCACCCTCATCGACACGGCGGTCGGCGTCCAGGTGATCATCGCCGCCGTGCTCGGCGGACGGCGGACCATCGTCGGCGGGGCGCTCGGCGCCGTGTTCCTGATCGCCGCGGGGGAGATCCTGCGCCCCCTCGGATCGCTCTCGACCTTCGTCGTCTCGGCGGCGGCGCTCGTGGTCATCCTGTTCGTCCCGACGGGACTGCTGGGCCTCGCCTCCCTGCGGAGGGCCTCATGACGGTGGCCGTGAAACCGCCCGCCCCGGCGATGCTGAGGGAGTCCCGCTTGGCCGAGCCTTGCCTGACCGTGCGCGGCCTGACGAAGCGCTACGGCGGCCTCGTCGCCGTCAAGGGCGTGGACCTCGATCTGCGCCCCGGCGAGATCCTCGGGCTGATCGGCCCGAACGGCTCGGGCAAGTCGACGGTGATGAAGCTCGTGATGGGGCTGGAGAAGCCGAGCGGCGGCTCGGTGCGCCTCGACGGGACGGAGATCGCCGGCTGGCCCGCCCACCGGGTCGCCCGCGCCGGGATCGGCCTCGTATTCCAGCACGCCCGGCCGCTCATGCGCCAGACGGTGCTGGAGAACATCGTCCTGGCCCTGCTGCCCGACAGCCTCCTGCGCCTCATGCCGGATGCGTCCGTGACGGAGAAGGCCAGGGCCATCGCCGAGCGGGTCGGCCTCGGGGCGGTGATCGACCGGCGGCCCGGCACCCTCCCCTTCGCGGACCTGCGCCGCCTCGAACTCGCCAAGGCCATCGCCCGGGATCCCAAGGTCGTGCTGGTGGACGAGCCGTTCGCCGGGCTCACCGGCCCGGAGGTCGCGGCCTTCTCAGCGCTGATCCGGGGATTCCGCGATGAGGGCAAGGCGGTCCTCCTCGTGGACCACAACGTCAAGAGCGTCGCCGCCCTCGTGGACCGGGTCTTCGCCCTCTATCTCGGCGAGCGCATCGCGGAGGGCAGCGCCGAGGCCGTGATGGCCGACCCCACCGTGCGCCGGGTCTATCTCGGCGGCAGCATCGAGACGGCGGCCCGGCCGGAGGCGGCGTTCAAGAAGGAATCGCTCCTCACGGTCGAGGGGGTCGATGTGCTCTACGGCAAGGCGCAGGCTTTGCGCGACGTCTCGATCCATGTCCACGAAGGCGAGTTCGTCTCCGTGGTCGGGCTCAACGGGGCCGGCAAGACCACCCTGTTCAACGCCATCTCCAACCTCGTTCCCCATGCGGGCACGATCCGCTTTTCGGGGGAGGATCTCGGCCGGATGTCCCCGGCCGCCATCGCCCGGGCCGGGATCGTGCAGGTGCCCGAGACCCGCGAATTGTTCGGGGACCTCAGCGTTCTGGAGAATCTCGACCTCGGCGGCCATCATCTGCCGAAGGCGGAGGCCGCCCGGGAGCGGGACAAGCTCTACGAGCTGTTCCCCATCCTCAAGGCCCGGGTGAACCAGAGCGCCCGCACCCTCTCGGGGGGCGAGCAGCAGATGTTGACCATCGCCCGCGCCCTGATGATGCGTCCGCGCCTGCTGATCCTGGACGAGCCGACGCTCGGCCTCGCCCCGGTGATCCTGGAACAGCTGTCGAAGGCGCTCGAACGGCTTCGTCAGACGTCGCCGATCACCGTTCTCCTCGGCGAGCAGAACGTGACCTTCGCCCTGCCCCACGCCGACCGGGTCTATGTTCTGGAGCAGGCACGGATCGTCTGGGAGGGCCCGCCGGACCGCTTCGCCACCGAGATGGGCGCGGCCTACTTGTGACGAGCATCCGCCTCTCCCCGCTCGCGGGGATCGTCTCAGACCTCGCCCCACCCCGGCCCTCATCCTGAGGAGCCCGCTCCGGCGGGTCCCGAAGGAGGCATCCGGAGGGGTGCGGCGAACCCCGGGAGGCCTCGTTCGATGCGGCTTCGCCGCACCTCGGGATGAGGGAGGGATGGGAGCGGCTGCATCGGTTCGATTTCGCGACGATCCCCGCTCGCGGGGAGAGGGTTGGCGCCATTCTGGACTCGGGAGTAACCCCATTGGATTTCGATCTCTCGTCCACCCAACGCCACTGGCTCGACCGGGTCGAGGCGTTCATCGCCCGGGAGATCGTGCCGGCCCAGGCCGCCGTCGCGGCCGAGCGGGCGGACGGCCCCTCCCCCACGATGGAGCGATTGAAGGACCGGGCGCGGGGCGAGGGCCTCTGGAACCTGTTCCTGCCGCCCTCGCCCGCGCACGACACGGGCGATTACCACGGCGCCGGGCTCACCAACCTGGACTACGCCCTGTGCGCCGAGGCGATGGGGCGGGTGGGCATCGCCTCCGAGGTCTTCAACTGCGCGGCGCCCGACACTGGCAACATGGAGGTGCTGCACCGCTACGGCACCCCGGCGCAGAAGGAGCGGTGGCTCAAGCCCCTGATGGCGGGTGAGATCCGGTCCGCCTTCCTGATGACCGAGCCCGAGGTCGCCTCCTCGGACGCCACCAACATCGCCACCTCGATCCGGCGCGAGGGCGAGGCGTACGTCATCGACGGCCGCAAGTGGTGGTCGACGGGCGTCGGGGATCCCCGCTGCGCGATCACCATCGTCATGGGCAAGACCGACCCGGAGGCGCCCCGCCACGCGCAGCAATCGATGATCCTCGTACCCCTCGCGACGCCGGGCCTGCGGGTCGAGCGCCTGCTGCCGGTCTTCGGCTACGAGGACGCCCCCAAGGGCCATGGCGAGGTCGTGCTCGAAGGCGTGCGTGTGCCGGCGGACAACCTGATCCTCGGGGAGGGACGGGGCTTCGAGGTGGCGCAGGGGCGCCTGGGGCCGGGGCGCATCCACCATTGCATGCGCACCATCGGCGTCGCCGAGGCCGCCCTCGAAGCCATGGCCCGGCGCCTCGTCTCGCGGGTGGCCTTCGGCCGGCGGATCAGCGACCAGTCGGTCTGGGAGCAGCGGATCGCGCAGGGTCGCACCGAGATCGAGATGACCCGCCTCCTTTGCCTGAAGGCGGCGGACATGATGGACAAGGTCGGCAACAAGGGCGCCCGGCTCGAGATCGCGATGATCAAGGTCGCCGCGCCGCGCATGGCGCTCCAGGTGATCGACGACGCGATCCAGGCCCATGGCGGGGCGGGTGTCAGCGACGATTTCGGCCTCGCCCACGCCTACGCCCATATCCGCACCCTGCGCCTCGCCGACGGGCCGGACGAGGTCCACAACCGGACGATCGCCCGGATGGAGTTCGGCCGCCACACCAATGCCGGGGGCGAGGCCGGGGGCAGGGCAAGGAGCAGGGCAGGGAGCAGGGCAGGGAGCGGGTCATGAGCGGGGCGGAGGCGTTCACCGGCGTCAAGCCCGTCGAGGCCCGCCACCGGATCGATGAGGCCCGGCTCGCGGAGTGGATGGCGTCCCAGGTGAAGGGCTTTTCCGGCCCGCTCACGGTGATGCGGTTCAAGGGCGGCCAATCGAACCCGACCTACCGCCTGGAGACGCCGGGCCAGGCCTACGTCCTGCGGCGCAAGCCGTTCGGGACGCTGCTGCCCTCGGCCCATGCGGTGGAACGGGAGTTCCGGGTGACGGGCGCGCTCTATGCGGAGGACTTCCCCGTGCCCCGCCCCTTCGCCCTGTGCGAGGACCCGGACGTCATCGGCGCGGCCTTCTACGTGATGGAGACGGTGGACGGCGCGGTGCATTGGGACGGGTCCCTGCCCGGCCTCGATCCCCACGGCCGCCACCGGCACTACGCGGCGATGATCGGCACGCTGGCGCGGCTCCACGGCATCGACCCTGAATCCGCCGGGCTGTCGGATTTCGGCAAGGCCGGCAACTACTTCGCACGGCAGATCGACCGCTGGACCCGGCAGTACCGGGCGGCCGAGGACGGCCGGATCGAGGATGTCGAGCACCTGATCGACTGGCTGCCCCGCACCGTGCCGGAGCAGGAGGGGACGGCCATCGTCCACGGCGACTACCGCCTCGACAACCTGATCTACCGCCCCGACGGGACGGTCGCCGCCGTCCTCGACTGGGAGCTTTCCACGCTGGGCGATCCGCTCGCCGACTTCAGCTACCTGCTGATGCAATGGGAATTGCCCGCCGACGGGCGCAGTCCGCTCGGCGGGCTCGACCTGCCGGCGCTCGGCATCCCCACCCGCGACGAGGCGGTGGCGATCTACTGCCGGGCGAGCGGTCGCCCCGGGATCCCGAACCTCGACTGGTACTTCGCCTACAACCTCTTCCGCCTCGTCGGGATTCTCCAGGGGGTGGCCGGGCGGGCGAAGGCCGGCAACGCCGCGAGCGAACACGCGGCCGCCATGGCCGCGCGGGTGCCGCGGCTCGCCGCCGCCGCCTGGCGCTTCGCCAAGGCCGCGGGAGCGTGAGCATGGCATGGCAGGGCCGGGTCGTGGCCGTCACCGGAGCCGCGCGGGGCATCGGCCGGGCGCTGGCCGGCGCCGCCGCGTCGCGGGGGGCGCGGGTCGTCGTCCTCGACCGCGACGCCGGGGGGGCGGCCGAAGCCGCCGCAGCCCTGGGGGGAACGGCGATGACCCTCGACGTGGCCGACGGCGAGGCCGTGGCCGCCGCCATCGCCGTGATCGAGGCCGAGGTCGGGCCGATCGCCCTGTACTGCTCCAATGCCGGCATCCTGGAGCGCGACCCGGACCCCGCCCTCGCGGCGTCCGCCGACCCGGGAAGCTGGATGCGCTCGTTTTCCGTCAACGTCATGGGTCATGTCCACGCCGCCCGGACCCTCGTGCCCCTCTGGCGCGCCCGGGGCGGGGGCGCGTTCCTCGGCACGGTCTCGGCGGCGGGCCTGCTCGGGCAGATCGGCAGCGCCCCCTACGGCGCGACGAAACAGGCGGCGCTCGCCTTCCTCGATCACCTCGCCATCGCCCACGCGGAGGACGGGATCCGGGTCGCCGCCCTCTGCCCGCAGGGCGTCGACACCGCCATGCTCCGCGACGCCGGAGCCGCCGCCCGCGACGGGGTCCTCTCGGCGGAAGCGGTCGCCGAGGCGGCCTTCGCGGGGCTCGAGGCCGGACGGTTCCTGATCCTGCCCCACCCCGAAGTCGCCGAGTATGCCCGCCGCCGGGCGGTCGATCACGACCGGTGGATCGCCGGCATGGCCCGGCTCCGGCGCTCCCTGCTCTGAGGAGGTTGCGATGTCGTTGTTCGACCTGACCGGCAAGGTCGCCCTCGTGACCGGCTCCTCCCGCGGCATCGGCCGGGCCATCGCCCTGCGGATGGCCGAGCACGGGGCCCGCGTGGTGGTGTCGTCCCGCAAGCGCGAGGCCTGCGACGCGGTGGTCCGGGAGATCGAGGCCGCGCACGGCCCCGGTCGGGCGGTGGCGATTCCCGCGAGCATCTCCGCCAAGGAGGAGTTGCAGTCCCTCGTCGCGGAGACGGAGCGTCGCCTCGGGCCGGTGGACATCCTGGTCTGCAACGCCGCGAGCAACCCCTATTACGGGCCGCTCGCGGCGATCACCGATGCCCAGTTCAGGAAGATCCTCGACAACAACGTGCTGTCGAACCACTGGCTGATCCAGCTCTGCGCGCCGGGCATGGTGGCGCGGCGGGACGGGGCCATCGTGATCGTCTCCTCCATCGGTGCCCTGAAGGGCTCCCCCGTCATCGGGGCCTACAACGTCTCCAAGGCCGCCGACCTGCAACTCGCCCGCAACTACGCGGTGGAATACGGCCCGCACAATGTGCGGGTGAACTGCCTCTGCCCCGGCCTCGTGCGAACCGATTTCGCCCGCGCCCTCTGGGAGGATCCCGACATGCTGGCGGAGACCGAGACCGGAACCCCGCTCCGGCGGATCGGCGAGCCGGACGACATCGCCGGGGCGGCGGTCTTCCTCGCCTCCCCGGCGGGGCGCTTCGTCACCGGGCAGGCACTGGTGGCCGACGGCGGCCTGACGATCGCCCGATGAGCGCGCCCGGTCTCCCCGAGGGCTGGCCCGCCCTGCCGTTCGCCGAGGCGGAAGCGCGCCTCACAGCCTCCGATTCGCCCTTCGCCATCGAGACCCGGACGATTCGGGGCATGCCGGTCCGGGTCTGGTCCCACGCCCCGCCGACGCTGCGGGACGTGTATCTCCGGGCCCGGGGATACGGGGAGCGGACCTTCGCCGTCTATCGCGACGAGCGGGCGACCTTCGAGGGGTTCGGCCGGGCGGCGAACGCCTTCGCCCATCACCTGATCGGGCGCGGCGTCGTGAAGGGCGACCGGGTCGCCCTCGCCCTGCGCAACCTGCCGGAATGGCCGGTCTGCTACTACGGAGCCCTGCTCGCGGGCGCCATCGCCACGCCGCTGAATGCGTGGTGGACCGGCCCGGAACTCGCCTATGCCCTGGTCCATTCCGGGGCCCGCATCCTCGTCGGCGATGGCGAGCGCCTCGCCCGGCTGGCGCCGCACCTGCGCGAATGCCCGGCCCTGGAGGCGGTGATCGCCACCCGGGCCGAGCCCGGCCCCCACCCGGCCCTTACGGAGATCCTCGGCACGGCCGGCACCTGGGCCGACCTGCCCGACCGGCCCCTCCCCGACATCGCCCTCGACCCGGAGGACGACGCCACCCTGTTCTACACCTCCGGCACCACCGGCCTGCCGAAGGGGGCCGTCGGCACGCACCGGGCCGGGGCCTCGACCGTGATGGCCTACCCCTATTCCGCCGCCCGGACGGCCCTGCGGAAGGGCCTCGCCCCCGCCCGGCCCGACCCCGCCGCGCCGCAGCGGGTGGCGCTTCTCGTGATCCCGCTGTTCCACGTCACCGGCTGCCATGCCTCCCTCGGCAGCGCCCTCTGGGGCGGGCACCGCCTGGTGATGATGCACCGCTGGAACCCGCAGGAAGCCCTGGCGCTCATCGAGACCGAGGGCTGCACCAGCGCGGGCGGTGTCCCCACCATCGCATGGCAGCTCGCGGAGGCGGTCCGCGAGCGGGGCCATGCGCCACCGAGCCTCGACAGCGTGACCTATGGCGGCGCCCCGGCCGCCGCCGACCTCGTGCGCAGCCTCGGGACCAGCCTTCCGAAGGTCGTCCCGGCGACGGGCTGGGGCATGACCGAAACCTCGGCCACCTTCACCCATCACCAGGGCGAGGATTATCGCGCGCACCCCGAATCCTGCGGGCCGCCGCTCCCGGTCTGCGAGGTCCGCATCCGGGACCCGCTCGGCGTCGATCTGCCCGTCGGCGAGGTCGGCGAACTCTGCGTGCGGGGGCCCAACATCGTGCGGGGATACTGGGACGACCCCGAAGCGACGGCGGAGACGTTCCGCGACGGCTGGCTCCATACCGGCGACCTCGCCCGGAGGGACGAGGAAGGCTTCCTCACCATCGTCGACCGGATGAAGGACATGCTCATCCGAGGCGGCGAGAACATCCACTGCATCGAGGTGGAGAACGCCTTGTTCGCCCACCCCGACGTGATCGATGCCGTCGTGCTGCCGATCCCGCATCCGACGCTCGGCGAGGAGCCGGGCGCCGTCGTGACCCTCGCCCCCGGGTCGGCCGCCACCGCCGACACGCTGCGCGCCTTCGCCGGGGGCCGTCTCGCGGCGTTCAAGGTTCCCGTCGAGATCCGGATCTGGGACGGGATGCTGCCGCGCAACGCCGCCGGAAAGATCCTCCGGCAGGACCTGCGGCGGGTCTTCGCCCCGACACCGCGCGACCCGTGACGGCAATTCCGGGAACGCGCGCCCGCGCGGTGACGAAACGACGTTCCTTCGGCCTCGGCGCATTGCCTTGTGTCCGCGCCTAATACAGAATTCATGAAGACGATCGAGCCGATCACAAAATAAACGGCACGACGTCTGGAGGAGACGCCATGTCACGCTCAGCCAACGACCGGACGATCGCCAGGAAGGTCGCCAGGTCGATCTCCAAGACGGTCGCCCTCGCTACGGCCGCCGCCTTGGTGCCGGCCATGCCGGCCCGGGCCGCGGACCCGATCAAGATCGGCGTGATCGCCGAAGCCCAGGCGGTGGTGGGCGCCTCCATTCCCCTCGCCGCGCAACTCGCCGCCGACGAGATCAACGCCAAGGGCGGCGTGGACGGGCGGATGATCCAGATCGTCGCCTACGACGACAAGAGCTCGGCGGCCGATGCGGTCCGCGCCTTCCAGCGGGCGGCGAGCGAGGACAAGGTTCAGGTCGTCATCGCCAGCTACGTCTCCGAGGTGGTGCTGGCCCTGATGCCCTGGGCGGCCCGGCTGAAGGTGCCGATGATCACCCCCGGCGCGGCCTCGAACGAGATCAGTCTCAACGTCCACAAGGACTACGCGCGCAACAAGTACACCTTCCACGGCTACCTGACCTCGGCGGCCCTGGCGCAGTCCGTGTGCGACGGAAGCAAGGCGGTGCTCACCGACATGCTCAAGGCCAGGACGGCCGCGATCATGAGCGAGGACGCCGCCTGGACCCGGCCCCTCGACGCCGGTTACGAGGAATGCCTGCCGAAGATCGGCCTCAAGGTGGTCGAGCATATCCGCTTCTCGCCGGATACGGGGGATTTCACGCCGATCTACAACAAGATCGAGGCGGCCAAGCCCGATCTCATCGTGACGGGGATCTCGCATGTCGGGGTGCAACCGACGGTGCAGTGGACCAACAAGCAGGTCCCGCTGGCCATGACCGGCATGAACTCGCAGGCCACGGCCTCGACCTTCTGGAACGATACCAACGGCGCGACGGAGGGCGTGATCTTCCAGAGCCTCGCCGTGCCGGGCGCGGCCATGACGGACAAGACCGTGCCATTCGGCGAAGCGTTCAAGGCGCGCTTCAACGGCGCGCCATCCTATGCCGGATACATGGCCTACGATCAGGTCTACTACATCGCCGACGCGATCAAGCGGGCGGGCTCGACGGAGGCCGACAAGCTCGTCGAGGCCCTGGAGACGACCGATTGGACGGGTGTGGCCGGCCGCACCCAGTTCTACGGCAAGGACGAGCCCTTCACCCACTCCATCAAGTATGGGCCCGGCTTCATCACCGGCCTGCTGGCGCAGTGGCAGGCCGGCAAGCAGGTGGCGGTCTGGCCGGCGCGGATCGCCACGGGCCAGGTCGTGCTGCCCGCCGCCGTGAAGGCCGCCGCCCGCTGACGGATGGCCGTCGCGGTCCCGGCATGACGAGGATGCCGCATCTCGACGGGGGACGGCATCCTTCCATATTCGGTCCGCCAGCCGGAGATCGACCCTGATGCGCCCCCACGATCCGCCGTTCCAGCGAGGGCGCCCCCACCGCGCCCGATACGCGCCGAGGATCGACCTTCGGACCGCGATCTGGGCCGGGCTCGTGGGCGGCTGCCTCGCCAGCTTCACCAAATGGGGCGTGGAGACGATCCTGCCCGCCCGCAGGCCGGACCGCCCATCCCCGCCCGTCGAGATGCTCAAGAGCCTGGGCCTGCACGCCGACGCGATGACCTATCGCTACTCCGGTCAGACCATGAACTACGGCGCGGTCGCCACCCACCAAGTGTTCTCGATGACCTTCGGTGTTCTCTACGCCGTGCTGGCCGAGCGCTACCCTGCCGTCACGTGGGGGCGGGGGACGGGCTTCGGGCTCGTCGTGACCGGCGCGTTCCACGGCGTGGTCTTACCCCTTGGAGGGTGGGCGCCGCCGATCTGGAAATTGCCCGCCGATGAGCTTTCATCCGAGATGTTCGGGCATCTGCTCTGGGCCTGGACCATCGATGTCGGCCGGCGCGAGGTCCTCGCCGGTCCCGCATAGGGGCCGCCCCGGTGCATCCGGGATCGAGCCTCCCCCGTTCTCACGCCGCTAGGCCGTTGCCCCGGCCAGGAGGGTCAACGTGAAGCAGGGGGCGCCTGCGATGCCGAATGGCGCGGATCGCCCATCAGCCTCCCGAACAGCCCCCCCGGCGTATTGCCATGAGCCGCCACGATCCGCCTCGCCCGATCGACGCTCATGTCGCACGCGCTCGTCATGCCCTGAAGGGCGCCGAGGGCCCTCTCGTACTCGGGGAGGTTCGTACAGCCTGGCGCGCCCCACCCCAAAACCGATGCGGGTGACAGCGCCCCGGCGAGAAAAGCGGCAGCCGCCACACGCGCTCTCAGGGTCACGACCATGCTCCGTTGCCCGTCCACGGCCAACAACAGCGCCTGACCCCGGATGATCCGAACGAGCCCCTGAGGCGCATCACCGCGACCGACCCCGTCGCACCGTTGCCGGCCGAGCCACTCCCCGGCGTCGCCGGGCGGCCCGCCTCCATCGACCGCCCGTCCACCTCCGATGTTCAACCGCCCGATCGCGTCCCGATCTGGGCCCCGGGGTCTCGGCGCCCCCGGTGAAAGATCAGACTGAGGTTGTTGGCTGGCATCGCGACGCGCTCGACAAGATGGAGACCGTGCGCCCGGCCCGCCGCCGCGACCGCCTCGATATCGCGGACCCCCCAGGACGCATTCCTCGCGCGCAGGCTGTCGTCGAACGCGGCATTGCTCGGCGCGGTGTGCGCCCCGTTCTCCCGAAACGGACCGTAGAGGTAGAGCACGCCCCCGTCCGGGAGGGTCGCGTCCGCGCCAGCCATCAGCCCGATGGTCGCGTCCCAGGGGGCGATATGGATCATGTTGATCGCGATCACCGCGTCCGCCCGCGCCGCCGGCCACGGCGCACGTGTCGCGTCGATCGCCAGGGGCGACCGGAGGTTCGCCAATCCGGCGGTGCGCGCATGGGCCACGATACTGCGACGGGCCGCCTCATCAGGATCGCTGGGCTGCCACAGCAGTGCGGGTAGCGCGCGGGCGAAGTAGGCGGCGTGCTCGCCCGACCCGCTCGCAATCTCCAGGACGAGGCCGCTGGACGGGAGGACGCGCTTGAGGAGTTCGGCGATCGGAGGGGCGTTGCGGGCCGCCGCCGGCGAGAACAAGGCATCGGACATGGGGCTCTCCTCAGGGAAGCCGATGCCGGCCCCATGCCCTTGTGTGGCGGCACACTCGCCCGGAGGCAACGACACGGACGCGACGCGACGCGCCGGGGGACCCTCCACGTTGACGCGGATCACCTCGCGGACCCCATTATCGCGCCGATCGGCCCGTTCGGGGGCAGCGCGGGCGGCACCGCCGCGATAGGATGGTCGAGCGTCGGAATGAAGCGGTCATGACCACGGTTCGATCGGAAGGCGGGAAGCCGCGCCGTGTCCTCGTCCTGGGGGCGACCGGCACGATCGGCCGTGCGACCGTGCGGGCGCTGGTGTCACGCGGTCACGAGGTCGTCTGCCTCGTCCGGCGCCGTGCCGACGCCGCGTTGCCGCCAAGCGTCGGTCAGCGGATCGTGGATCTGGCCGATCCGTCGTCCCTGGCGCGCGACGGCGTGCGCGGCGAAGCGTTCGACGTTCTGGTGTCATGCCTCGCCTCCCGCACCGGATTGCCCGATGACGCCTGGGCGATCGATTACAGCGCGCAGTCGAGCGCCCTGCACGCGAGCCGGGCGGCCGGCGTCGGGCATGTGGTGCTGCTCTCGGCGATTTGCGTCCAGAAGCCCGTTCTCGCCTTCCAGCACGCCAAGCTCGCCTTCGAGGCGGAGCTGATCGCGTCGGGGCTCGCCTACACGATCGTTCGGCCGACGGCCTTCTTCAAGTCGCTCTCGGGGCAGATCGAACGTGTGAGACGCGGCAAGCCGTTCCTGGTCTTCGGCGACGGGACGCTGACGGCCTGCAAGCCGATCAGCGACGACGACCTGGGCCGCTATCTCGTGGACTGCCTCGATGACGACGCGCGGCGCAATCGCGTGCTGCCGATCGGTGGACCGGGCGAAGCGATCACGCCGAAGGCGCAGGGCGAGCGGCTCTTCGCGCTGCTTGGACGCGAGCCGCGCTTCAGGCACGTTCCGGTGCGGCTGCTGGACGGGATCGTCGCCGTCCTGGGGATGCTCGGTCGATGGGTGCCCGCCCTGGCCGCCAAGGCCGAACTGGCGCGGATCGGTCGCTATTACGCGACCGAGTCCATGCTGGTGCTGGATCCGGCGACCGGACGATACGATGCGCAAGCCACCCCATCGACGGGATCGGAGACGCTCTACGACTTCTACGCGAGCGTGATCCGGGGTGAGGCGGTCGCTGCCGCCGCCGTCCATCGGCCGCCGCGTGAACAGCCGACATCCGTCGCCAAGCGAGGGCGGTTCTTCGTCCGATGAAGTCCCGCCCAGCCCGTCGTGAAACTACTTCGAACCGCCACCGCCGCCACCCTGCGGCACGGCGCGCTCCGGCTGGTTGGCATTGCCGCCGGCGGAGGAGTTGTTGGTGATCGTGTCGGCGGGTTGGCCCGTGGGGTTCGCGTTCACGGTGCCGGGCGCACCCGTCGATCCCGGCTGCGGTGCCACCACACCTGCCGAACCCGGAGCGGTCCCCGGAGGGGATCCCGCAGGCGCCTGCGCGAACGCGGCCCCCGACAGGATCACCGCTGCGGGAATAGCCGCGAAAAGTAAGCCGTGGCGCATGGAAACCTCTGCGTTGACCGACGCGGTAACGCGGCCGTGAACGGATCGGTTGCCGTGGAAATCCTCGGCGCCCGAAAGGTCATATGACGGCGGCCCGCCGGGAGACCGTCATCCCAGGCGCCGCCCTATCGCTGTTGCAGGACCGCGACGCTGGCCATGTTTGCGCTGTGGAGAACCGCCGCCGCCTTCAGATGATCAAGCTTTGAGTTGGAGGGTGATCAGGTCCCACGCGATCCGGCACCGGTCATGTTCGCAATGTCCCGCACCGTCATCCTCGATCACCGCGAGAGCACCGCGGTGCTGGCCTCATCGGCTTTGTTCCTCATGGGGGCCTTCATGCTCATCGGGCTGATCAGTTGAGTCAGGGGTGGGGCGGCATCGGGGGGATGGCGACGGGGACCCTGGCCGGTCGTCAGAGATGCGGTAGCCCGCCTTCCCGCTAGGGCGTTCCGTGTAATCCCCGGATCACGGGGAATGCCCTGATCCATTGCTCCGGCCGCATTGCCTTGCGCCGAACCGGCATCCCCTCCGGCGGACAATGCCCGAGGGGACGCTATCTTGCCCTGGCACGAGAAGGAGGAACCGTGATGGCGGCTGAACTCGGACGAGAGATCCACACGAGTTCCAACGGCGACCGTTGGGATCTCCTCGTCGATCCGGGAACCGGCCACAGCTTCGTCCGGCACAGCGCCAACCCTGCGTCGGGTGGGTATGTGAGCGACATCGGCCTTTCCGCCTTCCTCGCCGACGGGCGCGGCGGCCCAGAGCATCAGGCCCTCTGGCGGATGATCGCATCCCTCGTCGGCGACGGGGCCGCACCGACGATCACGGCTACCTGAGTCGCTTCACGCGCGGCCCGGTCGCCTCCGGCCAACCGCTCGTCACAGGACGGCCTCGATCAATCCGAGCTTCCTGGCTTCCTCGGCCTCGAGGTACCAGTTGGTCGGCGCCCGCTGCAGGACTTCCTCCATCGTCACGGAGGAGCCGAGGATCAGGTTCGCGAAGCCCTCGTTCTGGATGGCGATCGACGTCTCGATCTCGTGCAGCGTCGCCTTCACCGCCGCCACGCAGGTGGTCAGGGGGCCCTGGACGTGCAGATGCTTGTCCATCTTGCGCTCGTGAATCATCAATCGCGTTCCCCGGGTCAGGTAGCGATTGGACTTGGCGAAAAAGCTCATGAAGGTCGTGCCGGCCGAGTAGATGGCCGCCTTGCCGAGGAAGACGTACCGCTTTTCCGGGTTCATCTCGCTATGGTAGCGCACGTCCTCGCCCATCATCCGCGCCACCTCGGGATCGCCCCCAAGCGTCGATAGCTCGATCACGACGAGGTCCTGCTCGTGCGCCGGCTCGAATTGCTCGCGGAAGTCCTTGTACATCGCGTAATCGACCGATCCCGAGAGCAGGACAGTCGGTGCCTTGAAGGCGGGGGCGGAGAGGAGCGGCAGGGTCATCGGCACACCGTAGCGGCTCACGGTGTTCCGCGTATAGGGTGTCGGCCCGTCCGGCCCACGCCCTGGCGTTCGTCACGGGGCCGGATCGACGCCCGGTCTCCCCACGACTTGCCGCAACAGCCGAACCCCATCGACGCTCAACGCCGAAGCGATCTGGGCCAGAGCCGTATGCTCGACCTCGGCGATGCCCTCATGATCCGCGACATCCGCCGCGATCAGGAAGATGCGTTCACGCTGTTCCGCAGGCCGGTCGGCGATGGCCTCCACGCGGCTGAGGTTGTCGTCACGTCCGAACCGCGTCCGGGCCCGGATGATCGCATCCTGCAAGGCCGCGTCCAGGCTCTGGAGGTCGTAGCCCTTCTCGATGACCTGGCTCGCCAACACGTCGGTCAGCGCGGTTTGAAGCTCCTCGCCCGCCACCTCGCCATCGGCAACGATCACGTTGGCCGCCGCCGAAACGGCCGCCTGGATCAGGATCTCGTCGCCTTCGTAGATGCCCAAGGCGCGGGCGGCCTGGGCAAGGAAATGATCGACAAGGCTCATATCACCTCAACGCGGCTTTGGGGGTGACGAACCACGGCAGGGTCACGACCGGGATCGGCACTCCACCAAGGTAGGGGCCGGGGGCGCCGGGGGGAGTTCGCCGGCTCGCGTCATGGGGCGAAAAGTGCGTCGCTCCCGGCGAGGACCGGCACACGACCCAATCGCATGACGGAAGCGCCCAGCGCTTCACCGGAGGTTTGGGCCTCCGGCACGGGCTCGACCTGTCGGGGCCCTGTCCGAATGGTGGGAAAGCCCGATGGCGAATCGTCGAGCCGCCCCCCGGCGGCCCTTCCTCACCGTGGAGCGCGCCCCCGGCGCACCGATCCGTGTTGGCGGTTTTCCCTGCGGCTCACCATTTGCTCCTGACCCGGCAGCGCCGCTGTGATGGAGGAACCATGCCACGCTACGTCCTTGCCAACAGTCAGAACGGCCGCTTTCACGGCGATACCGGCCGCATCTCCGGGGCCGACCCCGGTTCGCCCGTTGACGCCGCGCTCGCCTTGGACCGGGCCATGGGCAGGGCGCCACGGGGCTATGGACGGGCGAGGCGGGAGTCCGGCGACGCGACCCTCGACGTCTACCAACTCAGCGCATCTCCCAGGCTCAGGGTGGGTGCCTCGGATGACGAATGTCTCGCCCATGCCCGGCGTCACGGAACGCACGTCGCGACGCTGATTTCCTACCTCTCCTGAGGGCCGGGCCGGTGCGCCCAGACGAAAACGCCCCGGGAGCCGTGATGCTCCCGGGGCGTCGGTTGGCCGACATCGTCAGTCTGATCGGGCCGACTCCGGGGCCAATCGCCAAAATCCACGATTGAGATAGCACCCTGCGGGCCGGCCCCGGAACTCTCCGGGTCCGGCGTCCGACTGTCGGTCCTAGTAGGTGCCGAACTTGTAGTTCACGCCGGCGCGGACGACG
>JAKONI010000184.1 GCA_022702015.1 Beijerinckiaceae bacterium | reverse complement strand
GGTCGTCCGGCCTCCGAAGGCTTGGGTTCGGGCGGCGCCGCGGCGGTGCGACGGGGCCAAGCGAAGAAGCCCATTCCGACATACGGGTTTCGTGCCCTCTTCACGCCGCTTGTCCCGGATACCTCCGATGTCGAAGGCTGCGGCGGAGCGGGGCCGCCACCGAAGGAGAGGGTTGGGCGTTGAGGCGTATCGCGTTCGTGGCTGCGGGCTGCCTGACGTTCGCGGGCGCGGGATGCCAGAGCCTGTCCGGTGATCCCGTCCCCTCGGCGGATCCCCCGGCCTTCGAGACGGGCATCCTGAGTTCGAACGAGGCCAACCGTCTCGGGCGGGCGGACCTCGCGGCCGGGAATTACGGGAATGCCGAGCGGCATTTCCGCGCCGCCGTCGAGAAGGACCGCAACGACGTCCCGTCCTGGATCGGCCTCGCCGCCGCCTACGACAACCTCGGCCGCTTCGACCTGGCCGACCGGGCCTATCGCGAGGCCGTGGCGCTCCAGGGTGAGACCTTCGAGATCATCAACAACCGCGGCTATTCGTATCTTTTGCGCGGGGACAGGAAGCGCGCGCTGATCGAGTTCAAGCGGGCGCTGGGTCTCGACCCGGCCAACGAGGTGGCCCGCAACAACCTGCGACTGCTGCAATCGGGCGAGCGGCCGAACCGCGACGTGCCGATCTGACCGGGCGGGCACCCCGGGCGACCCTGCTTCCGGCCCTCGTCATGCTCGAGATGGGCATCGCCGGGGCAGGGGCCGCCGCCCCGTCGTCGGGGATGCTGTCCCTGCGGCGGTTCGAGTTGCTCGACCAGTTGTCGGGCACCTCGGAGTCGAGCGAGATCAACGCCTACCTCGCTGCGGTCGCCGATACGCTCGATGTCACCAACACGGTCCTGGCCAGCGCCGGGAAGCCGAAACTGTTCTGCGGCAATCCCCCCCTCGACGTCCCGCTGATGCGGGGTCTGCTGCGGGAGCGGATCGCCTTCCTCGCGAAGCTCGGACAGGACACGGAGGCCATCAAGGCCCGCAGCGGCATCGTGATCGTGCTCCTCCAGGCGCTGCGGGAAAAGTACGCCTGCCGCTGACCGGCCGGGGGTGTCTCAGGTTCGCCCGTATAGCTCGGTGAGGAAGGAGCGGACCATCCCGGTCCGGCGGGCCGGCGGGGCGCCCGCCTCGGCGGCGAGGTCGGCCAGCAGCCGCGCGTAATCGTTCACGCGCCCGTGCGCGAGGACATGGGTGTTGGCGTTGACCACGTAGAGATCCGTGCCCGGCACATCGAGCAGGCGCAGCATGTGGAGGTAGTCCCCCCACCAGTGCATGTGCGCCGGATTGTCGAGTTCTCCGGCGGCGATCACCACCGCGCGTGAGGCGTTGGGGTCGGGATGGCCCAGGAGGTGGGCCCGCAGGTCGATCAATCCCTCCGGTGCCGACAGGGCGCGAATACCCACGAAGGAGATCCGGCCCTTGGCGTCCGCGTCGGAGAAGGTCTGCGGCGCGCAGGCCACCACGGTGGCGCCGGGCATCCGCGCGGCGGCCGCCAGCGCGGCGTAAGCCCCCGACGACTGGCCGAAGAGAAGCGCCCGCGCACCGCCCGTCTCCGGGATCACGACCCGTCGGCACAAGGCGTCGAGATCCGGGAGGAGGGGGGAGCCCTGGTACCAGTAGCTGATCGGATCCTGGATATAGACCACCGGGCAGCGCAGGTTCCGGGCGGCGGCCACCATGAAGTAGCGCTCCAGGTTGCCGGCGAAGATCGTGGCGACGCAATCGTGCTCGCCGGGGGGCCGGAAGATGGCGCAGCCGACCGTGTCCGACCGGGCGTTGAGGTCCGCGATCAGTGTTCGGAGTTCCTCGGGCGACAGGTCGCCGAGGCAGGTGTCGTACCGCGCGATGGGGAAGGGCCGGTCGTCAGGGGGGACCTCTACCGGAACGGGCTCGGCGCGGGGGGGGCGTCGCCTCCGGCCGAGGCGCCACAGGAGGCTGAAGGGCGACGGATCGCGCCCGGTCACAGCCAGCGCCCGAGGCGGTCGGCGGCCACATCCTCCTCCAGGGCATCGACGAGCTTCGAGAGCGGGACGTCCCACGGTTCGAGGCGGGCGATCCGGTTCTCGGCCGCCTCGTCACACCGCGAGAGGGCCTCCCCCACCAGGGCGCAGAGCCTCGGCACGGCATTCGAGGTGGGAATGCCGAATTCCCGGTGGGCGGGAATATCCGAGGCGACGACGGGCAGCCCCATGGCGAGGGCCTGACCGATGCCGAGGTTGTACCCCTCCCATTGGGACAGGCTCATATAGAGATCGCTGGCGGCATAGAGTTCCGCCATCTCCTCGTCCGTGACGTTCGGGAAGACCGTCAGCCCGGCCTTGCGCAGGTACTCGACATCCTCCTCGTCGCCCCGGCCCACGAGGACGAAGGCTCCCCGCTCCGCGAGATCGGGGACGAGGTAGCGGGACTCCGCCGCCAGATCTGCGAAAAGGTCGACACCCTTGTAGCGCCTCTCGCTCTCGTGGAAGCGGCAGACGTTGAGGATGACGGAACGTCCCTCGAAGCCGAACTTCCGGCGCAGGGCTTGTCGCCTCGCGGCCCAGTCCGGCGTCCAGGTGGACAGGTGGGTGTTGCCGTTGCGCAGGACCTGGGCGTCGGTCCGGTACTGGTCCTGGTTGATCGTCTCGGAGATGGTGAAGACCCGTTGCGCCAGGGGCGCGCAGAACCGCTTCTCCCAGTCGAGCAACTCGCGAGCCTCGCAATTCTCGAACAGGCCGGGGGGCGGCTCGCCGTGATCGTAGATGTAGAAGAGGGGACGGCTCCCGAGATACCGGGCGAGGGAGAAGAACGGCGGCGTGTGCGCGATGACGAAATCGTAGCCCTCGGCGACCGCGAAAGCCGCCGCCTGCACCTCGGTGACGAGCCTGACGCGGCGGCAACCGGGATAGTCCCGGTCCCGATCGCCCACCATGCCCCCGACGGCCACGTCCCAGCCGCGCTTCAGGAAGTACTCCGCCTGCAGGCCGATGACGCTGGCGACGCCGTGGCCGAGGCCGTGAACCGAGGACAGGAGCAGGACCCGCCTCTGGGGCGAGCGGCGCCACGGCAACATGTACCGGGGCGGCACCCCGAGATCGCCGATCCGTTGCAGGGACAGGTTGGGACTATAGGACGGATCGTCACGAAAGATCGGCGCGTGCCGCATGCGCACGTAGATGGCTTCCCGCCGATTCAGGGCCTGCTTCTGCCGGGAATCATCGTAGCCGCGTGACTTCGACTCGTGATGGTAGAGCAGCGGCTGGGCGATGTAGACGTTGCGATAGCCCGCCTCGTACAGCCGCATGCACAGGGCCGCGTCGTTGAAGGCCACGGCGAGGATCGGATCGAACCCCCCGACGGCCTCGAATGCCCTTCGGCTGACCGCGAGGCAGGCGCCGGTGACGGCGGTCATCTCGCGGGTGGCGTCGAGGGGCTCGCACTCGTCGCGTTCGACCCCGACGAAGCGGTGGGCGCCCACGCCGAGCAAGCCCAGCACGACACCGGCATGCTGAACCGTGTCGTCGGGATAGAGGAGCTTCGCGCCGATCGCCCCGGCATCGGGCGCGACGGCATACGCCGCCAGCATGGTCAGCCAATCGGGCTCGATGACCGTGATGTCGTTGTTGAGGAAGAGGAGGATGTCACCGTCGGATGCGGCCGCCCCATCGTTGCAGATCTTCGAGAAATTGAACGGCCCCGGCGAGGGGACCACCTGGCAGGACGGATGGTCGGCGAGGGTGGCGAGATAGCTGACGGCGTCGTCTTCCCGGGAGTCGTTGTCGATCACGACGATGCGGAAGCGGTCGTGGGGATACCGTGTCTTCGCAAGGATGCTGGAGACGCAATCCTCCAACAGCTCCCTCCGGTCCCGTGTGGGAATGAGGATCGACACGCGCGGGGGATCCGCCAGCCGCGGCGCCGGGAGAGGCTTCACGCTCGCCGGGATGACCTCGAGGATCCGTCTCAGATCGCCCGCGTCCGGCGGCATGTCGTCCGGCAGGGTATAGAGCAGGAGGGGAAGACGCTTCACGCTCCGGCGGTCGTGCCTCAGCAGCAGCGCCGCGAAGGCGAATTCGGGATCGGCGTCGATGGCCTGCGCCACCGCCGATTGGACCCATCCTCGGGTCTCGGCGGAAAGACGCACGGCCACCACCGGCCCCGCATAGGGCATCTGCGCCATGAATGTCGGGGACATCTCCGGCTTGAAGACCGGTCGGCATCGCTCGCCATCGGCGGTCTCGTGATCGTGGTCGCAATAGGCCGCGTCGGCCGGCCCCCGGGACAGGGCGGCCGCGAAGCAATAGGCGGCATGGCCGCTCACCCGCACGTCCCCGGCCGACAGGATGACCACCGCCCCATCCGGTAAAGCCGCGAGGGCGCGCGCGGCGCCCGCGAGATCCCCCCCGTCGCGGACGACGCCGAGGGCCGGTCGGGCCCCGATCTGGCCGGCCACGGCCGCGCGGATCCGGTCCGCATCCGTCTCCCGCCGAACGATGTGAACCCAATGGGTCGCCGGCATCGGGTGGGCCTCGGCATCGGCCTCGATCCGCGCGATGTCCAGTTCGGTCAGGGCGGCGAAGCGGTCGATCCACCGCACATAGGGAGGGGCTCCCACGGGCACGATCCCGGCGGCGCGGCCGAAGCGGAGGTAGTGTTCCAGCGGCGAGATCGAGCCATCGTTCGGGAAGGCGGGGTTTTGCTCCACATAGAACGCGCTGTCGAAGTTCGGGCCCGGATCGCGCCCCTCCCTGGCGCCGGCCTTGACGAGGTGGTCGAAGGGATCCGCGCCGAATTTGCGGACGTCGGGATTGCGCTTGAGATACCATTCCGCATCGAAGAGCCCGCTCTCTTGCAGAAGCGAGGCGAAGAGCCCGACCTGGTGCATCCGGTCGCGCGTCGTCGGCAGCTTCAGTTCCTGACCGTGCCGCAGGTAATGCTCGAACGGAGACAGTTCCGTCTCCCGAACGGACGGGTTCTCCTCGACGTAGAAACCCGTATCGAAATCCGGTCCGGGGTCGCGCCCTTCCTGCAATCCGGCGGCGATGAAGTGCTCCAGGGGGGCCTGTCCGAACCGCCTGACGTCCGGATAGCGCGTGAGGTACCACTCGCCGTCGAAGAAGCCGCTCTGCTCCACGAGGTCGCGGAGTTCGGTGTCTTTCCTCGGGGCCGGCCGCGTGGGCTCGAGACCGGCATCGCGCCCGTGGCGCAGGTAATGCTCGAAGGCGGACAACCCCGTCTCGGCGAAGGACGGGTTCTGCTCGGCATAGTAGGCCGCCTCGAACCCCGGTCCCGGATCGCGGCCTTCCCGCGCGCCGTGCTCGGCGAAATGGTCGAGGGGATCGCGGCCGGCCCGCTCGAGGTCGGGGCTGCGGGCCAGGTACCAATCCGGATCGAAGAGGCCGCTTTCAGCGAAGAGGGCCCGCCGTTTCCGCCACGCATCGCGCATCTCGTGAGCGGAAGCCCCCCCCTTCCGAAGACGCCCGAGAAACCGCCGCATACGTGGAGCCTTTCACCCTCTGATCGCGCAGCCGTCGCACCCCTTACCGGCGCGATATCACCGTCAATCGAACGATTCTGGTATCAATGCTGAGATTATACCAGTATTGATTTTCGGTTGCTCAATGATCCGCAGTCATCAGCCGAGCGTTGCCTCTTCCGTCGCGGGCACATCAACCATCATGGTTGGCGGGCATCACTATATGCGGCATGGGCCGACGTCTAGTTGCAGTACGGGCAACCTCCGCGCAGAGGAGGCGGCCATCCGGGGCAGCGGAAGCGTCTGATGTCCCTGAGGCTACGCCTGCGTTCGGCGGTCGATGGCGAGGCCCCGCGCGGCCTCGCCCGCCCGATGGGTCGGCCAGAAATATCGCGTTACCCCGCGGCCCTGTTGCGTTTAAGTACCAAACCCACAGTTGTGTGTTCGCGGATCGCGTCCAGCCCTTCTCGGGCGGGTCGACAGAGGTTAATGAACGGTTAACTTTGTGACACGTGGCGTGATTGATTTGCGTACCGCGAACGCCGCTTTCAGCTTTGTTGCCATCAACGGCCTGTGTCGACTGTTGATCCTCGTCGCGATCCTGTCACCGGTGGGGGCCTTCGCCGCCACCCGGGTCGTCAGCGGGTCCAGGGAAGCGTCGGTCAGCTACCTCAAGCTCACCGTCAATAAATCCAAAACCCTCAAACTCTCGAGTGCCTTCGCGGACGTGCTCGTCGGCTCGTCCGAGATCGCCGATGTCGTGCCCATCAGCGACAGGACCATCTACCTGCTCGGTAAGCGGGTCGGGACCACCAACGTCTCGCTGATCGACGCGGACAAGCGCCTCGTCGGATTGATCGACGTCGAGGTGCGGCCGGATGTGGAGGCCTTCGAGTCGCAGGTCCGGCAGAGCACCGGGGAGACCGGCCTGACGATGCGCAGCCAGGGCGACCGCCTCGTCCTCAGCGGCGTGGCCAACGACGCGCCGACCGTGGACCGGGCGATGCAGGCCGCCCCACCCGGAACCGTGAACCTCACCCGGGTGAAGTCGCCGCAGCAGGTCATGCTCAAGGTCCGCTTCGTCGAGGTGAGCCGGACGGCGGGCCGCGAACTCGGGACGCGGTTCGAGTTCGGCGGCCCCAGGACCCTGACCACGGTCGGATCCTACGGGGGCGCGGGCCCCGCCACGAGCATCCAGAGCCCGGGGACGGGCGTGCTGGCGGGTGCCCTCGGCACCGCCGTCAGCGGGGCGACGATCGGCACCAACGGGTTGCCCTTCGCCAACATCATCCAGCGCTTCGGCGGCACCACCAGCCAGCTCGACGTGATCATCAGCGCCCTGGAGACCCGTGGCGTCCTCCGGCGCCTCGCCGAGCCGAACCTGATCGCCATCTCCGGCGAGCGCGCCGAGTTCCTCGCCGGCGGCGAGTACCCGATCCCGGTGGCCAACCAGACCTACAACGGCTCGCCGCAGGTCACGGTCTCCTACAAGGAGTTCGGGGTGAAGCTGGCCTTCACCCCCACGGTCCTGCGCAACGGCACCATCAATCTGCAACTGGAGCCGGAGGTCAGCCAGATCGACCCGACGCTCTCGGTGGCGGTGGGCGGCGGGGTTTCCGTCCCCGGCCTGAGCAAGCGCCGGGCGCGGACCAACGTCGAGTTGCGGGACGGCCAGAGCTTCGCCATCGCCGGGCTGCTCCAGACCCAGTCCAGCCGGACCGTCGATCAGCTCCCCTGGCTCGGCTCCCTCCCGGTGCTCGGCGCCCTGTTCCGGAGCCCGGCCTTCCAGGACAACGAGACCGAGCTCGTGGTCATCGTCACCCCGTCGCTGGTCAATCCGACCAAGCCCGGTCAGGTCCTGGCCTCGCCCCTCGACACGACGCTTCCGGCCAACGACGTGGATCTCTTCGTCAACGGCAAGACCGAGATCGCCCGGGACACCCGGACCTTCGTGACCTCGACGGGGGGCGCCATCGGTCCCCATGGCCACATCGTCCCGCCCCCGCCGGGCGAGGCCGCCATCGTCGTGCGCTGAGGCGGTCCCCATGAGCCACCGGAATCGTGTGCGGACCGCCGCCGGCCTGTTCCTGACGGGCCTCGCCCTCGCCGCGTGCCAGGATCCCTACCTCGCTCGTCGCGACACCCTCACGATCGGGAGCGGCGACGCGGTCCACGCGAACATCGCCAAGCAGGTCATCGACCCCTGGCCCGCCCATGCGCAGCGGATCGAGCCGACCATGAACGGCGAGCGGGCGCAGCACGCCATGGAGCGCTACCGCAACCCCGGCGCCGGCCCGGGGGCGGGGGCGCTTCCCCCCGTGCCCCTCGGCGCCTCCGGCGTGCCGGCCGGCGCCGCCCCCATCCTTCGGTAGCATGGACGCGGGCGCCGCGTGCGATGCCGCGGTCGCGGGTCTCCTGGTCTGGATCGCCTGGGAGGACATCCGCCGGTTCCGTATCGCGAACCGGCTCGTCGTCGCCCTCGCGCTCTCCTTCCCGGTGGCGTGCCTCGTCCAGGGCCAGGCCGGCCTCCTCGTCCCGCATGGGATCTTCGCCCTGGGGGCGCTGTGCGTGCTGCTCCTGGGTTTCGCGGCCGGGATCTGCGGCGGCGGGGACGCCAAGCTCCTCGCGGCGGCGCTGCTCTGGATCGGCCCCGAGGGCACCTTCGTCTTCGCCGCCCTGCTCCTCCCGGCCGTGGCCGCCTATGCCGGGGGAGCCAGGCTCCGCCTGCTGCCCGCCCGGGGCGAGGGCCGGGGCATGCGCATTCCGCTCGGCCCCTGCATCGCCGCCGCCTGGATCGGGGTGATCGGCCTTCCGCATCTCACGGGTTGAGGGGCGGAGCCTCCCCTCGTTCCTCCACCGGAATGGCCGCCGATGCGGCTTTCGGGCGATTGACGGAATGGAATTGTTAAGGGATCCTTACTGGATTAGTTTCGCAGAACACCTCGTTCATTTCTCCTTGCGTTTAGTAAAAAAGGATCGGTCATGCGTCTCCTGCTTGCGCGCTTCCGGCGGGACGAGGATGGCGCCGCCATGGTCGAATACGCGCTGCTCGTCGCCCTGATCGCCCTCGTGGCCATCGTGGGCGTGTCGGCGACCGGAACGAGCATCAACGCGCAGTTCGCCAAGATCAGCTGCAAGATCAGCACACCGACCGCACCCTGCGACCAGCCATGAGGTTCGCGCCCAGGGTCTCGCTGCTGGTCGCACTGCTGTGCGGGCTGTGCGCGGTGCTCCTGGCGCGTGGCCTGACGACGGGGGCCTCGTCTCTCGCGCCGTCCCGGACCATCGTCGTCGCCAAGGCGCCGATCCCGCCCGGGATGCCGCTCACCCGTGAGAACCTGCAGGAGATCCGCTGGCACGGCACCGAGGCGCTGCCCGGCTCCTTCGCGCACGTGGACGACCTCACCCGGGACGGGCGGCGCCTCGCCCTGGCGAGCCTGCAACGGGACGAGCCGATCCTCACCGGCCGCGTCACCGCCCCCAACCAGCGCGCCACCCTGTCGACGCAGCTCGACGACGGGATGCGGGCGGTCGCCGTGCGGGTCGATGAGATCCGGGGGGTGGCGGGCTTCGTCCTGCCGGGGGACCGGGTCGATCTCGTCCTGACCCGCGGGGAGGGCGGGGCCGGGGGGGATGCCAAGGCCTATGCCGACCTGCTGCTCCAGAACGTCAAGGTCCTGGCGATCGACCAGGTCGCGGCCGAGGGGCAGGAGAAGCCCACGGTGGCCCGGGCGGTGACCCTCGAACTCACCCAGATGGAGGCGCAGAAGGTCGTCCTCGCCCAGGGAATCGGCCGCCTGTCCCTGATCCTGCGCCAGGCCGGGGAGGTCGGTGGCGACATGCCGCTGCGCGTCACCGCGAGCGACCTCGGGCCGGACGCGACCGCCGAGCGCGACCGCCTCGCGGAACTGGAGAAGCAACTGGAAAGCATGAGGAAGGCGACCGCCGAGGCCGAGCGCCGGGATGCCCAGCGGCTGGCCGAGGTCGAGGCCCGCATGCGTCAGAGCCTCGACAAGCCGATGCCGAGCTTCGCCCCGCCTCCGTCTCCGCCCAAGGCCGCCGCGCCCAGTTCCATCGTCAACGTGATCCGCAACGGCTCGAAGACCGAGCAGTACAACGTCGCAGCCGAACGCTGACGCGATCGGGCGTTCGGGCCGGCAAACCGGGGTGAGTCCAGCGTGCGGTCTTTCATCGTCGGCCTCGATCCCGGCGAGGGCTCGCGCCTCGCGCGGCTGTCGTCGGCCATCGGCTTTCCCATCGGCGTTCTCCCAAGCCTCGAGGTCCTCGGCGCGGAACTCACCCGGCCGGGGGCGGGCCGCGCCCTCGTGCTCCTGGCGGATCCGAGCCTGACGCGGGAGGCGAGCCGGCTGGCGGCGGCGCACGGAGAGGCGGCCTTCGTCGTCGTCCTCGCCGACACGATCCACCCGGACGATTACAAGGCCCTCGTCCGCACTGGCGCCGGCGAGTGGGTCCAGTGGGGAAGCTGCGACGTCGAACTCCCGGAGGTCGTCAGGCGGTTCGCGACCCCCATCCATGGCGGGACAGGCGGCAGCATCGTCACCTTCGCCCCGAGCAAGGGTGGGGTGGGCAATACGTCCCTCGTCGCCGAGGTCGGCGTGCTCCTGTCCGGCCAGAAGGCGGCCGGGGGGTTGGCGGCCGCGAGGATCGCCGTCCTCGACCTCAACTTCCAGGGGGGTACCCTCGCCGACACCCTCGCGATCGAGCCGCGCTTCGACCTCGCCGAGATCGCCGGCAGGCCGGAGCGTCTCGACGAGCAGCTGACCGAGGTCTTCTCGAGCCGCTACGCAGACAAGCTCGACGTCTTCGCGCCCCCGCCCCGGCCGGTGATGCTGGACGACATCGCCCCCAATCTCATCTTCACCTTCCTCGACACGATCGGCCCGCGCTATGACCTCGTGCTGGTCGATCTGCCGTCCCCGGCGCTGGGATGGACGGAGACCCTGATCGACGGATCGGACGCGGTGGTAGTGACGGGCATCGCCACGGTGCCCGGGCTGCGGCGCCTGTGCGACCGGCTTTCCCAGCTCGACGGCCTTTCCGGGCCCGCCCGCTGCCTCGCCGTGGTCAACCAAGCCGAGACCGACCTGATGGGCCGGTTCGTCCGGAGGGCGGAGGTCGATCGCCTCCTCGGGGGGCGCGACAACATCCTCGTCCGCCGGGATTGCGCCAGCATGGAGATGGCGGCCAATGCCGGGCAGCCCCTGATGGAGACCGCCCCGGACGGTCGCCTCGGCCGCGACATCCGGCGGGTCGCCAAATGGATCGAGGCGGTGGCCGCCCGCCCCGCCCGCCTCGCGAAGGAGAGCGCCGCGTGAGCCGGACCCTGTCGGATCGATGGCGCAGCCCGACCCGCCTGGCTCCGGTGCCCGAGGCGTCCCCCCGGGACGTCGGCGCGCGGGAGACTCCGGTGCCCGCCCCGACGCCCGCCCCGATACATGCCCCGATACCTGCCCCCGAGCGACCCGCTGGGCCGGCCGGCCTGGCCAACCGGGGGGCTCAGGTCCCCGTGTCCCCTCCGCGTCCGGCGGCGCCCACGCCCACGCCCCCCGGCGCGGCCCTGGTCGATGCCAAGGTCCGCCTGCACGGGCGGATCATCGACGAGTTCAACCTCGCCCTGATCGACAAGCTGTCGCCGGAGGATCTCGGCAAGCAGGTGGCCCGCTACGTCGCCGACTACGCGGCCCGGGAGCGCCTAGCGCTCAACCAGCGGGAGCTCGAAGCCTTCAGCCTGGAGATCGTCGACGAGATGATCGGCCTCGGGCCGATCGAGCCCCTGCTGAAGGATGCGAGCATCACCGACATCCTCATCAACGCGCACATGTCCGTCTTCGTGGAACGCGCGGGCCAGCTTCAGCAGAGCCCGGTCCGGTTCAAGGACGAGGCGCATCTGCTGCGCATCATCAACAAGATGGTCGCCGCCGTCGGCCGTCGGGTCGATGAATCCTCGCCGA
>JAKONI010000179.1 GCA_022702015.1 Beijerinckiaceae bacterium | reverse complement strand
CCTTGATCCTCGCCACCGGAGGCCAGCGCAGAGTTCGATACGCCCGGTTCTCCCCGTTCTCCACATTCTTCCCTGCCGCCCCGCGCCGAATCGCATACGCGGCCACGCAGAATCCCATGCGGTTCGGCCCCACATGGACGCAGATTCCGATACGACCCCGCGCAGAGTTCCATGCGCGACCACGCAGAGTCGAATACCGGATCGTGCTTCAACCCCTTACGACACAAGGGGAATGGGCGTGGGCCTATATCCTGCCGAACTGACTCCTGAATAAGAGTTGTTTGATATTTTTCCTAATGCGTGTGAGGATCGTTCGCCATACCGGACGGAATGGAGTAGGGAATGAACAGGATGAGAAGGGAATAAGCGCGCATTATCCCCATCCCGGCGGTGCCACGGCAGGGGAATGAAGGGGGCGACTTGACGAAAGCCGGGGCGACCGGTTCACGAGGGGAGCGCGTCCTCGCGCGCCCTTGGCCCAATCCTTGGCCCACCCCTCGGCCCACCCCTTGGCCCGAAGAAGCAGGTTCTCTCCGTGGCGACGCCCGACAAACGGAACTTCGGCCGTGGCCGGAAACCCCGCCCCCAGGGGCAAGGGGGTGGACGGCCCCCCGGTCCCCCCGGCCGCCCGCCGGGGGACGACACCGTCGTGCTCTACGGCTTTCACCCGGTGGTGGAGGCGCTCGCCAACGAGCGGCGCGGCCTGCGCCGCCTGCTCGCCAGCGAGAACGGCGCCCTGCGCCTGACGGAGGCGTTCGGCGAGGGGCTGCGGATCGTCCCCGAGATCGTCCGTCCCCCGGAGATCGGGCGGCTGCTCGGGCCGGACGCGGTGCATCAGGGTCTCTACCTGGAGGTGGACCCCCTCCCCGCCCCGGCGCTGGACGCCATGCCGGAGGACGCGCTTCTCCTGGCCCTCGACCAGATCACCGACCCGCACAATGTCGGCGCCATCGTGCGGACGGCGGCGGCCTTCGGGGTGACGGGGATCCTCACCACGGTCCGCCATGCGCCGGGGGCCACGGGGGTGCTGGCGAAATCCGCCTCGGGCGGCCTTGAGCACGTGCCCTTCATCACCGTGCGCAACCTCGCCGAGGCGCTGATCACGCTGGGGGAGCGCGGCTTCACCCGGATCGGCCTCGATTCCGACGCGGAGGTCGAACTCGATACCCTCACCCCCGCCCGGCCGCTGGTGATCGTGCTGGGCGCCGAGGGCAAGGGCCTGCGCGAGCGCACCCGCGGCTGCTGCGACGTGCTGGCCAAGATCCCGTTCACGGGCGCGATCCGCAGCCTCAACGTCTCGAACGCGGCGGCGATCACCCTCTACGCCCTGGGCCGTACCGCGCCGTAAGGACGAGGTTCCCAAAGGACCAAGTCCTTTGGCGGGTGCAGGGCGGGGCCCTGCGATAAGGCCCCGCCACCCCCTGTCAGGGGGCGGCGGGGCCTTTCGTCGGGGTTTCACCCCGACACCCCACCCAAGGGATTCATCCCTTGGGGATCCCCTGACCTTCGATGTGGGTCGCGATCTCGCCGGCCGTCGTCAGCCAGATGCGGTCGCGGTGGCCGGCGATGTAGGCCAGCACCTCCCGCAGGGGCCGCAGGCGGTGGGGCTGGCCGACGATGTAGGGGTGCAGCGCGATGCCCATCACCAGGGGCGCCTTCGCCGATTGCGCCAGCATCTCGTCGAACCCGTCGCGGATGGCCTGCGCGAAGGCCCGCCCCGTCTCCTTGCGGGCGACGATCGCCGGGATGTCGTTCAATTCCTGCGGGTAGGGCACGGCGAGGATCGGGCGCGTCCGCGTGCGGAACCAGATGGGCTGGTCGTCGTGGCACCAATCCAGGAGATAGCGGTAGCCGGCCTCGGCCAGCAGATCCGGCGTGACCCGCGACTGCGAGATCCACGGGCCGAGCCAGCCCCCCGGCGCCCGGCCCTCCCCTCGGGTCAGGGCCTGCGTCGCCTCGGCGATCAGCACCCGCTCGGCCGCCTCGTCGAGGTCGCCCTGGCGCTCCGCGTTGGTGCGGCCATGACCGACGATCTCGTCGCCCCGCGCCCGGAACGCCTCGATCAGGCCGGGGCAGTCCTCGTAGAGGCGGCTGTTGGCCAGGACGCTCGCCGGCAGGGCGAGGGTCTCCAGCAGGTCCCGCAGGCGCCACGCCCCCACCCGGTTGCCCCAATCGCGCCAGGCATAGTTCAGCACGTCCGGCTGCGGCCCCCCCGGCGCCAGCTCCGCCCCGAGGCCGGACCCGAATTCGAAGGTCTCGAGGTTGAGGGCGATGTAGACCGCGAGCCGCCGGCCCCCCGGCCAGTCGTAGACCGGCCGGTCCGGCAGGGCGCTGTAGGGGTAGCGGCCGTGGTGGGGGACAGTCATGCATGCGCTCCGGCGGATCAGAGGCGGGAGATAGGGCGGCCCGGCTTCACATCGCGGGCGCGACGGCGCATGCAGCCCCTCGCGACAAAAATCGCGGGGAATGCGGGGTTCCCCGCCGGAGACGTGTGATGGCCCTGATGCGTGAGATGCCCCCCGCCCCGACCATCGCGGCCCGGCTGGAGCGGCTGCCGATGTCCGGCTACCAGCGCCGGGTGTTCGCGGTGATCGCCTCGGCGTGGCTCGTCGATCAGATCGACGTGGCCCTCCTCACCTTCCTCCTCGGATCGATCGTCGTCGCCTTCGGCCTCAGCCCGGCGGAGGCGGGGCAGCTCGCGGCCATGACCTTCGCCGGCCAGCTCGTGGGCAACATCCTTGCCGGCACCGCCTCGGACCGGTTCGGCCGCAAGACCGTGTTTCAGGTCACGATGGTCGTCTGGGGTCTGGCGAGCCTCGCGGCGGCGGCGGCCTGGAGCCTGCCGGCGCTGATGGTCTGCCGGTTCCTGATCGGCGTCGGCGTCGGCGGCGAGGCCCCGGTCGCCCAGGCGATGGTCTCGGAGATCGTGCCCGCGCGGGTCCGGGGGAAGTACATCGCGATCATGGAGGGGTTCTGGGCGGTGGGCTACGTCCTGTCGGGGACGATCAGCTACTTCATCCTGCCCCATCTCGGCTGGCGCTGGGTCTTCGTGGTGGTGGGGCTGCTGTCGCTGGTGGTGCTCGCCGTGCGCCGGTCCATGCCGGAATCCCCCCGCTGGCTCGCCGAGCGGGGCCGCCACGCCGAGGCCGACGCGGTGATGGGCCAGATGGAGGCGGCGGTGGTGCGGGCCACCGGGCGGCCCCTCCCCCCGGTGACGGCCACGCCCGCCCCCGCCGAGGCCCCCGCCACCGGCAGCCCCATCGCCACCCTGTTCGCCCCGGCCTACCGCCGCCGCACGCTGATGGCGTTCGGAATGTGGTTCTTCGCCCTGATCGGCTTCTTCGGGCTCAACTCGTGGATCGCCGTGCTGCTGAAGGAGAAGGGTTTCTCGATCATCGGTTCGGTGGGCTTCGTGACGCTCATCAATATCGGCGGGATCCCCGGTTTCGCCACCGCCGCCCTCCTCCTGGAGCGCCTCGGCCGCAAGCCGACCACCGCCCTGTTCCTCACCTGCGCCGCGGCGAGCGCCTGGGTCTACGGCAGCGCCACGGGGGAGACCTGGCTGTTCGTGTCCGGCTTCGTGATGCAGTTCTTCATGTTCGGCATGTGGAGTTGCCTCTACGCCTACACACCGGAACTCTACCCCACCCGGGCGCGGGCCACGGGGGCCGGCTTCGCCTCGGCCTTCGGGCGGATCGGCGCCATCCTCGGGCCGATGATCGTGCCGGTGCTGGTGCGCGATTACGGGTCCCAGGCCGCCTTCCAGGTCGGCGCCGGGGGGTTCCTCATCGCCGCCCTGCTCGTCCTCACCCTCGGCATCGAGACCCGGGGCCGGGTCCTCGAATCCCTCTCCCGCTGACAGCCCCCTCGACCAGGAGCGAACAAAGATGCCCATCGTCGACATGCGCAGCCGCCCGACCTTCCTGCACGCCTTCTTCGGCGGCGAGCCGGGCACCCCGTCCTTCGCGGTGGCCCGGTGGCTCAACGGCCGGGTCGGGAGCCGGGAGGTGGAGCACTTCACCCGCGGCATGACCGTCGAGGGGTTCAGGGCGGAGATGGACGGGGCGGGGATCGACGTGGCGGTGATGGTCGCCCGCTCCGTGCCGGGGGTGCGGGTGACGAACGAGGCGCTGGCCGAGGTCGCCCGGCACGATCCGAAGAGGCTCGTTGGCATCGCCTCGGTCGATCCTGTGGAGTTGGGAGAGACGGAGGCCGTCGCCCAGGCCCGCCGGGCGGTGACGGAACTCGGCCTCAGGGGCATCAACCTCGATGCCGGGTTCTACGGCGAGGCGATGCGCGCGGACGACGCCCGGCTGATGCCTCTCTACGAGCTCTGCCAGGAACTGAAGGTCCCGGCCTTCGTGATGTCCGGTCCGACCACGCCGGACCTGCGCCTCAACGATCCCTTCGCAGTCGACCGGGTGGCGAAGCTCTTCCCGTCGCTGCCGCTGATCTGTTGCCACGGCTTCTATCCGCACGTGGCGGAGATGATCACGGTGGCCTTCCGCAACGAGAACGTCTTCGTTTCGCCGGACATGTACACCTTCGCCCCCGGCGGCAGCCTCTATGTCGAGGCGGCGAACGGCTTCATGAAGGACCAGTTCCTGTTCGGCTCGTCCTTCCCGTTCCGGCCGATGGGCCAGGGGGTGACGGACTTCCGGACGCTCGGCCTCACCGACGACGCCCTGGAGGCCGCCCTCTGGCGCAACGCGAACCGGCTGCTGGACCTCGGCCTGTAACGGGTGTCCGGAGGGCCAGCCCTCCGGCGGGTGCAGGGCGCCGCCCTGCACCCGCCGGGGGACGAGTCGTCAGTATCCCAAAACAGACAAAACCCCGCTGGTCCGAGGACCGAGCGGGGTTTGGTGTGTTTGGTTGCGGGGGTTGGATTTGAACCAACGACCTTCAGGTTATGAGCCTGACGAGCTACCGGGCTGCTCCACCCCGCGCCAAGCGGTGTCGGACGGA
>JAKONI010000123.1 GCA_022702015.1 Beijerinckiaceae bacterium | reverse complement strand
TCGCGCTTCTCGTCGTCCTGAACGCCAAGCCCGGACAAGAAGCGGCGGTCGAGACGTTTCTGGCGGATAGCCAGCCCATCGTGCAGGACGAGCCCGGAACCATCGCGTGGTTCGGCCTCCGCCTGGGTCCATCGACCTTCGGGATCTTCGACGCGTTTCCCGACGAGGCGGCACGGGACGCCCACCTCTCCGGCCGCGTGGCGGCGGCCCTGATGGAGAAGGCCCCCGATTTGTTCGTCACTGACCCGCAAATCGAGAAGCTCGACGTGCTCGCGGCGAAGCTGCCGTGACCTGTGGACCGGATCTCGTGCCGAAGCGACGTTCGCATCGGCAGGTGCGACCTCAAAGCATCGTTTGTCTTTTATACCTCACGTACCGACATCGTCATCTGCGAACGAAGCGAAGCAATAAGGCTTCGCTTCGACCAAATTCGGCTGCCAAGACACAATTTTTTCCATCATAAATCCAATTTGCCGATACAGACGAGGGGCATTTCTTACGAGCCTGGCGCTGCATTACGGAGAACACCGTAGGCATCGACCGGATAGTATGATTACCGGCGGCATGTATTCATTCGGACTGGCAAACGACTTCAGATCAGGAGAGCGTGATGCGAGCAGTCGTCTATAATGGTCCACGTGACGTGGCGGTGCAGGACGTACCCGACGCGCGGATTGAGCGGCCGACCGACGTGCTGGTGCGCATCACGAGCACCAACATCTGCGGCTCCGACCTGCACATGTACGAGGGCCGGACCGACTTCCCGCGTGGGGGCGTCTTCGGGCACGAGAATCTCGGACAAGTGGCCGAAGTGGGCCCTGCCGTCGATCGGGTGAAGGTCGGGGACTGGGTCGCCATTCCCTTCAACATCGGCTGCGGCTTCTGCAAGAACTGCGAGCGTGGCTTGAGCGCGTTCTGCCTGACGACGGCCGATCGCAGTGTCATGCCAAACATGGCCGGCGCCGCCTATGGCTTCGCCGACATGGGGCCGTATCGGGGCGGCCAAGCCGATCTGTTGCGCGTTCCCTACGGGGATTACAATTGCCTGAAGCTGCCGCCGGACGCGGAGGAGCGACAGAACGACTATGTCATGCTGGCCGATATCTTCCCGACCGGCTGGCACGCCACCGAGCTCGCGGGGCTGCGTCCCGGCGAGTCTGTCGTCATCTACGGCGCTGGCCCAGTTGGCCTGATGGCGGCCCTCTCGGCGATGATCAAGGGCGCCTCCATGGTGATGGTCGTCGATCGCCATCCCGACCGCTTGCGCCTCGCGGAGTCGATCGGCGCCCTGCCCATCGACGATTCGAAGAGCTCTCCGGTAGACCAAGTGCTGGCTTTGACGAACGGCATCGGCGCCGACCGCGGCTGTGAGTGCGTCGGCTACCAAGCACACGATCCGCAGGGTCACGAGCACCCGAACATGACCATGAACGACTTGGTCAAATCGGTGAAATTCACTGGCGGCATCGGCGTTGTCGGCGTCTTCACCCCGCAGGATCCGGCGCCGCAGGACTCTCTCTACAAGCAGGGCGAGATCGTGTTCGACTACGGCCTCTTCTGGTTCAAGGGTCAGAAGATCGGCGTTGGTCAGTGCAACGTGAAAGCCTATAACCGGCAGTTGCGCGATCTCATTGCGGCGGGCCGCGCGAAGCCGTCCTTCATCGTCTCCCATGAGCTTCGTCTGGGAGAAGCGCCGAAGGCTTACAAGCATTTCGACGCCCGTGACGAGGGTTGGACGAAAGTGATCCTCAAGCCGGCCGCCTGACCTGCCAAGCCGATCTCTCGATCCGGGCGGTCGCTCGCCCGGTTTCTTCCCCGTCTCGACGGACAGGCTGGAGCGCGAGGACGCCATGCCGATCTACGATTACGCCTGCGACCTGTGCGGGCCGTTCACGGCCATGCGGCCCATGGCGCAGTTCCAAGCCCCCTGTGCCTGCCCCGAATGCGGTGCCGAGGCCGCACGGACGGTCCTGAGCGCACCGGCCATCATCGGCGGTAACGCGGGTGGCCGCGCCGTCTTCGCTGCGACCGAAACGATTACGCCCCCCTCGCGACTGGCTTCGGGGGGCCACCCGGCCGGCTGCGGCTGTTGTGCGCGCCGCCTGCCGCTTCCGGGCGCCCTGGCTGGAAGTGGACGGGTTTTCATGGCGCACGGACCAGTCCGGCATGGCGGTCCGTGAAGCCGCCCGCAGGGGGCTGCCCTCATCGCACGCAAACCCGGCCTGACCGAGGAACAATCATGGCTTCCGACACCCTCACCGGCCTGAAGGTCGCAATCCTGATTACGGATGGTTTCGAGCAGGTCGAGATGACCGAGCCGCGCAGGGCGCTGGACGAGGCCGGTGCCGAGACCCGGATCGTGTCGCCGAAGGACGGCGCGGTGAAGGCCTGGAGATTCACCGAATGGGGTGATCAATTCCCGGTTGACGTGCGCCTGAACAGCGCTCGCCCCGATGAGTACGACGCTCTGCTGCTCCCCGGCGGCGTCATCAACCCCGACACGCTAAGGACGATCCCCGAAGCCGTGGCTTTCGCGAAAGGCTTCTTCGACGGAGGCAAACCCGTCGCCTCGATCTGCCACGGCCCCTGGACCATCATCGAGGCGGGCGCCGCGCGCGGGCGACGCCTGACCTTCTGGCCGTCACTCCGGACCGATCTCCGAAACGCGGGAGCCGATTGGGTGGATGAGCAGGTGGTCGTGGACGGGAACCTCGTCACCAGCCGCAAGCCCGATGACATCCCGGCGTTCAACCGGGCGGTGATCACGCTGCTTTCTGGCTCACGCGGGGGCGTTCGGCCCACTTGAGCCGCAACGACCACGCTCGATCGCACAGGGGCTCTCGCCCTTTCCCGCAGCCGACCGGAGATCCCGCCATGGGGCGAACCGAGGTCCGCGTCCCGCCGTCCAAAAGCGTGCCGCGCCGAAGCGTCAGTCTCGCGCTGGCCGGGTGCCTCATCCTCGCGGCCGTTGGAGCCGGGACGATGGCGCGGGCCACCCCCCGGGACACACGCGAGATCGCGCTGCCCGGAGAGGCCGCGTATCCCGAGAGCATCACGGCTACCGCGGATGGCACCCTCTACGTCAGCAACTTCGCGGGGGGCGGCGTCACCCGGATCGGGCCGGGGGCATCTTCGGGCGAGGTCTGGATCGCGCCCGGCGCATTCGGGACCCGCTCGACCTTCGGCGTGCTCGCCGACGAGGCGTCGGGCACGCTCTGGGTCTGCTCGAACGATCTCTCGGCGCTCGGCATCCCAGGGCCCAGCGATGTCAAAGGCGCCGCGCTGAAGGGCTTCGACCTGAAGACTGGCGCCGGCAAGATCAGCGCGCCGTTCCCCGTCAGCCCGGCGATCTGCAACGACATCGCCCTCGGACCCGACGGGGCGGCCTACGTCACCAACACGCTGGGGCCGCAGATCCTGAGGCTGAGGCCCGGCGCGCAGACGCTGGAGGTCTGGAAGAGCGACCCGCAGCTCGCGCCCGCGGGCAAGGATGCCGGGCTCGACGGCATCGCCTTCGGTACCGACGGCAACCTCTACGTCGACACCTTCACCAAGGCCAAGCTGTTCCGGATCGACGTGAAGGACGGGGAGGCCGGCGCGGTGACGCCGCTGACGCCCTCGCGTCCGCTGGTCCTCACGGACGGCCTGCGGCCACTCGGTGACGGCTCCTTCCTCATAGCCGAGGGCGGCGGCCGGCTCGACCGGATGACCGTCTCCGGGGATACAGCGACCGTGGAGGTCTTACGGGACGGCATCGCCGGCGGCGTCACCAGCGCGGTCAAGGTCGGCGCGATGGTCTTCGTCACGGAGGGGCAACTCGCCGTCATCACCGAGCCGGCGCGGAGGGGCACCAAGCCCGAACTTCCGTTCCGCGTTCTGGCGGTGCCGCTGCCCAATCGCTGACGACCGCGGTCGCGCGAGGATTTCGCCATCGCACCGCCCGTGATCGCCCGCCCGCCTTCGGCTAGACTTGCAACCGTGGTTCGCGGCATCGCCCCAGGAGGGCACACCATGCGTCGTATCCGTTCGTCGACCCTTGCCCTGTCCGCTGGCGTCGCGACCGCCGCCCTTCTCGCCGCCTGGCCGGCGGCTCGGCCCGCACGGGCCGCCGACTCGACCTGTGACGGCGGCACGGCCGGCCTGAGCCTGCCGGCCGGCTTCTGCGCCTCGATCTATGCGGATCACATCGGCCATGCCCGGCAGATGGCCGTGGCGGTCGATGGCACGCTCTACGTCAACACGTGGAGCGGCGTGTACTACAAGAACGACACGCCCCCGCCGGGCGGCTTCCTGGTCGCGCTCAAGGATACCGATGGCGACGGCAAGGCCGACGTCACGGAGCGCTTCGGCGAGAGCCAGGCCGAGGGCGGCCATGGCGGCACCGGGCTGGCGCTCTACCAGGGCGCGCTCTACGCCGAGAGCAACGACCGCATCATGCGCTATCCGCTGACGACGGGCGAGAGGGCGCCCAAGGCCAAAGGGGAGGTCGTCATCTCCGGCCTGCCGTTGACGGGTGACCACCCGATGCACCCCTTCGCGATCACGCCGAAGGGCGATCTCCTCGTCGATCTCGGCTCAGCGACGAATGCCTGCGAGGTGAGGAACCGCGTACCAGGTTCGCCCGGCAACGAACCCTGTACCGAGAAAGAGACCCGCGGCGGCATCTGGCGCTACGACGCGAAGGCGCGCGATCAGAGGTTCTCGCCCGCCGAGCGGTACGCGGCTGGCATCCGCAACGGCGAGGGCATCGCCCTCGACGCGCAAGGCCGGGTCTTTTCGACCCAGCACGGGCGCGACCAGCTCCACGAGGACTGGCCGAAGCTCTACAAGGCCAAGCAGGGCTACGAGCTGCCCTCCGAGGAAGTGGTCGAGCTGAAGCAGGGTGCCGATTACGGCTGGCCGGAATGCTACTTCGACCCGGCGCAGAAGAAGCTGGTGCTGGCCCCGGAATATGGCGGCGACGGCGGTCACAAAGTTGGGCTGTGCGCCGACCGGCAGGGGCCGGTTGCGTGGTTCCCGGCGCACTGGGCACCCAACGACATGAAGTTCTACGTCGGGAGCGGGACCGGATCGGCCTTCCCGACAGCCTATCGCGACGGCGCCTTCATCGCCTTCCACGGCTCGTGGAACCGGGCACCCGGCCCGCAGGGCGGCTACAGCATCGTCTTCCAGCCGTTCAAGGACGGCAAGGCCGCGGGCGACTTCGTGGTGTTCGCCGACGGCTTCGCCGGCGCCGTGAAGGAGCCGGGCCGGGCCGAGTACCGGCCGTCCGGCCTCGCGGTCGGACCGGACGGGGCGCTCTACATCTCCGACGACGTGAAGGGGCGCATCTGGCGCGTCACCTACGCGGGTGGCGATCCGAACGCGGCGGTCGCGGCCGCGCCGCCCCCGCGTAACGCCGCGACCGCGTCCAGGGAGGCGGCGCCGCCGGAGGGCGTGCACCCGGTTGTCGCGCTGCCGGTTCCGAAGGGCGCGACACGCGAGCAGGTCGCGCTCGGCGACCGGATCTTCCACGGGGAAGCGGCCGGCGCCACCTGCGGCGGGTGCCACGGCTCGGACGGCAAGGGCTCACCGGTGGGGGCGGATCTCACCAGCGGCCACTGGCTCTGGAGCGACGGCAGCTTGGCGGGCATCGAGCACACGATCGCCGCCGGCGTGCCCGAACCGAAGGAACACCAGAACACGATGCCGCCCATGGGCGGCGTGGAGCTGTCGGAGACCGATCTGAAGTCCGTCTCGGCTTACGTCTGGGCTCTGGGCCATTACGGGAAGTGATGGGTCTTACCGCCGGGCGCGCCCACGCTGGCCGATTGGCATGACCCAACATACCGGGGGCGTGGCAGACGAGGACGACGGGCTTGCGGGCCCCGGAGCTTCGTCTCGAACAAGGCGATCACCTGCCACCTCAACGAACGGGGCTACCGCACGCGGGCCGGAGCCCGGTTCGGCGTTGCGACGATCCACGGGATCCTGACCAACCGCGTGTATGTCGGCGAGTGGGTGTTCAACCGGCGCTGCTCGCGGACGCTGACCGAGAAGCCGAAGGCGGAGCAGATCCCGATCACCGTGCCGGCGATCATCGCCCTGTCCGAGTTCGAGACGGTGCAGGCCACGTTGAAGGCTCACAACCCGCGCACGACGCCGGCCCGGGTGGTGACCGGGCCGATCCTGCTCACCGGCTTGGCGACCTGCACGACCTGCGGCGGCCCGATGACGCTGCGCACCGGCACGTCGAAGTCCGGCAAGGTCCACCGCTACTACAACTGCTCGACACACGGGCGACAGGGCAAGACCGGCTGCACCGGCCGCACGATCCGGATGGACACCCTCGACGCGCTGGTCACCGACCGCCTCGTGGCGGAGCTTCTGCAACCTGACCGGCTGCGGGCGACACTCGCGTCGCTGTGGTCGCAGCGGGCGGAGAAGACGCTGGAGGTCGATGGCCGGGTCACGGCGCTGCGCCGTGAAATCGAGGCCTCGGAAGACAAGCTGAAGCGGCTGTACCGCATGGTCGAGGACGGGCTGACCGACCTCGACGACATTCTCAAGGAGCGGCTCGCCGCCCTGAAGCAGGAGCGGGACCGCGCCAAGGGCGCGCTAGACCGGATCCACGTCGCGAAATGCCCGCCGACAGAGATCGCCCCGGAGATGATCGAGCGGTTCGGGCGATTGATGCGCGAAAACGTGACGACGGGGGAGATCCCGTTCCGCAAGGCGTGGCTTCAGGCCATCGTCGATGGGTCGAGGTCGGAACCGACGTCATCCGCATCATCGGTGGGAAGGCAAACCTTGAAGCGGCCGTAATCGGTGCGGGATCGACCAATGTGCCCGGTGTTCGCAGTTCTGTACGGAAGTGGCGCGCCCGAAAGGATTCGAACCTCTGACCCCCAGATTCGTAGTCTGGTGCTCTATCCAGCTGAGCTACGGGCGCCTGAGCCGCGGCGGCGATGGTTGCGCGCCGGGACTGACGGGCTTCTAGT
>JAKONI010000063.1 GCA_022702015.1 Beijerinckiaceae bacterium | reverse complement strand
GCCGTGACGCGGCCGGCGCATTCGAGGCCCAGGCGCGGACCGGCGAAGCCGTCCTCCAGGATCTCCTCGGGGAGCATCGAGAGCGCCCAGAGAACGTCGCGGAAGTTGAGGCCGGTGGCCTCGACGGCGATCTCCAGTTCACCCTTGCCCGGCGCGACCCGCTCGGCGGGCCCCCACACCATCTCGTTGAGGCCACCGGTGTTGCTGCGCTCCAGGCGCGCCGCCTCGGCCGGCAGGCTGTCGGCCGGGTCCCGGTGCCGCGGGCGGCCCGCATGGAAGCGGATCACCTGCGTCTGCTCGTCGTCGAGGACGATCTCCGTCTCGGGGGTGCCCGAGAGGATGAGGTCCCGCAGCCGCTCGGAGGCCCGCTTCGAGGTCATCTCGGCGGACAGGTCGATCCGGCGGACGTCGAGCGTCGGGATCTCGTTGGCGAGCGTGCGGGTGAAGGCCCACACGCCGGCCTCGATGTTGGTGGACTGGCCGCCGCGATCGCGGGTGGCCCCCGGTGCCACGACCCAGAGGCAGGTCGGGCGGGAGCCGAGGTGCTCGACGCAGCGCTTGAGGCTGAGGCAGCGGTCGCGCAGCCGCTCGGCCGCCTCGCCGCCCCGGGTGAAGGCGCCAGCCAGGAAGACGACCGTATCCGGCGTCTCCCTCTCCAGCTCCATCAAGGAGGTCTCGGAATCGAGGATGATCGAGACGTGGACGCCGCTCGCCACCAGCAGGGTGGCCAGCGAGGAGGCGGTCTCGGCGGCGAAGTCGTCGTCCGAGCCGATGATGAAGGCGAAGCTCTGCGAGGGGGCGGGCGTCGGGCGCGCCGGAGCCTCGGCGACGAGCAGCAGGTCGTCGCCGTTGCCCGAGACCGCGCGATCGACGGAGACCGCCACGAGTCCCGCCGCGCTCAAGCTGCGCTGCCAGCCCTCGATGTCGTCCAGCCGGCCGATCGGCAGGCCGCCCATCCCCTCCTCGAACCACGTATCCGACAGGCCGAACACGAGGTCGCGGAACAGGGAGATGCCGGGCTCCACGGCGACCATCAGGCCGCCGGTGGCCAGCGCCCCGGCGAGGTCGTTGAGGAGGCCGCGATCGCCCCGGTGCAGGCTGCCCGCCGCCAGGATCAGGTCGACGCTCGCGGGGGCGAGGTCGTCGGCGGTCTCGATCACGCCCGCCGCGCGGCCGAGGGAGAGGCGGGCCCGCTCGGCGAGGCGCCGGTCGGTCTCGAAGATGGTCAGACGGGCCTGGGTTGACTGCACGAAGGCGGCGGCCTCGGCCGAAAGGGGGCCGAAGCCCACCTGGAGGACCCGCAGGGCCCGCTCCTTCGGGAGCTGGCCGAGGGCCTTCCCGAACAGGGCGGCCAGGGTGCCGGCCGAATGGCGCGAGGTCGCCGAGCGCATGACGAAGGCGTCGAGCGCCCCCTGCGGCAGGCTCGGCATCTCGGCGATCTGGCCCGCCAGGAGCCGATCGACGGTGGCGCCCACATCGGCGATGAGCACCAGCTCCGCCGACAGTTCCGGGTGATCCGCCGCAATCTAGCGCATGATCTCGTCGGGGGCGGGCAGGGCCGAGCCGTCGCCCAGGCGCCACGCCTCGGCCTCGTGCTCGGCCAGTCCGCTGCTCTCCAGGGCGCAGAGGGCGTTGATGAGCCAGGGCCGCATCGCCTGCGGCACCCGCGGGTCGGTGAGGCGGACCGTGGCGCCCTCGCTCAGGCCCTTGGCGAGGCGGAAGGCCAGCGAAGTCGCCCAACCCTCCAGGAGGAGGTGCCCCGGCGAGAGCGCCGTGTCGGCGGGCCCGGTCACGCCGGCGGTGAGCGGCCGCAGGCGGGCGGCGACGCTCGGGCGGCGCTCCATGGGGATCGCCGTCGGCTCGGTGGCGAGTTCGGCCACCTGAGAGATCGCGTAGGCGGCGAGTTCGTCCCCGCCCCTGGTCCGCAGGGCCTGGAAGCGGCCCTCGCGGATGGTGGCCACGACTTCGCCGGCGGCGTCGAGGAGGGTGAAGTCGGCCAGGATCGAGCGCTCGTTCGCCCGGCGGGTGCGGATCACCGAGCGGGCGATGACGGCGCCGGGCCGCACGAGGCGGATCTCACCGAAGCGCACCGGGATGTAGGCTTTGCCACCGCCTTCGCCGAGCAGGTCCGCGAAGAGCAGGATCAGGCCGTGGAAGCAGGCGTCCAGCCGCGACGGCACCAGCGCGAAGCGCGGGTCGGCCTCGGCGGGCTTGAGGTCCGAGACGATGGTCGCCTCGTCGAGGCGGGCGCTCATGGCGACCTGCCGGAAGTTCGGGCCGAAGCCGAGCCCGGAGGCCACGGCGCGGGCATACAGCTCCCCGCCCGACAGCACCTGCTCGCCGGCGGTCTCGAAGTCGAACCCGTCGAGGTCCGGCTTGCGCGGGGGTGAGAACTCGCCCTCGACCACCTTCGCCTGGGCGTGGAGCTGCCACGGCGACTGGGTCAGGCGCGGGCGGCTCAGGACCTGGATGCCGTTGCCGCTGCCGGCGAGGCGCACGGTCACCTCGCGCAGGGCATCCTCGGCGAAGACCATCGGCGCGACGATCTCGAACTCCGAGAGCACCACCTCGTCGTCGCGGGTCGCCGCGCGGACGGCGGAGAGGGCCATCTCCACGAAGCCGGCGCCGGGCATGATGACCTGCCCGTCGACCTTGTGGTCATCGAGCTCGGGCACCGTTTCGGGGTCGACGAAGCCGTGCCAATCGAGGCCGTCGTTGCCGGAGCGGGATCCGATCAGCGGGTGGTAGGGGCGGGGGCTCAGCGACCCCGTGCTCTCGGTGGTGTCGGCGAGGCGGAAGGGCCGGCGCTGCCAGGGATAGGTCGGCAGGCGCACGTCGCCCTTCGGCGGGGTGCCGAACAGCAGGTCCTCGTCCACGGCCGCGCCGAGGACCAGGGCCGCGTTGACGGCCTTGGCGATGGGGTCGCAGCCGGAGGCCTTGCGGTGCATGACGCCGACGGTGGCGACCTCGATGCCCATGGGCTCCACGGCGTCGCCCACATGCGACATCAGGGTCGCCCGGGGGCCGACCTCCACGAAGACGCGGGCGCCCTCGCGGGTCGCCGCCTGGACGGCATCGCTGAAGCGCACCGGCTCGCGGATGTTGCGCCACCAGTAGCTGGCCCCGAAATGCGATCCGTCGAGGGCATCGCCCGAGACGGTGGAGAGCATGGTGACGTCGCCCGCACGGGGCTTCAGCCCCGCGAGGTCGCGCAGCAGCGGCTTCTCGGTGGGGTCCATCAGCCTTCCATGGAAGGCGTAGGCGAGGTCGAGCTTGCGGCCCCGGCGGCGCTTGCGCGTCAGGGCCTTGAGGGCGGCGTCGATGTCGGCCACGGGGCCGGCCACCGTCACGGCCTTCGGGCTGTTGGTCGCCGCGAGGTCGAGGGTCGGGAAGTCCTTCAGGAAGGCCGGAACCTCGTCGGCGGGCATCAGCAGCACCGCCATGGTGCCCTGGCCGTGCGTCGTCTCCTGATGGTGGCTGCGGTAGTAGATGACCTTGACCGCGTCCTCGAGCGTCAGGATCCCGGCGGCCTCCGCCGCGGCGATCTCGCCGACGCTGTGGCCGAGCACGTAGGCCGGCACGAGCCCCTTGGCCCGGAGCGCGCTGGTGGAGGCGCTCTCGATGGCGAAGATCAGCGGCTGCGAGACGCTGGTGAGGGCGAGGCGCCCGTCGAGATCCTCGGCGTAGAGCGCGTCCTTCAGGGACCAGTCCGCGTAGGTCTGGAACAGGGTGTCGATCCGGTCGAAGGCCGCGCGGAACGCGGGGTTCTCCTCGTAGGCCTCCCGGCCCATCCCGGCCCACTGGCTGCCGTTTCCGGAATAGACGAAGGCCACCTCGGCGGCACGGTCCACGGCGGTGCCCGTGTGGGCGGCCTCCGCGTCCTCGCCCTCGCCCACGGCGCGCAGGGTCGCGGCGACGTCGGCGCGCCCGTCGAGGGACAGGGCGAGGCGGGCGGGCATGCGCTCCCGGCGGTGCGCCACGGCGGCGGCCACCTCGGCCACCGTCTCCGGCTGGGCCTCGAACCGCTCGGCGTAGTCGAGCGCCAATTCATTGAGGGCGGCGCGGCTCTGCGCCGAGATCAGCAGCACCTGCGGCGCCGCCTTGACCGCCGCCGCCGGAACCGGATCGGGGTCGGTGATGACGACGTGGGCGTTGGTGCCGCCGAAGCCGAAGGAGTTCACCCCGGCGAAGCGCGGGCGCGTCCCGCGGGCGAGGGGCAGCCCCTCCTGCACCACGTGCAGGTTGAGGTCGGCGAAGGGGATGTCCGGGTTCAGCTCGGCCGAGTGCAGGGACGGGGGCACGAGGTCGTGCTCCAGGGCCAGCGTCGCCTTGATCAAGCCAGCGAGGCCCGAGACCGGCTCGGTGTGGCCGATATTGGTCTTGATCGAGCCGATCGGCAGCGGACGCGAGCGGCCCTTGCCGAGCTTGGTGCCGATGGCGGAGGCCTCGATCGGATCGCCGACCGGGGTGCCGGTGCCGTGGGCCTCCATGAAGGCGAGGTCGTCCAGCGCGATCTCCGCCTCGCGGTAGACCTTCTCCAGCAGGGCGCCCTGGGCGTAGCCCGAGGGCAGCGAGATGCCGGTGGTCCGGCCATCGGAGTTGATGCCGCTGGCCGCGACGACGGCGCGGACGGTGGAGCCGGCCCGGCGGGCGGCCTCGGCCGAACGCAGGACCAGGACGACGCCGCCCTCTGAACGGACGTAGCCGTCGGCGTTCTTCGAGAACGCCTGGCACAGGCCGGTGCGGGAGAGCATCTGCGCCGCCGAGAAGCAGATGAAGTTGAACGGGCTCGCGAGCACGTTCACGCCGGCGACGATGGCGGTGTCGATCCGGCCCGACTGAATAGCCTGGACGGCGTTGTCGAAGGCCACGAGGGACGATGAGCAGGCCGTGTCGACGGTGAAGCTCGGGCCCTTCAGGTCATAGATGTAGGAAATGCGATTCGAGAGAATCGACAGGGTGTTGCCGGTGGCGGCGTAGGCATCGCCCGAGGGCGCGTCCATGACGCGCAGGTTGCCGTAATCGAGGGACGAGGCCCCCACGAACACGCCGATCTGGCTGCCCGCCACGGCCGAGGGCCGCAGGCCCGCATCCTCAAGGGCCTCCCAGGTCAGCTCCAGCAGCATCCGCTGCTGCGGATCCATCTGCTCGGCCTCGCGGGGGGAGCTGCCGAACACCGCCGGATCGAAGGACCACACGTCGTCCAGCGTGCCCGCCGCGAAGGTGTAGCTCTTGCCACGCTCGTGCGAACGGGGATGCAGGAAGCGCTCGATGGAGAAACGGTCGCCCGGCATCTTGCCGACGGCGCAGCGCCCTTCCGACAGAAGCTGCCAGAGCCCTTCGACCCCAGAGGCCCCGGGAAGCCGGCACGCGCGTCCGACGATCGCGATGTCTGTGCGTTGTGTCACGTTCGGTTCGCGGGCGCTCGTGAGTGGGAGATGGGTTCGGCTCATAGCGAGTGAAGACCGTCTCACCCCTTAGTATGGCGTCATTGCGGTGTCCAACCGGACCGGTGGACACATCCATGACGCAATCACAAATTGCGCGCACATGTGACATGTATTCATCAGCGTGCATCGTCAGTTCCGCCCCAGAAAAGCCAAGTTCCGGCGCGGTCGCGCGACAGCAACAAGCGCCGCTCATCATGGAAATGGCTGTTTGCTGGGCAGGCGGACGCTAGAAGCCGCGCCGCGAACGCTCAAACGAAATCAAAAGCCGACATCCATTGCGGCGCGCTCGCGACAGTATTCGCGCCTTACCGGACTATCCATCATTGCGCGTGGTCGGCACTCGGCGGCTCGGAGCCGGCGCGACCGACTGCGTGATAGGCAAACCCATGTTGCGCTGCGGTCTTGGGATCGTAGATGTTGCGCAAATCAACCAGCACGGGCACCTGCATCGCTTGCCGGATCCGCTCGAGATCCAGGGCCCGGAAGGCGTTCCATTCGGTGACGATGACGAGTGCATCGGCCCCCGCGACGCAGGAATAGGCATCGGTGGCGAAGGTGACGCCGGGCAGCAGCGGCCGGGCCTGTTCCATCCCCTCCGGGTCGTAGGCGCGCACCTTCGCGCCCGCGTCCTGCAACCCCGCGACGATCGACAGGGAGGGCGCCTCGCGCATGTCGTCGGTGTCGGGCTTGAAGGTCAGGCCGAGCAGGGCGACGGTCCTGCCGCGCACCGAGCCGCCGCAGGCCCGGATCACCTTGCGGGCCATGGCGCGCTTGCGGTGGTCGTTGACCGCCACCACGGTCTCCACGAGGCGCAGGGGGGTGCCGTGGTCCTGGGCGGTCTTGGCGAGGGCCAGGGTGTCCTTGGGAAAGCAGGAGCCGCCGTAGCCCGGCCCGGCGTGGAGGAACTTGGAGCCGATCCGCCCGTCGAGGCCGATGCCCCGGGCCACCGCCTGCACGTCGGCGCCCACCGCCTCGCACAGGTCGGCGATCTCGTTGATGAAGGTGATCTTGGCGGCCAGGAATGCGTTGGCGGCGTATTTGGTCAGTTCGGCGGTCCGGCGTCCCGTCACCAGGATCGGCGCCGCGTTGAGGTACAGGGGCCGGTAGACCTCGCGCATCACCGCCTCGGCCCGGGGATCCTCGGTGCCGACCACGATCCGGTCGGGGCGCTTGAAGTCGCCGATGGCCGCGCCCTCGCGGAGGAACTCGGGGTTCGAGACCACCGAGAAATCCGCTTCCGGCGCCGTCTCGCGGATGATGCGCTCGACCTCGTCGCCGGTCCCCACCGGCACCGTCGACTTGGTGACGATCACCGTATAGCCGACGAGCGACCGGGCGATCTCCCGGGCCGCCTCGTGGACGAAGGTGAGGTCGGCGAAGCCGTCGCCGCGCCGGGAGGGCGTGCCCACCGCGATGAACACCGCGTCGGCGGCCGCCACCGCTTCGCGCAGGTCGGTGCGGAAGGACAGGCGCCCCTGGCGGACGTTGTCGGCGACGAGGGTCTCGAGGCCCGGCTCGTAGATGGGCATCCGCCCGGCTTCCAGGGCGGCGATCTTGGCCGGATCGTTGTCGACGCAGACGACCTCGTGACCGAAATCCGCGAGGCAGGCGCCCGAGACGAGCCCCACGTAACCCGCACCCGTCATCGCAATACGCATACCGACCTCCCGGCAGCCGACCGGGAGCATGCCGCAGCGCAACATGAGCCGGACCCGGCGCAGACGCAACCGGCTCACGACCAAGCGCTCGCCCCTGCGACCTGCCAGCCACACCGTGAAAACGCGACGGTTTTTTGACGCCCCGCGGGTTCCCCCGGGGCGCCGATCCCGGCTTCTCAAGGACGGCCGAACTCCTGTAGAAGCACGGCGCCCTGGGGCCTCCGCCCCCGCCGGACGGATGGCGGGGTCTCGCGCGGGAAGGACCGTACGGCGAAGGACCGCGATGACCGAACTGCCGAACGTGCACGTGCGCGCCGAGATCCTCGCCCAGGCGCTGCCCCACATGCAGCGCTACGACCAGGAGATCGTGCTCATCAAGTACGGCGGCCACGCGATGGGCGACCCGGAGGCCGCCCAGACCTTCGCGCAGGACGTGGTGCTGCTGGAGCAGTCCGGCCTGAAGCCCCTGGTGGTCCACGGGGGCGGGCCGCAGATCGGCAAGATGCTGGACCGGCTCGGGATCCAGTCCGAGTTCCGGGGGGGCCTGCGCGTCACCGACGCCGCCACCGTCGAGGTGGTCGAGATGGTGCTCGCCGGCTCCATCAACAAACAGCTCGTGGGCTGGATCTCGGGGCAGGGGGGCCGGGCCATCGGCCTGTGCGGCAAGGACGGCAACATGGTGCGCGCCAAGCGTGCCCTGAAGACGTTCCGCGATCCCGAGAGCAACGAGGAGCAGGTCCTCGACCTCGGCCTCGTGGGCGAGCCGGAGCATGTGGAGCGCGGGGTCCTCGACGCCGTGCTGAAGGCCGAGCTGATCCCGGTGCTGGCCCCCGTGGCCTACGGGGCCGACGGGCAGACCTACAACGTCAACGCCGACACCTTCGCCGGGGCCATCGCCGGGGCGCTGCGGGCCAAGCGCCTGCTGCTGCTCACCGACGTGCCGGGGGTGCTCGACAAGGACAAGAAGCTCATCCCCGAACTGACCGTGGAGGATTGCCGCCGCCTCATCGCCGACGGCACCATCACCGGCGGCATGATCCCGAAGATCGAGACCTGCATGTACGCCCTCGACCGGGGGGTGGAGGCGGTCGTCATCCTCGACGGCAAGGTCAACCACGCCGTGCTGCTGGAACTCTTCACGAACTATGGCGCCGGCACGCTGATCCGCCGGGGCTAGCGCCTCTCCTGTCGCGATCCCGCCCCGTCATCCCCGGCGGGGCGAATCGGCTCCGGCGCGGAGAGCCCTAGCAACCTCGGCCCTTGCCGCGCATTGTCGTCGCCCGGCTCGCGCCACCCCTCTCGCCTGTGACGGACCCTTGTATCAGCCGACGCAAGACCACTTCACCGCACCGGGCGCCCGGGGGTTCGGCGCGGTCGACACCTGGGTGTTCGACCTCGACAACACGCTTTATCCGAGCGACGCCCGGGTCTGGCCCCAGGTGGACGAGCGGATCACCCTCTACGTGATGCGGCTCTATGGGCTCGACGCGATCTCCGCCCGGGCGCTCCAGAAATACTTCTACCACCGCTACGGGACGACCCTGAAGGCGCTGATGGTGGAGGAGGGAGTGGACCCCCACGATTTCCTCGACTTCGCCCACGACATCGACCACTCGACCATCAAGCTCGATGCGCCCCTGGGCGCGGCGATCGAGCGGCTGCCCGGCCGCAAGCTGATCCTCACCAACGGGTCCCGCCGCCACGCGGAGAACGTTGCGGCCAAGCTCGGCATCCTCGACCATTTCGAGGACGTGTTCGACATCGCGGCGGCGGATTTCGTCCCGAAGCCCGAGCGCGTGACCTACGAGCGATTCCTCTCGGTCCACGGCATCGAGCCGACCCGGGCCGCCCTGTTCGAGGACATCTCCCGCAACCTCGCGGTGCCGCACGACCTCGGCATGGCCACGGTGCTGGTGGTGCCCCGGATCGCCGACCCCTACCGGGAGGCGTTCGAGCAGGAGGCGGTGCAGGAGCCGCACATCGATCACATCACCGACGACCTCGCCGGCTTCCTCTCGACCTGCGTGCAACCGGAGATCGGCACCCCATGACACGGCTCGACACCCTGCGGGCACCGACGCTGGCGGATTTCGAGGCCCTCGCCCACGAGGCCTTCGCCGCGCTGCCCCATGCGTTCCGGGCCCGGTGCGGTGGGCTGACGATCCACGTGGAGGAGTTCCCCGACGACGCGACCCTGGTCGAGATGGGCTGCGAGACGGATTTCGAGCTGCTCGGCCTGTTCCGGGGCGTCGGCCTCGCCCAATCGGGGGAGGCCGTCACGGGGCAGATGCCCAACACCGTCTGGCTCTTCCGCCGGCCGATCCTCGATTACTGGGCCGAGTTCGACGAGACCCTCGGGGATCTCATCAGCCACGTCCTGATCCACGAGATCGGCCACCATTTCGGCCTGTCGGACGACGACATGGCCCGCATCGAGGCCGAGGCGGAGGTGGGCTAAGGCGGAGGTGGGCTGAGGCGGAATTCGGCTAAGGAGGGCGGGACAACTATTCGAGCACGTGCTCGTCCCCCGCCAGGGCGAGGTCGCGCAGCCGCTCCAGCGCCGTGGCGAGGTCCCCGAGGGACGGGGAGGCGAGGGCGATCCGCACGGCGTTCTGCGCGTGGCCGGGGGCCACCGCGAAGGCCGAGGCCGGACTGAGGGCGATGCTTCGCCGGAGGGCCGCCGTGGCGTAGGCCTCCGCCCGCCAGTGGTCCGGCAGCCGCAGCCACAGATGGTAGGCCCGCGCATCGCCGACCACCTCCAGCCCCGCCAGCGCCTCCCGGGCGAGGGTTTGCCGCTCCCTGGCATCCCGACGCTTGATCGCGTCCAGGCGCTCCGCCGTGCCGTCGCTCATCCATTGCACCCCCGCCGCAAGGGGAAAGCCCGTGACCGCCCAGCCCCCCTGTCTCAGGGCCACGCCCAGGCGGTCGCCCATACCGGCGCCGGGCGGCGCGCCCAGGATCCCGATCGTCAGGCCCGGCGCGACCCGCTTCGAGAGGCTGTCGATGAAGATGACGTGGTTCGGCGCCAGGGCGGCGAGGGGAAGCATGTCACCGAAGAAGCCGTAGACCGCGTCCTCGATGGCCACGAGGCCGGTGCGCTCGAGGACGGCGGCGATGTCGGCCCGGCGGCGCAGGCCCATCGTGGTGCCCAGCGGGTTCTGCAGGCTCGGCTGGAGGTAGAGACCGCTCAGCGGGGTGGCGCGGTGCGCCTGGAGGATCGCGTCGGGGCAGACGCCTTCCTCGTCCATGGCGAGGGGAATGAGGGCGATGCCGAGATGCGCCGCGATTCCCTTCACCACGGGGTAGGTCAACGGCTCGCAACCGATTCGCTCCCCCGCCGAGGCGAGGGTGGCCAGGGCGGCGGCGATCGCCTGACGCCCGTTGCCCGCGAAGCGGATGTCGGCGGGACTCGGCGCATAGTCCCCGGCCGCCAGGAACCGGGCGGCCACCGCCTGCGCGTGGGGCGTGCCGGTGGGGCCGTATTGTTGAAGCGCGGCCTCGACGGCCCCGCCGCGAGCCAGCTTCGCCAAGGTCTCGGCGATCACCGCTTCCTGCTCCGGGAGGTAGGTGATCGTCCGTTGCAGGTCGATTGCGCTCGGGGGCGGCTCGACGGGCACCGTTCGAGGCCCGCCGAGATCGGAGCGGACGTAGGTCCCCCGCCCGACCTCCCCGATGACAAGCCCCCGGCGCGTCAGCTCGGCATAGACCCGGCTCGCCGTCGAGACCGCGATGCCCCGGGCGTAGGCGAAGTCGCGCTGGGGCGGCAGCCGGTCCCCCGGGCGGAGCCGGCCGGCCGCCATCTCGGCGGCGACTTCGTCGGCCACCTCGCGAAAGTCCTTCGCAGGCATAATTGATCCGAGGTCAATGTTCCGATTGATCCGACATCTCTATCGGTGCAATCCAGGACACGCAATCCCGGCCGGACTGCCATCCTCCCCGTCAGGACCTGCCACCATGACCGTCGTCCCGTTTCCCTCCCCGATGTCGCCGAGCCGTCCGGTCCGCCGGTCCGTCGGTGGCTCCCGCAGGGCCGCCGTCCCGGCGGTGTCCCCCTCGGCGTTGCCCTGGCCCGTCCTCTGGCTGCGCCGGTGGCGGGGCCGGCGGGAGTTGGCGACCCTCGACCTCGATCAGATCCGCGATGCGGACCTCGATCCCTTCGAGGTCCGCCGGGAGGCCATGAAGCCGATCTGGCGGGCGTGATGAATGGTGGTCGGCGGCGGTCGACAAAGCCGCCGCGCTCGTGTAGGGACCCGGCCAACTCACAACAGGATCGCCGAAATCCTGATGCCTGCTTCCCGACAGGGTAGCGCGGCACGACGGCTGGAGCATTGCCATGAACATCATCGAGCAGCTGGAGCGCGAGGAAGTCGCGCGCCTCGCCAAGACCATCCCTGATTTCCAGCCGGGCGACACGCTCATCGTGAACGTCCGCGTGAAGGAAGGTGAGCGCACCCGCGTCCAGGCCTACGAGGGCGTGTGCATCGCCCGGTCCGGCGGTGGCCTCAACGAGAGCTTCACCGTCCGCAAGATCTCCTACGGCGAGGGCGTGGAGCGCGTCTTCCCGGTGCATTCCCCGGTGATCGATTCGATCAAGGTGGTGCGCCGGGGCAAGGTGCGCCGGGCCAAGCTGTACTACCTGCGCGACCGTCGCGGGAAGTCGGCCCGTATCGCCGAGCGCACCGACCGCACTGCCAAGCCCGCCAAGGGGGCCAAGGCCCCCACGCCGGCCGCCGCCGAGTAAGGCGCAACGGGAGAGGCGATCGCCCCGCGGTCGCTATCTCCGGCACGACCCACCCGACACGACCCGCCCGGCACCGGCCGCGGCGGGTTTTTTCATGGCGCGACGACCGGGGAACGAGACGGGGCGGGGATGCCGGCGCCTCGCCCGGGGCGCGATCCCGGCGCGCGGCGTGAGAGGGTTTCAGGGCTGCCGGGCCAGCGCCAGCCCGACGCCGGCTCCCAGGAAGAACCCCGCGCCGAGGCGGTTGCGCAGGCGCTCGGGCATGGCGGCGATGGCCCGCAGGCGCGCGGCCAGGATGGCCCACACCGAATCGAGACATGCCGACAGCGTGACGAAGGTCG
>JAKONI010000058.1 GCA_022702015.1 Beijerinckiaceae bacterium | reverse complement strand
TCGGACACCTTGGCGCCCAGGGTATCGCGGTAGGTCGCGGTGGCGGCGTCGAGGTCGCGCACCGCGATGGCCACATGGTTGAGCCGGCCGATCATTTTCTTGTCTCCCTCTCTCCAGCGCGGGGACGGGCCGCGCCTCTCCTCGGCAACGCCCTCATCCTGAGGTGCCGCGAAGCAGCCTAGAAGGAGCCTTCCAGCCGGCCGCGCGACCCCTGGAGTCCTCCTTCGAGGACCGCCGAAGCGGGCACCTCAGGATGAGGCGGTGGATGGGAGAAGCTTGCATCGCCCATCGCGGATCGTAGCCTAGACCTCCACAACCTGCACGTGGCACGCGGGCTTCTTGCCCCATACCTCGTTGACGGCTTGGCGCACGGCCCGGTCGACGTTCTTCTCGACTCCCTCCGAGTCCTTGAGCTTGCCCCGAGACAGGCCGCCGAGCGTCGAGCTGACCGCATCGACTACGATGTCGATCAGCGCCTCGCCGTTGCGGCCCCGGTTGGGCAGGCCGATGATGTCCACCGCCGGCTCGCCCAGCACGACGCCGTCCTCATCGATGGCGATGGCCACCGAGACGAGCCCGGCCTGCATGAGCTTGCGCCGCTCGGGGATCGCCCGGTCCTTGTCGTCGATGAGGATGTTGCCGTCCTTGTACAGGCGCCCGGCCTTCACGTGCTCCACCACCTCCGGCTTGCCGGGGGCGAGGCGGATGAGCGTCCCGTTGCGGGCCTTCACCACGTTGCCGACGCCCTGGGCGCGGGCGAAGCGGGCATGCTCGTCGAGGTGGAGCGCCTCGCCGTGGACGGGGATCGCCGTCTGTGGCCGGGTCCACTTGTACATCTCGACCATCTCGTCCCGGCGGGGGTGGCCGGAGACGTGGACCAGGGCGGTGCGGTCGGTGATGACCTCCACGCCCTGCTCGATCAGGTCGTTGATGATCGCGCCGACATCGCGCTCGTTGCCGGGGATCGCCCGGGAGGAGAAGATCACCCGGTCGCCCGCCGCGAGGGAGATGTCCGGGTGGTCGCGCCGGGAGACCCGGGCCAGCGCCGCCCGGGGCTCGCCCTGCGAGCCGGTGAGCAAGGCCACCACTTTCTCGCGGGGCAGGCTCTTCCACGAATCCGCCCGGCGGAAATCGGGCAGGCCGTCGAGGTAGCCGCATTCGCGGGCCACATCGATCACCCGGTCCATGGCCCGGCCCACCGCGACCACCTCGCGGCCGCAGGCCTGCGCCGCCTCGGCCACCGCGCGGATGCGGGCGACGTTCGAGGCGAAGGTCGTCACGGCGACCCGGTGGGGGGCCTGCGCGATGATGTCCTTGAGGGTGGCGGCGACTTCGACCTCGCTCGGGGAGAAGCCTTCGCGGACGACGTTGGTCGAATCGCAGATCAGCGCGATGATGCCCTCGTCACCGAGCGCCTTGAACGTCTCCGGCGAGGTCACGTTGCCCGCCACCGGCGTCGGGTCGATCTTCCAGTCGCCGGTATGGACCACGAGGCCGGCGGCGGTGCGGATCGCCACGGCGTTCGATTCGGGGATCGAGTGGGCCACCGGCACGAACTCGATGTCGAACGGGCCGACGTTCAGCCGCTTGCCCGGCTTGACCTCGCGCAGCTCCACCTTCGGGGCGCCCGGCTCCGAGAGGCGGCGGGTCTCCAGTAGATTCTTGGCGAAGCGCGTCGCATAGACCGGCACGCGCAGGCGCGTCCACAGCTCCGAGATCGCCCCGATGTGGTCCTCGTGCGCATGGGTGATGAAGATCCCCAGCAGATCCTTCCGGCGCTCCTCGATGTAGGAGAGATCCGGGAACATGAGGTCGATGCCGGGCATCGCCTCCTCCCCCGCGAAGCCCATCCCGCAATCGACCATGATCCATTTGCGCCCCTTCACCGGCCCGAAGCCGTAGAGGGCCGCATTCATCCCGATCTCGCCCACGCCGCCGAGCGGCAGGAAGACGAGCTCCTCCTGTCCCATTGCCATCTGTCGTCGTCCAAACTCAGGCCGCCGTCGCGGCCGTTCCAAAGTGCACATCCCCGGCGGTCACGACATGCCGGGCATTCTCGGGGCCGAGGATCACGAGCCGCCCCCCCTCGTCGATCGTGTCGAACCGGCCCCGGAGGACCCGTTCCCCGCTCGCCACCGCGATCTCGCTGCCGAGACCGGCGGCCCGCGCGAGCCACAGCGCGCGGATGCGGGCAAAATTCGCCCCCCCGTTCCAAATGCGCGCCTGAGCGGCCAGATGGTCGGAGAGATGTTCCAGTAGCGCTTCCGGGCCGCCGACGTAACCCGCCGCGGCGAGACTCGTGGCCCCCAAGCCTCCGGTGGGTAAATCCTCCGGCGCGGCGGCGACGTTGACCCCGAAGCCGATGACCACCGCCCGCCGGCCCCCCGGCAGCGTCTCCGCCTCCAGCAGCAGCCCCGCCAGCTTCGCCCCGGCCATGAGCACATCGTTCGGCCATTTGAGCCGGACAGATCGGGCGGGGTCGGCCCCGTCCCAGCCCGGCAGGGTGCCGCAGGTTGCCCCGATCGCTCCGGCCAGCGCCACCCCCGCCACGAAGCCGAGCTGCGCCAAGCACTCGGGGGCGATCCCCGGCACCGGCCAGAGGACGCTGGCGGTGAGGTTGCCCGGCAGGGAGGACCAGCGGTTGCCCCGGCGGCCCCGGCCCGCCTCCTGCCGGTGGGCGACCACCCAGAGCGGCCCGGTCTCGCCGGCCCGTGCCCGCTCCAGGGCTTCCGTGTTGGTGGAACCGAGGCGGTCGTGGACGTGGAGCCGGTGCCCCGCCGCCCGCGCCGCCTCACCGAGGCGATAGGCCAATCTCAATCCGAAGTCAGGGGACCCCAAAGGACACGGTCCTTTGGGGTCCCGGTTTTCCTAGAACAACGACTTGGCCGCGTTCGCCGCCGCCGCCCGCAGGGGATCGGGGACGAGGACGAACAGGATCACCACGATGCTCGACAGGGCGAGCACCACCCGCAGGCCAGGGGCCA
>JAKONI010000154.1 GCA_022702015.1 Beijerinckiaceae bacterium | reverse complement strand
TCGCCCCGCCGCTCTCGGCCAGAACCTTCGTGATCGCCGCCGTCAAAGACGTCTTGCCGTGATCGACGTGCCCGATCGTGCCGATGTTGCAGTGCGGCTTGGTGCGAGAGAACTTTTCCTTGCCCATGATTCCCGTTCCTGCGGCGGGGGCAGCGGGGCTGCCCCGGATCCTGCTCGGACGCCCCGACGCATGACGGGGACGAAAAGCGCCGGACGCTTAGAGGCTCGGCTCGCGCGGATCAAGGCCCGCGCCCCGCGGGCGCGAATCCATACCCCTCGGCGGGGCGCCGCCGAATCCCGGCCCGATCCCCGGACGGCTCGTCAAGACGGCGCGCTCAAGCTTTCAGCGGACACTGTGTCTTCTAGGGCATAGCCGACATGCAGGACCGCCGTTTAACTTGGCTTCACAGTCATTGCGCTCAAGCACTAGGCCCCGCCGAGATGATTAAGAAGTTCCTGCTCGCTACCGTTGCCGCCGGTCTCGCCACCGCCGCGAACGCCGCCGACCTTCCCCGCCGCGCCGCCCCGCCGCCGATCTTCACCCCCGTGCCGGTCTTCACCTGGACGGGCTTCTACGGCGGCCTCGAGTCGGCCTACTCCTTCAGCGATTCGCAGCGCGTGACGACCTACGGCGTCTCGCCGGTCAACCAGGGCTTCATCGCCAGCGGCGTCCGCAACGGCAACGCCCGGATCTCCAACGAAGGCTTCGCCAACATCGGCGGCACCGCCGGCTACAACTACCAGTTCACGCCGGGCTCCGGCATCGTGGTCGGCATCGCCAACAGCATCGATTGGACCGACACCGGCAAGACCCGCTACGCGGTGGGCGCCACCGGTAACGTCAGCTACTTCCGCCAGAGCACCGACTGGCTCGGCACCCTCACCGGCCGCGTGGGCTACGCCTTCGACCGCGTCATGGTCTACGGCCTCGGTGGTCTCGCCTACGGCAACGTCTTCAACGACGCGCGCTTCTACAACACCGCCGGCACCCTGAACTTCGCCGGCCGCTACGACGACTTCAAGACCGGGTACGCCTACGGTGGCGGCATCGAGTTCGCCCTGCCGACCGACAGCTTCTTCAGCAACTTCGCCGTCGGCCGCTACCTCGGCATCAAGTACGACGCCATCACCGTGAAGGCCGAGTACGTGCACTACGACCTCGGCAGCCAGAGCGTCGCGGTCGGCCCGATCGCCGCCGGGGCGCTGGGCGCCGGCTACGTCTCGCGCTTCAAGAACGAAGGCAACATCGTCCGCGCCGGCTTCAACTACAAGTTTGGCGGCTTCTAGGAACGGCCCGCCGGGGCGCCCCTCGCCCCGGCCGGACCATGCCAGAGCTACATGGGCGGGCGCCGGATCGGCGTCCGCCTTTTGCGTTGCCGGGCCCGCGACCCCCTTGCGAAGACGGGACAACTGGGCTGTGCTGGCGCGCGTGGCACCAGCGGAAGCGGGCGGGATCTGACCGATGCACATGTACGGCAACTGGCGTTCGGCCGCCGCCTTCCGGGTGCGGATCGCCCTGAAGCTGAAGGGCCTGCCCTACGAGGAGACCTTCATCGATCTCGACGCGGGCGACCAGCACAAGCCGGATTTCCGGGCCATCAATCCGCAGGGGGCCGTCCCCGCGCTGTTCGACGGGGAGGGACCGCCCCTCACCCAGTCCCTGGCGATCCTCGACTACATCGAGGAGACCAAGGGGGGCGTGCGGCTCCTGCCGGAGGATCCCCGCCAGCGGGCCCGTGCCCGGTCGCTCGCCCAGCTCGTCGCCTGCGATACCCACCCCCTCTACGTCCCACGGGTGCGGACCTTCCTCATGGAGGAATACGCCCTGCCGAAGGAGCGGATGATGGGCTTCGTGCGCCACGCCTTCGAAAGCGGACTGCGGACCCTGGAGACGCGGCTGACCTCGGAGCCCGGCACCGGGCGCTTCTGTCAGGGCGACGCGGTGAGCCATGCCGACCTTTGCCTCGTGAGCCTCTGGGTGGGGACGGGGATCTTCAACGTGCCGACCGACCCCTATCCCACGGTGGCGCGCATCGCGCGGACCTGTCTCGAGATCCCGGCCTTCGCGGAGGCCCATCCCCTGCGCCAGCCCGGGGCTCCGCAAAACTGACCACACCCGCGAGGGGGGAGCGGTCGCGGCGCGTCGCCGCGCGGGACGAACTGGCAATCTCCTCCCGCGTCTTTCTCATCAGTACAAGCAGGAGCGGCGCGACGGTACCGCGCTGCCAGCGACGAGGCGTCCATGGTCCCCGGTGACAACGTGAAGGCTCCCCACCGCGTCGTGGTGGTGGGAGGCGGTGCCGCGGGCCTTCAGCTCGTGACCAAGCTCGGCCACCGCCTCGGCAGGCGGCACCGGGCCGAGATCTCCCTGGTGGACCGGGCCCGCACCCACATCTGGAAGCCGCTGCTGCACGAAGTGGCCGCCGGTAGCCTCGACATCGGCCACCATGCGGTCGACTACCTTCACCACGCGCATCAGCACGGGTTCCGCTACCGGATCGGCCAGATGGTCGGCCTCGACCGGGAGGCCCGGCAGATCCGCCTCGCGGCGAGCTACGACGCCGAGGGGCGGGAGGTCACGCCGGAGCGGCTGGTGCCCTACGATACGCTGGTCGTGGCGGTGGGCTCCACCACCAACGATTTCGGCACCCCGGGGGTGGCCGAGCACGCCATCGCCCTCGACACGCAAGAGCAGGCGGTGCGCTTCCACCAGCGCCTCGTCAACGCCAGCCTGCGCGCCCACACCCAACCCGGCCCGGTCCGGCCGGGTCAGCTTCACGTGACGGTGATCGGCGCGGGGGCGACGGGCACCGAACTCGCCGCCGAACTGCACCGGACCCTCCGGCACGTCGTCGCCACCGGCCTCGACAAGATCGACCCGAACAAGGACATCCGCATCACCCTGGTGGAGGCGGCCGACCGGGTCCTCCCGGCGGTGCCGGAGCGCCTCTCGGCGGAGGTGATGCAGTTGCTCGCCGGGATCGGCGTCGATGTCCGCCTCAAGGCCCGGGTCACGGAGGTGCGGGCGGACGGGGTGCAGCTCGCCGACGGGACCTTCCTGCCCTCGGAACTCGTGGTCTGGGCGGCGGGGGTGAAGGCGCCGCCCTTCCTCCAGGGGATCGGCGGGCTGGAAACCACCCGCACCAACCAGCTCGTGGTGACGCCGACCCTCCAGACCACCCAAGACCCGGATATCTTCGCCCTGGGCGACTGCGCCTACCTCGTGGAGGCGGGCTCGGACCGGCCGATCCCGCCCCGGGCGCAGGCGGCGCACCAGCAGGCGACGCACCTCGTCGGCCAGATCGAGGCGCGGATCGCGGGACGGGCCCTCAGCCCGTTCAAGTACCGGGATTTCGGTTCCCTGGTCTCCCTCGGCGAGTACTCCACCGTGGGCAGCCTGATGGGCTTCATCCGGGGCAAGAATATGCTGATCGCCGGCCTGTTCGCGCGGATGATGTACCGCTCCCTCTACAAGATGCACGAGCGCGCCCTACACGGTACGGTGAAGACCTCGATCGATGCGATGGCCCGGGCGCTGACCCGGCGCACGGTCTCGCGGGTCAAACTGCACTGAGGCCGCCACGGCCTCGGGGCCATACAGGGAGAACACCGTGATCCTGGTGAGCGTGATGTATCCGGCCGGACCCCGGTTCGACCATGACTATTACCTGAAGACCCATATGCCGCTGGTGCGCGAGCGCTGGTCGGGCCTCGGCCTGCATGAGGCCACGGTGGTGACGGGCCAGGGGACGCCGGACGGCGGCGCCGCCCCGTTCCAGGTGATCGCCCTGCTCAAGTTCGAATCCGCCGACGCCTTCGCCAAGGCCGCCGCGGCGCATGGGGCCGAGATCTTCGCCGACATCCCGAACTTCACCGAGGCTCAGGCCCAGGTGCAAATCAACGCCTTCGCGTGATCGACGTCATCGAGGCCGTGAAGCAGGCCGAACCGTCGCTCGGCCCCTATGTCCTGGTCCTGCGCGGTGACGCGCGGGCCCTGTCCGGGCCGGACAGCTTCACCCCCGAGGCGCGGGCTTGGCTCGACGCCCACGCCCCGGATGCCCGCCTCGCGCAGGTGCCGGTGATGCTGAGCCCCTATCCGGGCGCGCCTCCCGCCCCCCGGACCCTCACGGTGGCGGCCTTCGCGGATGGCCGCCAGCTCGCCGCCTTCGCCACCGCCTGGACGGCCGATCCCCTCGACGACGAGTAGGGGGCGACCCTTCCCGGCGGCGGCTCAGGCCGCCCGGATGGTCCGGATCACCCGCAGGGTCTTGGTCCGCTGCTCATCGAGCCGGCGGATGAGGTGAGAGAGGTCGTCGCCCGCATGGGCGGCGGCCTCCAGCTCCCGGCACAGGTCCGACAGGCCACCGAAACCGAGCATTCCCGCCGCCGACACCATGGCATGGGCATCGTGGGCGATCTCCGTGCGATCGGTCACCGCCAGCCGGAACCGTTGGGACAACTCCCCCGCCAGCAGATCGAGCAGGCCGTCGACCCGGGCGGTGCCGAACTTCACGCGCATCGCGTCGAGCACGGCGGCATCGTGTGTCAGCCCGTCCGGGGCGGGCGCGGGTGCGGCGGCGGGCGCCGTCGCCACCGCGCGGGCCTTGGCTTGGCGGCGTGCGCCGGGCGCGGTCCATCGCTCGATGGCGGCGCACAGCTCGGTCCGCCGGAACGGCTTGCCGACATGGTCGTCCATCCCCGCCTCGGTGAGGGCGGTGACCTGATCGGGCAGCACGTTGGCGGTCATGGCGAGGATCGGCACCTCGCAGGCGGGCACCGGCAGCGTGCGGATCCGCCTGGTGGCCGCCAAGCCGTCCACCACCGGCATCTGCACGTCCATGAGCACGAGGTCGTAGCCGTGATCCATGGCGAAGGCTGCCTCGACCGCCGCGAAGGCCTCGGCCCCGTCGACGGCGGTATCGACCCGGTAGCCCTCGGCCTCCAGCACCGCGCAGGCGAGTTCGCGGTTCACCTCGACATCCTCCGCGAGGAGGAGGCGCAGGGTCCGGCGCGGGGCGCCCGCCGCCTCTCCACCCGGAGTCGCCCCCACCGTCGCGATTCCCTTCCCAGCGCCGCCCTGGGACTTGTCCGAGGATGCGGCCGGGTCGTCCTCCCGGGGCAGCACGAGGGTGAACCAGAAGGTCGAGCCCTCCCCTTCCCGGCTTTCGACGCCGATCTCCCCGCCCATCAGCCCCACGATCTGGTGCGAGATGGCGAGGCCGAGCCCGGTGCCGCCGAAACGCCGGTTGATCGAGCCGTCCACCTGGCTGAAGCGGCGGAACAGGCGCTCCTGATGCGCCGGCGCGATACCGATCCCGGTATCGGTGACGGTGAAGCGCAGAGCATCGCCCGTCTGGCCGGTGGGGGTCGGCGCCGCCCCCTCGCGCCGGACGCGCAGGATGACGGAGCCGACGGCGGTGAACTTCACGGCGTTGTTGAGGAGGTTGAGCAGCACCTGCTGCAACCGGCTCGGATCGCCGGTCACGACGTGCGGCAGATCGGGGTCCAGGTCGGTCTCGATGACGAGGCCGCTCTTCAGGGCGCCCCCGCGCACGATCGAGATGGCCGCGTCGAGCACCGAGAGCAGCGGGAAGGGTACGCTCTCCAGGGTCAGCTTGCCCGCCTCGATCTTGGAGAAATCCAGGACATCGTTGACCACGGTGAGCAGGGCCGCGCCGGAATGCTGGATCAGGTTCAGGCGGCGGCGGTCCTCGCCCAGGATCGTGTCGCCGTCGAGGAGCAGTTCCGCGTAGCCGAGGATGCTGTTCAGCGGCGTGCGGATCTCGTGGCTCATGGCCGCCAGGAAGTTGCTCTTGGCCGCGCTCGCCCGCTCGGCCTCGGCCCTCGCGGTCTCAGCGTCGTGGGTCGCCGCCCGGAGGGCGGCCTCGGTGTTCTTCGAGTCCGTGATGTCGAGGTGGAGGCCGACCATGCGGATCGGGCGGCCGTCCGGGCCGAAGACGGTGCGGCCGCGGGCGTAGATCCACCGCTCGCCGACCCGGAACTGGGCGGCGTAGGTCGAGCGGGCGTCGATGGCCCGCCGGACCTCGTTCCAGGCGTCGCCGGCATCGTCCGGGTTGACGAGGGCGGTCCATTCGGCGGCACTGAGGGTGTAAGCCTCCGGCGAGCCGTCCCCGAGCCCGTGCATCCGCGCGCTCTCCGGCCCGAGGGTGACGACGCCCGTGAGCATGTCCCAGTCCCAGGTGCCGGCGCCGGCGGCCTCGAGGGCGAGGCGCAGGAGTTGCCGGGCATCCTCCACGGCGAGGCGGGCGGTCACGATGTCATCGACATCGAGCGCCGTGCCCAGCCATTCCAGGATGTCGCCGTTCGCATCGAGCAGGATCGGCGACACGGAGATCTGGTGCCAGCGATACACCCCGTCGTGCCGCCGGATGCGCCATTGGCCGGTATAGCCGTTCTTCGAGGCGAGACCCTTGTGCCAGGCCGCCTCCATGTCGGCGGCGTCGTTCGGATGGTTGCGGGCGAGGCGCTCCGCGCGGGTGGCGCCGATGGTCCCGTAATAGGCGCGGAACTGGGTGTTGACGTAGGTCGCCTCGCCGTCGCTCACCCGCATCGTCCAGACGAGGAGCGGCAGGCTCTCGGCAAGGCCACGGTAGCGCACGTCGCTGCGGCGGAACGCATCCTCGACGCGCCGGGTCTCGGTGACGTCGATGAGCACGCCGACGAGGCCGTTCACCTTCCCGCCGGGCTCCTTCCGGCACACCCCGCGCACGATCACGTCCCGTGCGGTGGCGTCCGGGCGCAGCACCCGCGCCTCGTAGGCGAAGGATCCGCCGCCGGCGATCGCCTCCGAGACCACGGCCTCGACCCGGGCGCGGTCGTCGGGGTGGTACAGGCTCGACAGCTGCGCCAGGTCCGGCGCCTCCGCCGTGGGATCGAGGCCGGTGATGCGATAGAGGCCGGGCGACCACGTGACCCGGCCATCGGCCAGCGTGACCTGCCACGTGCCGATGGAGGCGAGCCATTCCGCCATCATCAACTGGGCGTCGGCGCTCTCCTGGGCCCGGGCGCGCAACTCGATCTCGCCCGTCTGGCGGACGATCACCTCCTCCCGCACCTGGGCCGAGGCGGCCTGACGCACCCGCTCCGCCGAGGCCAGCGACAGGCGCAGATGCGCGATCACGGTCTCCGCGAGGTCCTTGAAGGTGGCGAACTCGTCCTCCGTCAGGTCACGGGGCACGGTGTCCACGAGGCAGAAGGTCCCCACCGGCAGGCCGGGGGTGAGGGCCAGGGGAATTCCCGCGTAGAAGCGGATGGCCTTGTCGCCCTTCACCGCTTCCAGGTGGCTGAACCGGGGATCCTCCCGGGTGTCGCGGGCGACGATCGGCTCACCCTGCTCGATGACCGCGTGGCAGAACACGTCCCGGCGGGGGGCGGTGGTCGGGATGAGGGAGCAGGGCGTCTTCAGCCAGACCCGGTCCTCGCCCATCAGCGCCACGAAGGCCCCGCCCACGCCGAAGGTTCGCCGGGCGATGCGGCAGACGGCGTCGAAATGCGGTTCGGGGGCGGAGCCGAGGATGTCCAGGGCCGCCAGCGCCTCCAGGCGGGCCGCCTCGTCGCGCGGGGGCGCTCCGGCCGTCTGCGGGGCGGATGAAGGGGAACCCTGGTTCATGGAAGGACTCCCGCCCCGTTCGTATCCTCGTGCGCGTCCGTCCCCCGCGCCGGACCGGCGGTTGCTCGGAGGGTGTCTCCGTATTCCATACCCGGCCAAGGACCTCCATGGAAAGGCACAGGCCCCGGCGGGGCGTTCCGTGGCGCCCCTCCCGCGACCGGGCGGCCGGGACCGGGCCACGGGGATCCGGCGACGGGACGCGCCGGCGCGGTCGCGCCTTCATGCCCCGTCGCCTGCCCTGGTCCGCGCTTCCCCGGGGGGACGGCACTCTGCACGATGAACATCCCACTGCGAGCCGAGGATGCGAGCCCGTTCTCCTTCTTCGCGCGGAAAGGTTTCTCAGCGGTAACGACACGACGCCCCGGCGTACCGGAAGTCCGGGCGGGGATGGGGCGCAAGCATCGGCGGGGGCCAAGATCCCCCGATAGACTGGCGCAGTATGGACCTGTCGTCTGAAGCAGTACGGTTCCCGATCACGACATAGGCCGGAAACAACGGCTCGGCACAGTTGTTGTCGGGAGGGCCGAGCAATGCTTCAGCACGAGACCCAGGGACCACGATCCCGAGCCATCGACCGGGCGCTGCTGGCGGCGGCCTTCATCTCGTTCTGCTTCGGCCTGCTGTCGATGTTGGCTGGGCTGCTGCGGTGAGCGGCAAGCTCGACCGCAGCCGGGACGAGCCGCGCCGGATCGCCCTCTTCCTCATGGGGCTCGGGATCGTCCTGCTCGGCCTCGCCCTCGCCTTCGGAGGGATCCCGTAGGATCGCCGGGCCGGGAACAGGGACGGCGGGGGGCGGTTGGCCTCCCATGCGCGCCCTCACGACCCTCGCCTACGCCGTCGCCGCCGCCCTCGTCTTCATCACCGTCATGGCCGCCATCATCGGTGCGCCGAGACCGGACGACGCGCCCCAGGGGGGCCTGACCGCCGCGACGATCCTGCGCACGGACGGCGCCACGCCGATGCCCCCGGAACCGGTCTCGGAGCGTCCGTCGAGCTGAGGAGCCGGCTTCAGGCCCGGTTGCGGGTGCCGCGCTTGACCACCACCCGGGCGCCCACGGGCACGTGCTCGTAGAGGTCGGCGACGTCCTCGTTGAGCATCCTCACGCAGCCGGAGGACATCTGCTCGCCGATGCTCCAGGGCTCGTTGGTCCCATGGATGCGGAAGAGGATGTCGCGGTTGCCCTGGTAGAGATACAGCGCGCGGGCGCCGAGGGGATTGTCGAGCCCGCCCTTGCGGGTCCGGGGCAGGTCGGGGTTGAGGGAGACCATCGTCGGCGTCGGGCTCCAATCGGGCCAGACGCCCTTGCGGCCGACCCGGGCCTCGCCCTTCCACGAGAAGCCCTGCTTGCCGACCCCGACGCCGTAGCGCAGGGCCGTCCCCCCGTCCTGGACGAGGAAGAGCTGGCGCTGGTCGATGTCGACCACGATCGTGCCGGGCGCCTCGGAACCGGTATAAGCCACCGTCTGGCGACGGTATTTCGGATCGAGCCGGCCGGTATCCACCAAGGGGATGTCGAACGGCTTGTCCGCCTTGGCGCCGATGTACCAGGCGGAATCGTCGTCCGCGAGTTGCGCCTGCCGCGTCTGGCAGGCGCCGAGGGACAGGGCGGCCAGCACGACGAGCAGGACCGGCCGGAGGCGGTGGTGGCCGTTCGGACGTGTGGCGGGCATGGCCTTCCTTCGACACAAGAGGCCTTCTGCCTAGCCTGATGGCGGCTTGGCCGATGTAGCTTTTGCGCCGCAATCCTTCCGTATCGGTGCTACGCCCGGCCACCCCGGCGCCCTAATTCAAAATCGATTTAAATCCATCGGGGACCCGTCATGCCCGAAGCGCAGACTCTGGCCGTGGAGACCGAGGGGGCGCCCGTCCTCGCCCTGCGGCCGGCGATCCACCTCGATCATTGCGTGATCCATGTGGGCGAATGGGAGCGCTCGAACGCCTTCTACCGGGACGTGGTAGGCGCCGAGATCATCGCGCGGGGCGCGGGCTTCGCCTACCGGTTCGGAGGCGTGCAGCTCAACTGCCATGGGCCGGGGGTGCACGCCGAACCCGTCGCCGCCGAGCCGGTGATGCCCGGCAACAGCGACCTGTGCTTCCGCTGGTCCGGCTCCCTGGACGAGGCCATCGCCCACCTCACCGCGCACGGCGTGCCGGTGGAACTCGGCCCCGTGGAGCGCCACGGGGCGGCGGGGGCGGGACAGAGCGTCTACTTCCGCGACCCGGATGGATCGCTCCTCGAATTCATCACCTACCCGACCGAATGAGGCACGCCCGGACGGTCAGGATCCGAAGGCCGGGACGGTCAGCCGCGACTTTCGGCCAGGGCTTGGTTCGTCTGTTCCAACCGGGTCGCCAGCACCCGCATCAGTGCGATGCTGATCTGGGGGAACTGCGCCAGCAGTTCCAGGAACACCCCCCGGTCGATCCGCAGGGCGGTGACGGCGGTCTCGGCGGTGATGGTGGCCGAGCGCGGCTGTTCGGCCAGGATGCCCATTTCGCCCACCAGGGCGTCGGCCCCCAGCAGGGCGAGGCGGATCGGCCCGGCCGGGCCGTCGATGCTGACCTCGGCGCTGCCTTCGAGGATCACATAGGCCGCATCGGCCACGTCGCCCCGGGAGAAGAACCGCTGGCCGGGCTCGAAATGCACCCGCTCGCTCGTGAAGGCGAGGAGCTTGAGACGGGCCGGCTCGACTTCCCGGAACAGCGGGACTTGCCGGAGGGAGGAAACCTCGGTGTCGAGGGTCATGGGCGGCTCTGCGACCGGAGGGGCCTCCGGGCGGGGCGCCACGGAGCGTCCCGCGCATCCATGCGGCACATCCGGGATTTGTCCAGCCCCGCGAGCGCATTGGCCTGGGCCGGCGCTATCGCCCTCCCGCTGGCCCTCTCCGTGCTCATGCCCGGTCCGGCGGCGGCCCGTCTCGTCAAGGCGGAACTCGACCGGGTGGCCGTCGCGCCCGCACCCGGAGCCCGCGCCCCCCTGGACCTGCCCGTGACGGACGTCGCGACGGGGCGGCCGACGACCCTGGGTGCCCTGCTCGACGGACGCCCCGTCCTGCTGCTCCCGGTGGACTATACCTGCAGCAACGTCTGCGACCCGATGGTCGGCCAGTCCGCCGACGCCCTGGCGGCGACCGGCCTCGCGGCCGGGGAACGGCGCCTCGTTCTGTTCGGCATCGACCCGCACGACGACGCCGCGACCGCCCGAGGCAAGGTCGCCGAGCTTTGGGGGGATCGGACGGAGCGCCCCGTCACCCTCGTGGCCAGCGCCGACGGGATCACCCGCCTGACCGGCGCTCTCGGCTATCGCTACACCTACGACCGGGATACCGACAGCTTCGCCCATCCCGCCGCCGCCCTGCTTCTCACCGGCGACGGGCGCCTCGCCCAAGTGCTCTCGCCCCTGGCCCTCAACGGCCGGGACCTTCGCCTCGCCCTGACCGAGGCGGGGGAAGGACGGGTGGGGACGATCACCGACCGGCTCGCCCTGCTCTGCTACGGATACGACGCGGCCCGTGGCCTTTACGCGCCCCTCGTCGGCCGGATCCTGACGGTGGCCGGTATCGCCACCATCGCTGCGATTGCCCTGCTGGTCGCGGCTCTCAGCCGCATCCGGTGGCGCCAGGAACACGAAGCCGACGGACGCGACGCCAACGTGTCATGAGGAAGTCGGGGGGCTTCTCGCCCCGCGAGCGTCGTCAGCGCTTCGTGGCCAGCCCCTGCTTCTCGGCGCTCGGCGCGTCGCGCTTGGCACTGGCGTTGGGCTGGGGCGAGTCGATGGGATCTTCCCGCGTGGTCGGGCGGGAGGCGTCCTCCGGTGCCGGCATCGGCGGAAGAGGCGGCGTGTTGGGCGTTTCGGCGGGGTTCGCCTTGTTCACCATGTTGCGATTGGTCATTCCGAACTCATCCCGCAATGCAAACTCCGGCCACACGACGTAGGCCGCTCTCGTCTTCACACAACGTTCCCCCACCACCTGCGGTTGCTCCCAAGCTCAGCCGTAAAGCAGCGGGGCTGTTAGGCTCGGCCGGAACCTTGGTTACTGCTGAAGGTTGTTGCCGGGTGAAGCGAAGCCTGAGGAGGAACTGATGGCATCCGGAAATTCGACCTCGAAGCGTGGGTTCGCATCGATGGATATCGAGCGGCAGCGTGAAATCGCCAGCAAGGGCGGTCGCAGCGTCCCCGCTGAAAAGCGTTCGTTCTCGCAGGACCGCGAGCTGGCGTCGAACGCCGGCCGTAAGGGCGGCCAGTCGACGGGGACCGGCCGCGGCGAGTGATCTTGCGTTTTGGTATGCGTACGGCGCCGCGTCTCAGGACCGGCGCCGTTTTCTTTTGGGCCGAGGGTACAGCCGAAGGTGAAGGTGGGAGCCACGTCGCTCAACGCAAAAACCCCGCGCGAGGCGGGGCTGATGGAGCGATGGGACGAACGATCAGGAGATGCAGCGTCCAGGCGTCATCCGCCGGGCCTCGGCACTGACGAGGGGGCTGAGTGCGGTCTCGCAGCCCTCACGCACCAGACGGCGAACGGGCTTCGGGCTCTTGATCCCCAACTCCTGAGCTTCGTTGGTGACGGGCGCCGTGCGAGACGCCGCGCGCTCCACGCCCGCAACGCGGGTGGGGCTCAGGGCGATCGAGGCGGGCCGCATCCCCGGGAGGGCGGCCGGAAGGTTCGCCATCGCCTGGACGGGGCCGGTCCACTGATCGGCGGACGCCTGCACCATGGGTTGAGCGAAGCAGGTCAGGAACGCCGCCATCGCGCTGATCTTCAGAAAGACACCAGACCGCCGCATCGCCGGGCCCTCACAAAGAGCTTGACAGGTTGAACACACAACGCGGAGCCGGATTACGGGTTCCTCGACTGGCACGCTTTGTTAGCAACTGAGTATTCAACTGCGCGCCGGGCCGAGGTGCGTCGGCGCACCCCCGTTATCCACAGGCCCATGTGTGGCGCCAGGAACACGCTAATCAATAAAAAGATGGAACCGGCATCGAGGGCGGACCGTTTGTCCAGCATCCCGGCCACTTGGTCCTCCCCGCATTCCCCTTGTGCATTGGCCGGAACCCCTTATCGGGCTGGAGCTTGCTCCAGCCCTTTTTTTGTCGCGACTACCGGGGTGACGGCAAAGAAAAACCCCGGCCGAGGGGCCGGGGTTTCTTTTCGTGCGGCGGGATGCGGGGCGGTCCCCGGAAGGGACGAGAGCGCCCTCCGCGGGACCCCTAACGGGCGCCGACCCCTCAGGCGCTCTTGGCTTCCCGGCGCCGGGCCGTCTGCTGGAAGAACAGTGCCTGGCTGATCACCGCCGACACGTTGGCCGGCTGGAAGGGCTTCGCGATCAGGAAGGCCGGCTCGGGCCGCTCGCCGGTGAGGAAGCGCTCCGGATAGGCGGTGATGAAGATCACCGGCACTTCGAAAGTCTTCAAGAGATCGTTCACGGCATCGAGCCCCGACGAGCCGTCTGCGAGCTGGATGTCGGCGAGAATCAGGCCGGGGCGCTTGCCCTCGGAAGCAAGCTTGATCGCCTCGGTTCGGGTGCGGGCAACGCCGATCACGTTGTGACCCAGGCCCTCGACCAACGCCTCCAGATCCATGGCGATCAGAGGTTCGTCCTCGATGATCAGGATGTCAGTGGCCATGTCGGCAGCGAGTTCGCGGCCGGCCTCGTCGACCAGTTCACGCACCTCGGTGACGTCGACACCGAGGATGATCGCCGCATCCTCCTCGGAGAAACCTTCGAGGCACGAGAGCAGGAAGGCCTGCCGGGGCAGCGGCGTGATCTGGCCGAGACGGATCTCCGCCGGCAGATCGTGCTGGACCTGATCGCTGCCGCCGTTGACGGACAGGGAGTTCCAGATGCGGGTGAACACTCGAAAAAGATCCGCTTTGACGTTGGTGCTGCGGCCAAGCGTCTCCGGTTCGTTCACCAGGGTCTCGAGCGTCGCAGCCACGTAGGCGTCACCGGCGACCTGACTGCCGGTGAGCGCGCGTGCGTAGCGGCGCAGATACGGCAGATGCTGCACGACGAGTTGTGCTGTCGACATGAGGTCCCCTGAGCGTCGTCGCTCTTCGTGTTGCTTCCGCCCCAACGCGATGCACGGCGCTCCGTTCCGCGCCGCAGCGGAACCCGCGCCGGATCCCGGCGTTGCTGCCAGAGCCATGACTCATGTCAAGCCGCAAAACAATCGCGGCCGACGTCGCTGTTGCGACGCCAAGGGGACCGTTCCGTATGGTGGATGACGAGAAGGCCGAGAACCTCCGCGCGGGAGGCTCGCCGCGCATTGGCCGGGACGTTACACCCACCTACAGGCTTGAAAAACAGGCCCGCAAGCGAATCGGCACGCATCTGCGTGCAATGTACGATTCCGTGGCACAGCAACCCATTCCGAGTCGCTTCACCGATCTGATCGCCCAACTCGATGACGGACCGCACGAACCGTCAGTCCAGAAGCCCTGACTACGCAGCGATTCGGGACCCCTACAGGCAGGGATCCCGACTTATCCGGTCCGTCGATCTCAGAGCGTGGGCGAACGACCGCGCATCAAGCCGATGACGGCCGAGATGGCGAACAGAACGATCGCGACGAAGAAGACGAGCTTGGCGGCTTCCATGGCCGTTCCGGCGATACCGCCGAAACCGAGCAGGGCAGCAACCAGTGCGACGACGAGAAATGTTACGGCCCAACCGAGCATGTGTCGGATCCTTCCAGAACATTGGCCACGGCACAGGCCACGACCTTTCAATGTCAATAACGTCAAGGTTCAAGGCTCGGTTCCTGCGCGGCGCCGGTCATCCAAAGATTGTTTGAACGGGCTCCGGTGCTACCCGCAGGCCTGTGCGCCGCCCGGGGCCGCCACAGCGGGATTGCCGTGCCATGCGAGACAGAGAACCGGCTTGATCTTGCCGCAGCGTCACGCTCTAGTGTCGCTGCTTTGCGAAACACGGTCGCAGCCGGAACCGACTGGCGCGATGACGGGTTCGTCACCATCTCTGGAGAAGTCCGCAGTGGGAGCCGTGATGCATCAGACCAGGACAGCCTCCGCAAAGCGTGCGCCGAGATCCACCGTGGGCAAGTTGGCCGACGCCATCGTGGAACGGCTGAATGGCCTGCTCGAAGCGCTCGGTCCCCGGCAGGCACTCCAGCCGATCCCGGTGCGGGTGCGTTCGAGTCGTTCGCCGAACCGTCGCTGAGGGGCGAAACCGGCGGGCGGGTTGCCTTCTGGGTCAATCCAACGATCGACGTTCGAGCGCTGCCGGGATCCGGCAGCGCTTTTTCGTTGGCTGCTGTCCCTGATGGGACGTGGTCGCCGGTGGGATTGGGCAGCCACAAGCCTGAACGTCCATACAGTCGCAAGCTTTCACCGCATCCGCGTTCTGCCGCGATTGCTTGACGGCGCATGCCTCCAGTAAGCCGATCTGGAACACAGTTTCCCTCACCGGGGAGACAGGCGGTTCAGCGCACGAGCAGTCCCGCCATCGGGCCGGGATCATGGGCGGGGGAGTGGCTTTCAGATGGAATTCGGCAGGCAGGCTCGGGCGAACCTCGCGGCGGCTATCCGTCATGGTCGATCGGTATCCCCGCGCCGACGCATCGCCCAGACGGCGCTTGCCGGCCTGATCCTCGGATTCTGTGGCGTGACGGCGGGGAGCGGCCTCGTCCAGGCGTCCGAACGCGGTGGTGTCTTCGACTTCCTGGGTGAACTCTTCGGGTCCCCGCGTCAGGTCGAATACCGGCCGACGCCGGCCGTACGCCGCGCCCCCTGGCGCTACTCCTCGCTGCCGGATGCGAGCCGCATCGCGGCACAGCGTCAACGCCATTTCACGCCGAGGTCCGTCCCCCTGGTCGACGGGGAGCAGCGCCCGCGGCTCGCGCGGGGGGCGCGCCGCCGACATGCAACGGCAGCGCCGCAACCGACGACGGGGTCGCAGAGCGTCTGCGTGCGGACCTGCGACGGCTACGTCTTTCCGCTGGGCGCGCGTTACTCGCAGAAGGACGTCCCGCTGCATCAGGCCGCCTGCGCCGCGGCCTGCCCGGACGCCGCGACCGCCCTCTACACCATGCCCTGGGGCAGGACCGAGCTCGATCAGGCGGTCAGTCTTAAGGGTCACCCCTATCTCGCGGCGGCCTGGGCGAACGTCTACCGCCAGAAGCGGGTCGAGAACTGCCATTGCCGGACGCCCGGCAGCGTGGCGGCACCGCTCGCGATCGACAACGATCCCACGGTCCGGGTGGGCGACGTCGTCGCAACGAAGACGAGCGCGGCCGTGGTCACGCGTCTCGCCCGGGGCGAGGTCACGCTCGAGGATTACCGCAGCACCCGAAGCCTGAGCCGCCGCGCGCGCCACACCGTCGACCTGCGGGTCGGCGCACTCCAGCGCGACGCCGATGCGCGGGCCTTCAGGCGGGCGATGCGCCTGACGGAAACCGACGGCCGGATCCGGCTGGCCGAGGCGGGTGCCGCGCGGATCGACGCCGCCGGCGAGGGCGAACCGGCGCTGCGGACGCCGGGCTTCGCGTCCGTTCGCGTGGTGGCCCGCTCGCCCTTCACGTACTGAACGACGCGCACGGACGCGGCCCCGATTTGTCGTTCGTCGCGACCTGTCGTAGGCGGCCGGCGATCCGGCCCCAGCAACCACGGCAGACATGGCGACGACCGACGCACCCGGCGCAAACGCCCCGGACCCGGCTTTCGATCCGGCGCTCCCGACGAGCGGCGAGGTCCGTCGGCTGACTCCTCTGGTGCGTCGCCGCATCTGCCCCAATGGCGGCCCGTTCACCGCGAGCGGCACCTGCAGCTACATCGTCGGCAACGGTCGCGTCGCGATCATCGATCCGGGTCCGGACGATGCCGACCACATCGCCGCGCTGGTCGCCGCGACGACGGGCGAGACCGTCACGGCCATCGTGGTCACGCACACCCACCGTGACCACTCGCCGGGCGCCCGCCGGCTGAAGGCCCTAACCGGCGCACTGATCGTCGGCTGCGGCCCGCACAAGGCCGCACGCGACCTCGCCGAGGGGGAGTTCCCCCATCTCGATGCCAGCGCCGACCGCGAGCACCGG
>JAKONI010000049.1 GCA_022702015.1 Beijerinckiaceae bacterium | reverse complement strand
AGGCTCGCTCGAATATGCGGCGGCGGCCTCGGGCCGGACGCTGCATCTCCATGCCCGGGAAGCCTATTGCGCTGCGGAGGGCACGCACGACCATTGCTTGTTCGAGGTCACGCCGCGGAGATAGGCTTCGGCTCTTTCCGATTTCGGCCGGCTCCCAGTCCGTGACGCCTCCGGCGCTACGGATTGGCGGGGCTCAGGCCCGGCCGCTTGAGGCCCAGGAAGCCGATCTCGTGGCGGGTCCGCCCGTCGCCGCTGGCGAGATCGGCAAGGATCTCGCCGATCACCGAGCAAAACTTGTAGCCGTGCCCCGAGCACGGCGAGGCGAGCACGACCTGCGGATGCTCCGGGTGGTGATCGAGAATGAAGTGCTCGTCGGGGGTGTTGGTGAACATGCAGTCGCGCAGAGCCATGGTCGGTCCGCTGCCGGCGGGGAAGTAGCGTTCCGCGAAGTCGCGCAGGAGGCGCTCGTCGGCGGCATCCGGCTCCCGCCGCACGGCGTCGGGGGCGCCGGTCTCCCCAAGGTGATGGTAGCGCCCGAACTTGAACCCCGGAACCTCATAGACGGGCAGTCCGTAGTAGCGCCCCTCCGGCACCTGCAGGTTGAAGACCGGAAAGCGCGAGGGCTCGAACCAAGCAGGCTCCTGCGGCTGGAGCCATGCCAGCACTTGGCGCTCCGGGACGGCGAGACCGGCCAGGGGCGCGGCGAGATCCGCCGCCCAGGCCCCCGCCGTCAGGACCAGCCGCCCGGCCTCGTAGGTCCCGTGATCGGTGCGCACGACAACCCCGCCCCCCGGGGTCGCCTTCCAATCGAGAACCTGCTCGCGGGCATGGATCTCCGCCCCGTGGGCCTGCGCGGCCCGGACGTGGGCGACGATCGCCCGCTCGCTGGCCACGAGCCCGCCCTGGGGCTGGTAGACGGCGCGCATGCCCTCCGGGAGCCGGTAGGCCGGGAACCGCTCATTGACCGCCGTGGCGGTGAGAACCTCGTGGGGCAGGTCGTGCAGCCGGGCAGAGGCCAGGGCGCCCTGGAAGACGTCGCTCTCCTCCGCGCCGCCGTCGATGGAGCCGGTGATCACCAGGATCTCGTCGCCCGTCGCCGCCTCGAGGTCGCGCCACAGCGCGTAGGCCCGGTGCAGGAGCGGCACATAGGCCGGATCCTCGTAGTAGGGTAGACGGATGATCCGGCTGATCCCGTGCGACGAGCCCATGGCGTGGGGGATGTCGTAGCGCTCCAGCCCGAGCACGCGCTGGCCGCGCTTGGCCAACTGCCAGGCCGCGGCGCTGCCCATGCCGCCGATCCCGACAACGATGACATCGTAGGGCGTGTCCGAACGCATGGGGGCCTGCATCATTGACCTGGGGGCAAACAATGGCGCCCCGCGCATGGTCATCTCCCGGAAGGCCGGGGATCGGCTTGGACGCAAGCGGCGCATCGGTAAGCTGCATGCGGCACGGGCGGCACCGTGCTTTGTCCACAATTCCCAACGATGAACCGTGGCTCCCAGAAGGGCGTGCTCGCCGCCTGCGGGAGGGAGCAGCCTCTCCCGATGCCGCCGGCATCGCCTCTCCTCGAGGCATGGGAGCTAAGAGCCTCTCACGCCCAGCCGGTGCGGCCGACGAGACTCAGGCCACATCCGGCATCAGGTCATGTCGGCGGGCCAGCAGGAGCATCCCCTCCATGATCATGTGCGCGCACAGATGCGCGGCCATGTCGTTCACGTCCTGCGGCGGGCTCACGGTGTTGAAGTCCATCGCCACGATGTTCAGGCCGCTCAGGCTGCGGATCAGCTCGATCCCCTCCCGCGCCGTCAGACCGCCCCAGGTGGGCGTGCAGACACCGGGGGCGACCGACGGATCGAAGACATCCATGTCCCAGCAGAGATAGACCGGCCGTTCGCCCACGGTGCCGCGGAACTCGGCCATGGTCTGCGCGAAGCCCCGCCGCAGCAGCGTCTCCGCGGTCACGACACGGAATCCGAGATGGGCCGCGTGGTCGAGAACGCCGCTGCGATAGGTGAACCCGCGCACACCCACATGCCAGGACCGGGAGGCGTCGACCCAGCCCTCCTCCGCCGCGTTCGTGAACTGCGTCGCGGCGTTGTAGCGGTCGTCGGGCTCGTAGGGATAGGCATCCGTGTGGCTGTCGATATGGAGCGCGACGAGCCCCGGGTGTCGGCGCCCCGCCGCCCGCATGAGGGCCAGCGAGACCGAACCATCGCCGCCGATTCCGACCGGCACGGCCCCCGTATCGAGGATCGCCCCCGCCGCCGCCTCGATCCGGGGCAGCGCGTCGTCGATGCGCCCCGGCGTGAGGGCGACGTTGCCGCAATCGACGGCGCCGAGGAGGCTCAGCACGTCGATATCCGCCAGCGAGGGGTGGAACCGGCGGATGAGGCCGGATTGGCGGCGCACGGCGGTCGGACCCTGTCGCGCCCCGACCCGGAAGGCGTGCGTCCCGCAGTCGAACGGGACGCCGAGGATCGCCGCCCGGCATCCGGGACCGGGGCTTCCGGCGGGAAGCCCCATGAAGGTGTCCGGCGCGGTGAACAGCGTTTCGGTCAAGGCTGCGTGTTCCTCAGGAAGTCGAAGGCGGTGAGCGCGTGGACGCGTGCGACCTGTCCGAGTTCGGCGATTGCCGCGAACTCGTCGGGGCCACCCATGCCGTGGGGGGTGGGTCCGTAGACGACGGTGGGGATGCCCCGCATCCGGAACCAGCGGGCGTCCGAGCCGCCGACCCGCATGTTCACCGCGACCGGGACGCCCATCACCTCTCCGGCGGCAGCGGCGCAGAGGCGCACGAGGCGATGGTCCGGGTCCGTGTGGTTCGGCGCGAAATTCCGCAGCACCCGGACCGTCAGGTCCGGATCATCGAGGGCGCCGTGGATCGCGGCTTCGACCGCCTCCGCCGCCACGCCGACGGGCAGGCGGATGTCGAGGGCGGCGCGGGCCCGGGACGGGACGAGATTGGGCGAGGTGCCCCCCTCGATCCGGCCGAGGTTGACGGTGATCCGGCCGAGCGTCTCCGCCTCGCCAACCCCGGCCAGGGGTTCGGAAATGGGTCGCGAGCGTTCAATCGCCTCGCTTACGGCGGAGGGCGCGGTCACCGGCACCGCCGCCAGCGCCGCGCCGAGGCGGTC
>JAKONI010000030.1 GCA_022702015.1 Beijerinckiaceae bacterium | reverse complement strand
CATCGCGATCATTCCCCGAACGCCCGGCGGCTTCAGGCCATCACCGGCGCGCCGATCCATGGCTGCGGCCCGCACCGGTCGGCGCGCCCGCTCATCGCGGGGGAGGTCGGCGCCCTCGATGCTAGCGCCGACCGGGAGTATCGGCCCGATCACGAGATGCGGGAGGGTGAGGTGGTCTCGGGCCCCGGCTGGACGCTCACCGCCATCGAGACCCCCGGCCACACGATGAACCACCTCGCCTTCGCCTGCCCGGAGGCCGACGCCCTGTTCTCCGGCGATCACGTCATGGCGTGGTCCACCACGGTGGTCGCCCCGCCCGACGGGCAGATGCGCGCCTACATGACCTCCCTCGACAAGCTGCGGGGACGGACCGAGGCCACCTACTGGCCGGGCCATGGGGGCCCAGTGCGGGATCCGGCTCGCTTCGTGCGCGGTCTCGCGGGACACCGGCGCCAGCGCGAGGTGGGGATCCGCAACCGGCTCGCCGCCGGCGACACCCGGATCGGGGAGATCGTGGCGGCGGTGTATCAGGGGCTCGATCCCCGCCTGCGCGGGGCGGCCGCGCTGTCGGTCTTCGCCCATATGGAGGATATGGTCTCCCGGGGCCTCGTCACCTGCGACGGCCCTCCCCTCCTCGACAGCCGCTACGCTCCGGCCTGAGACGGGGCCGGCCCTACTTGGTCGAAAGGGCGAGGTTCGACACCTCATCGAGATAGGCGCGGATGCGGTCGGCGTTGGCGCCGAAGTCGCGGCTGCCGAGGCGGGTGGCCGAACGCACGTCGATCCTCGCCCCGTCGGCCCGGGGGCGGACCCGGACGGTGACGTCGGCCGGCAGGTTCAGCACGAGGCTGCGGGCCACCGCATCGATCCGGCCCTGGCCCATCCGGCCGCCTGGGCGGATCGCCTCCACGATCTGCCAATGCCGCTTGACCGCCGCCTGCCGGGCCAGCTCGAACGCCTGATCGGCATCCATGTCGAGGGTCAGGGGCGCGATCTGAGGATACGCCTTGCGCTGGGCGTCCCGGGCGGGGCGGCCGGGATTGTCGGGGTAGCGCCCGTCGCGGGCCGCGAAGGCGACGCGGGAGCGGGAGAAGGCCGGCGGAACGTCGGGATCTGTCGAGATGTCGGACAGGGCCGGCAGGCGCGCCGCCCGGACAGCGGAGTAAGCCGGATAGGCGAGCACGATCGCCGCCAGGGCGAGGCCGCCGAGGGCGGCGCCGAGGCCCCGGGCCCCGTCCTGCCACACCCGCACGAAGGCGAAGGCCGCCGCGAGGATCGCCAGAACGGCCACGGCGAGGCCCGCGCACAAGGCGGCCAGCGCCGCCGTCACGTCGGCGCGGGGGTCGCGCACCACCAGGAGCGCGATGCCGGTCGCCAGCAGGGAGAACAGCGCGAGGGCCCGCGCCAGGGGGCCGGCACGGGTGATGGGGTCCTCGGCGAGCAGGCGGCGCATGGATCCCCCCAGAGCATCTTCCGCCGACGTGGATGCCGGTTCGGCGCGAGAAGACGCGGTTGAGACAGTGAACTCGGGCATCGAGCCGAGGAAAGGCGTCAGCGGAGTGCGGGACGGATGCCGCATCCACAAGCCCCTCATCAACGGTGAGGCGGTCTCGGAGCGATAGGCCCCCAAAGCTTAAAAGCCCGTGCGGCCGCGAGCCCGGCCCGTCATGGGGTGTAGGCGCGGGCGGCACCGGGCAGGTCGAGGGCCGCCGGCATATGCAGCACACCCACCCCCTGACCCTCGCCGGGGGTGCGGGCCCCGGAATCGTCGGCATCCCCCCGTGCGCCCTGCGCCGTCAGGGCATCCCAGGGACCGGCGATGCCGATGCGGATGGTGCGTCCGCCCTCCCCCACCGTCCGGGGCGACAGCACCGCGACCATATCGAGGCGTTGATCCGGCAGGGAGACTTGCCCGCGCAGGGTGGCGGCGACGCCGGCCCCCCGCAGGTCGGCCTCGGTGATTTCCCCGACCCCGTCCGTGAAGCGCATCACCACCTGCGCCCGCTCGAAGCCGGTGCGGCCGTTGCGCCTTGCCAGCGCCCCCGGGGCCACGTGCCCGTTGCGGTGGATGACGTCGGCGAGGTCGAGCCCGGCGAGCGACCCGCCCTCGATGGCGACGCTGGCGCGCCCCCCCATCCGCGCCACCAGCCCCGCCGCATCCCGGGCCCGGCTATCGAGGAGGAACTGCCCCTGGAGCGGCCCCGTCACCCAGCGGGATCCGCCGAGGGCGCTCATGACGCCGCCGAGATCGACCTGATCGAACCCACCCTGCAACCGCATGTCGGTCTCCGCCGGGTCGGCGCCCTGCGCCAGGGTCAGCCGGGCCTTGAGCACGCCGCCCTTGAGCCGCGCCCGGTTCAGGGCGACCTCCACCGCCGTGCCGCGCACCAGCACGCTCGCCGCCAGATCCCCCACGGCCAGGGGGCCGATCCGGCCCTCGGAGGCCGACATGCGCAAGTCGAGGTCGCCCCGGAGGAGGGGTGCCAGGGCGACGGGGGCGGCCCCCGCGTCGAACATCCGCATCACCGCGCCGGTGATGGGCCCGAAATCCAGTTGGTCGGCGGCCAGCGTCGCCTGCACCGAGAGGCGCGGCCGCTCGATCGCCCCGAGGGAGAAGGCGCCCGCCCCCTCCAGGGTCGCGTTGCCGGTGACGATCCGCAGTGTCGGCCAGGATACCGCCCGCCCCTGCGTCTCGAAGGTCCCCTCGGCGCTGAACGCCCCGGCGAGAGGCGCCAGCGGCGCGTCGCGCCCGACCCAGGCAAGGGTGTCCGCCAGGGATCGCGTCTCGAACCGGGCGCGCCCGGCGAAGGTGGCGGGGGCCTCCGCCCCGGCCTCCGGGGCGAGGGTCCCGTCGAGGGCGAGGCTGCCGTCCTGCCACGTCACCTCCGCCGCGAAGGGACTGCGGCGCCCCTCCAGCAGGTCGGCGGCGCGCAGCCGGGTCAGGGACAGACGGGCCGGGACGCCCCGCCAGACCAAGCTCGCCTTCGCCGACATGCCGCCGCCCCAGAGGGGCCACGACACGTCGAGGGTCAGGTCCCGGGCGAGACCGTCATCGCCGATCCTCGCCCCGGCCAGGGAAAGGCGGGGGGGCGCGAGGCCGTTGCCCAAGCCCTGGCGCAGGCGTGACAGGGGAGGCGACCACGCCGCCTCGTCCGGCGAAAGCCAAGCCGTGTCCAGCCTGACCCCGCCCACGGGGTTCCCCCCGGTGACGATCCCGAAAGGATCGATCTCCACCGCCAGGTGCTCGCCCGCCGCCAGCGCCGCGCCGCCGGTCGCCGCGAGGCGGATCCGGGACAGGTCGAGCCGGGGCAGCGGCAGGAGGCGGAACGTCGCGGGGCCGTCGGCGGACAGGGAGAGGCCGTAGGCCCCCAGGGTGCGGTTGACGAAGGCCGCCGCCCGGCTCCGGTCCACCGGCCAGTCGCGCAGGCCCAAGCCGGCCAGGGCCAGGGCGCCGACGGCGAGGACAAGGAGGGGGCGGCGCAGGGACATCAGACTCCGGACGGAGCCGGCGCCACATTCCGCGGCCCGGCCCGAGGGCCACCGCGGCCCGGCCGGGCTCGTCGATCGTCAACGCCCTTAACGCTTTCTCAGGCTCTTGTCTGCCGGGGCCGCCTTTTCCCGCGCGGAAGCTGTGATTCGTCCATCCGCGTGACGGATCCACCTCCCTCACGCCGCCGCAGACACGGGGCACTGGACCCGCGCCCCGGAATCGGGGACAGCAGGTCCGGCTCATGCATGCCGGCGACGCCAACGCCGGCGGGAGGAAGGACGGTTCGATGCGGAAGGTCCACAAGGGTGCGACGGAGGCGCTGGCCGGCCTCCTCCACGACGACATGATGATCATGTGCGGCGGCTTCGGCCTGTGCGGCATCCCCGACGAGCTGATCGACGCGGTGCAGGCCTCCGGCGTGAAGGGGCTCACCATCGTCTCGAACAATGCCGGCATCGACGGCGTCGGCCTCGGGAAGCTGCTGGAGACCCGCCAGGTCGCCAAGATGATCTCGTCCTACGTCGGCGAGAACAAGGAGTTCGCCCGGCAGTATCTCGGCGGCGAACTGGAGATCGAGTTCAACCCGCAGGGCACGCTCGCCGAGCGCATCCGGGCCGGCGGCGCGGGCATCCCCGCCTTCTTCACCAAGACCGGCTTCGGCACCAAGGTCGCCGAGGGTAAGGAGACCCGGGAGTTCGACGGCGAGAACTTCGTGATGGAGCGCGGCCTGTTCGCCGACCTCGCCATCGTCCACGCCCATACCGGCGACACCGAGGGCAACCTCCGCTACCGGATGACCGCGCGCAACTTCAACCCGATGATGGCCACCGCCGCGAAGGTGACGGTCGCGCAGGTGGAGCACCTCGTGCAGCCCGGCGAGATCGACCCGGATACGATTCACACCCCCGGCATCTTCGTGAAGCGGATCATCGCGGTGAACACCGGCGAGAAGCGCATCGAGCAGCGCACCACCCGCAAGCGCAACGACGCCACCCCCGCCGCCGCGGCCGGCGGCGGCACGCACTGATCGCAGGAGAGGAGACCCCCATGGCCTGGACCCGCGAGCAGATGGCGGCGCGCGCCGCCAAGGAGCTGGAGGACGGCTTTTACGTGAACCTCGGCATCGGCATTCCGACGCTGGTGTCGAACTACATCCCCGAGGGCATGTCGGTGCAGTTGCAGTCCGAGAACGGGATGCTCGGCATGGGCCCCTTCCCCTACGAGGGCGAGGAGGACCCGGACCTCATCAACGCCGGCAAGCAGACGATCACCGCGCTCCCCACCACGAGCTACTTCTCGTCGGCGGATTCCTTCGGGATGATCCGGGGCGGGCACATCAACCTGTCGATCCTCGGCGCCATGCAGGTGGCCCAGAACGGCGACCTCGCCAACTGGATGATCCCCGGCAAGATGGTGAAGGGGATGGGCGGCGCCATGGATCTCGTGGCCGGCGTCAAGCGCGTCGTCGTGGTGATGGAGCACGTCGCCAGGAACAAGGACGGCAGCGAGAGCGCCAAGCTCCTCAAGGCCTGCGACCTGCCGCTCACCGGCACGCAGGTGGTCGATCTGGTGATCACCGACCTCGGCGTCTTCACCATCGACAAGAAGGGCGACGGCGGCATGACCCTGATCGAACTCGCCGACGGCGTCAGCGAGGACGAGATCCGCGCCAAGACGGAAGGCGAGTTCAAGGTGGGACTGAAATAGCGCCTCCGCTTCCCCTCCCCCGCGAAGGGGGAGGGTTTTTTAAAGCCTTCACATCGGCGGGGTGAGACCGTCCTTGCCGACCGCGACGAGCTTGCCGTCCAGCTTGCCGCTTTCCTTGTCGACCACCGCGAAGACCTTCGCGCCGGGCTTGAGGACGCTGGCGTCCGCCGGCTCGAAGGCGACGATCGGGGCCGAGGCCGGGACGACGATCTGCTTCGTGCCGTCCTTGCCGTAGCCCACCGTGAGGGTGCGCTCGCCGCCGGCGGCGGGCTTGTCAGCCTTCACCGTACCGTTGGTCATGGCGCTCTTCACTTTCGGGGCGCCGGAAGTTTCGGCCTTCACCGTGCCGTTGGTCATGGCGCTCTTCACCTTCGATCCGCTGGCGGTCTGATCGGTGATGGCGTCCCAGCCGTAATGGCCTTCGCCGGTGCCGCGCATCGACTCGGGGAACAGCACCACCTCCAGCGCCGTCATCGGGTTCTCGCCCTTGGTGGCGGTGCCGATGAAGGTGCCGTCCTTGATCTGGTCGAGGCTCGACGGGACGACGGACACGACCTTGGCGCCGGTCAGCGCGATGGTTTCGGTGCCGGTCTCGGTCTTCAGGGTGAGCGAGGAGGCATCGGCCTTGTCGATCGTACCGCGCACGCGCTCCAGGGCGGAGGCGGCGGACACGCCGGCGAGGCCGATCAGGCCGGCGGTGGCGAGACGAAGGGCCAGGGGCTTCAGCATGGGGACATAGCTCCGTTGGGTATGGGTGGGTGAGAGCGGGACCGGCCGGGGTTCACATCGGCGGGGTGAGACCGTCCTTGCCGACGGCCACGCGGGTGGCGGTGAAGCCGCCCTCGTTGCGGGTGCCGACCACGAAAACCTTGGCGCCCGTATTCAGGGCGGTTCGGTTCGCCGGCTCGAAAGTCACCACCGGGGCGGTCTGCGGCACGAGGATCGTGCTCGACTGGCCGCCGCCGTAATTCACGGTGAGGATGCGGGTGCCATCCTTGGCGGCATCGGATTTCACGGTGCCGTTGGTCATCGCGCTCTTGACCTTCGGACCGCCGGCGGTCTCGGCCTTCACGGTGCCGTTGGTCATGGCGCTCTTCACCTTGGCGCCGCCCGCCGTCGTGTCGGTGATCTCATCCCAGGCGTACTGACCCTCGCCGGTGCCGCGCATGGCCTCGGGGAACAGCACCACCTCCAGCGCCGTCATCGGGTTCTCGCCCTTCGTGGCGGTGCCGATGAAGGTACCTTCCTTGATCTGGTCGAGGCTCGCCGGGATCACCCAGGAGACCTTGGCATCACCCGCCAGCGTCACCGTCTCGGTCTTGCCGTCGCGGGTCTTCACCGTCACCGCGTCGGGGGTGACGGATTCGATCGTGCCGCGCAGCCGCTCCGGGGCGGCTTGGGCCAGCGTCGTCAGGCCGAGGAGGCCGGCGGTTGCGAGGGCGGCGACTTTGGTCCGCGCGATGAGCGTCATGAAATCATGTCCTGGCTGCGGGGCCAGAACATGGGGCGCGACTCGCCGCCGACAAGCTTGTGCGCGATTGATTTGCCCGGGTTCCTCCCGCGCCGTCCTCCGCGCATGAAAAAGGGGCGGCGCCGGCGGCACCGCCCCTCCCCGTCGTCCCGTACGAAGGCTTACGCCGCGAGCGAGCGCAGCACGTAAGGCAGGATGCCGCCGTTGCGGAAGTATTCCAGCTCGTCGAGCGTATCGATGCGGCAGGTCAGCGGGACCTGCTTCACCGAGCCGTCGGCGGACTTGATCTCGGCCACCAGCGTCTGGCGCGGCTTCAGTTCACCGGCCAAGCCCTTGATGGTGACGGTCTCGTCCCCCTTGAGGGAAAGCGAATCCCAGGACGTCTCACCCTGGAAGACCAGCGGGACCACGCCCATCCCGACGAGGTTCGAGCGGTGGATGCGCTCGAAGCTCTCGGCGATCACGGCACGGATGCCGAGCAGCTTGGTGCCCTTGGCCGCCCAGTCGCGCGAGGAGCCGGTGCCGTACTCCTTCCCCGCGAAGACGACGAGGGGCGTGCCCTCGGCGGCGTATCTCTGCGCCGCGTCGTAGATGAACATCCGCTCGCCGCTGGGCTGGAACAGCGTGTAGCCGCCCTCGACTACGTTGCCCGAACCGTCGCGGACCATCTGGTTCTTGATGCGGATGTTGGCGAAGGTGCCCCGCATCATGACTTCGTGGTTGCCGCGGCGCGTGCCGTACTGGTTGAAGTCCTGCACCCGCACCTGGTGCGACTGGAGGTACTCGCCGGCCGGCGAGGCCGCGCGGATGTTGCCCGCCGGGGAGATGTGGTCCGTGGTGATCGAGTCCTGGAACAGGCCGAGGATGCGGGCATCCTCGATGTCCGTGACCGGCGCCGGGGTCTTCTGCATGCCGACGAAGTAGGGCGGGTTCTGCACGTAGGTCGAGCCGCCGTTCCAGGCGAAGGTCTCGGCCTCCGTCACCTCGACGCCCTTCC
>JAKONI010000010.1 GCA_022702015.1 Beijerinckiaceae bacterium | reverse complement strand
TCCGTGCCGTGGATCGGCCATTCTGGGCCGAATACTGCCATAAGTGGACGTCCGACCTGCCTAAAGTCTCGACGATAGGTGTTCGCGGCCGATCGCGCCATGGACCGTACAGATTGATTTGAAGTCGAGTATCGATCGGCCGAAAGACCCGTGTATTCGTTATTCAATGACGGGAAACGGCGGCGGCTTTTCGCAAATAATCGGCGTGAAGTTATTCGTTTGTTAACTCAATCAACGAAGCGAGCTGGGGGATTATTGGCGGATATTGCCGTATTAAGCGCCGCTTAAGGCCAGGGCTGCTGAAATCCTGCCATCACAGGATCGCAGGAGCCCATCATGGAGATCCGCTCAATCCAGGGACCCCAGGGACTCGACGCCCTCGGCGCCACGGCCGCCCCCGCTCCGCAACCGCAGCCGGAGGTTCAGCCGGAACCGTCGAACAGCCTCGCCCCGGCGGTCAAGATCGACCTGAGCGACGGGGCCTTTCAGGGCCGCTTCATCCGCGACACGGATACCCGCGCGCTCGTCTACCAAGTGGTCGATTCGTCATCCGGCGACGTGGTGGACCAGTTTCCCACCGAGAACGTCCTGCGCAACCGCGCCTACGCGAGTTCCAGCGCGAACGCGGCGCAAACCAAGGCCGGCACCGCGCTTCGGGTGGCGTAACTGTCCCCTCGCCGGCTGAAGCGGTTACGCCGCCCGGCCGAGGCGGGATGCCAATTCCCCCGCCCGGTCGGCGGGGGCTTTCCTCGTCCGGTTACGCCGGAGGGCGGCGAGGGCGCGGATGAGCGGCAGACACAGGCGGGCCAGCCGAATCTGTCCGGGAAGCTGGCGCGGGCCGATCGGGCGGTAAGCCAAGCGCGGGCTCATCTTCTCCGCTTCATCGATGGCGTGGCCCAACGGCAGGGTCGCGATCCGCGCCGCCTCCGCCGGTTCGATGCCCAGCCATTGCGCCCAATCGGTCCGCCGGGCCAGGAGGCCGGCGCCGTGCAGGTGCCGGAACCGGGCCCGCCATAGGTAGCGACGGACGCAGCGGGGGAAGGTCTCCATCCGCGCGTCGCATAGGGCTTCGGGCTCCTCGCAGCGGGAGCGGATCGTGTCCGCGACGCCTCCGGGGGCCCGCCCGGTGAGCCGGGCCGAGATGGTCACGCGGACATCGGGGGCGTGCCGCACCCGCATCCCGTGGGCGATCAGCCGCGCGATGAAGGCCCCATCCTCGCCCAGGGGAATTTCCGGCATCCCCCCGACCGCCCGGTAGGCATCGCGGGTGACGGCGAGCGTCGCGCCGATGGTGGTCCGGTGGCAGGGCCAGGGATCGTGCGGATCCGGGTCGATCCGGGCCTCCGCCTCGGTGATCAGCGCGTCGTAGAGGTCCTCCAGGCGGCCCCGGGCGTGGAGCATGGCGGGCAACAGCTTGCCCTCCTCCTCGTCCAGTTCCACCCGGCCGGCGACCGCATCGGCCCCGGCGGCGAGGGCGGCCAGCGTGCGGGCGACCCAATCCGGCGGCACGCGGCTGTCGGCGTCGGTCGAGAGGATCGCGCCCCCGCCCTCCCCGAGCCAGTCGGCGGCGGCATCCATGGCCCGGCGTCGGGCCCAGCCGGCATGGGCTCCGGCGAACTCCTCGGTGAGGACCCGCACCGGCACGGTGATGGTGGGAAGCAGGCCGGAGACAAGCTCGCCCGTGCCGTCCGTGCAGTTGTTGAGGAACAGCACGACCCCGAGGCTCCCCGGCGCCAACTCCTTCTGCCCGTCGATGGCCCGCAGACAGGCGGCGATGCGCTCGGCTTCGTTGCGTACGGGAACCGCGATCACGGCGATGGGGCTGGCGAAGGGGCTGGACATCGACGGTCGGACCTGCACGCGCCGGAAGGCGTCATGCGGGGCGTTATCGTCGCATCGACCTGAACGGGAACCGAAGCGGTACCCGGCCAGAGCATCTTCCGCCGCAATGGATGGCGATTAGGGCGATGCAGCGGAAGCGATGGTTCAGGGCGTTTGCCGTGATCCGGGGATTACAGAAAACACGTCAGAGGGTCTTTTCGAGCAGCCCCTCGATCCATTCGGGCTGCGTCTCCCCAACGGAGCGGCCCACCTCCTTATCGCCCCGGTAGGCGATCAGCGTGCTCTGCGTCCGGGCGTTGAACTGCTTCAGCACGTCCTTTCGGGTGTCGAAATCGACATCGAAGACGCGAAGGTCCTTAAAACGCGGATCGGTGGCGAGCTTGGCCAGCACCGGCTTCTGGGCCTTGCAGATCGGGCACCAGGGCGCGCTTACCTCGATCAGGATCGGACCCCCGCCTTTCTGGGCCTCCTCGAAGGCTGCCTGGGTGAAGGGCGTGGATTCGCCTGCCAGCGCCGGCGCAAGGCCGGCGGCGAGGGCGAAGGCCGTCAGGCAGAGCAGGTGGCGTCGCGTGGCCATGATGGGGGCCCCTTCCGAGACTCTTCGTTAAGGTGAGGGAAATGGAACCGCCCGGCGCCGTGGCCAGGGGCGGGGCGTCCTCCTCACGCAAGTGTCATGGGGTGCCGGGCCCCCGCCCCGCCGCCTCCTCCACCACGAGGGCGACGATTTGGTCCGCCGTCACCGCCTCCATCGTCGTACGGATCCGCAGCGCCCGGGTGGGCTCCCCGGCGCGCATGACGAGCACGATCGTCTCCATGTCCGGGCAGCCGGGATCGGCGCAGGCGATCTCGTTGACGGAGAGCGCATCCCCGGGGCCGAGGCCGAGCGCCTCGGTCAGGGTGGCTTTGAGCCGGGCGCCGGCCGCCGCCCGCTCGGCCGACCGCGCCCGCCATGCCTTGAGGCTCACGATGGCCATGGCCCGCTCTCCCCTGCCCCGCTCTCCCCTGCGCCGGCGGCGGCGCGCCGATTCGGGCGATGGTTGAAACAGTGTTGCGTCGCCTACGTCAACGGCGGACGGAGCCCGGCGGCCATGCGCGGCGGGGGCTGGCCCGCCCCCGGTGCGACCGAGGAATACGGTATCCCGGTTTTCGGCGGGATCGCTTGCAACAAAAGCTGCCGTCGCCCGTAATGCGTCCGGCATCGGGCGCGGATGCCCGTCCGCGGGGCGCCGGTGGCGTCGAGGTTTGGCGGGCCAGGTGGGAGTATCGGTGTCTTGCGACACTGGCGGGAAGGTCCGGGGGACCGGCGAAGCTATCACCACGGGAATCTGAAGGAGGCCCTGGTGGAGGCCGCCCGGCGCTTCATCGCCGAGCGGGGCATCGGCGGATTCACCCTGGTGGAGGCGGCCCGCCTCGTCGGCGTGACGCCGGCCGCCCTGTACCGCCATTTCCGGGGGCGCGAGGCGCTGCTGGAGGAATTGGCCGGTCGCGGCTTCAACGAACTCGCCGCCCGCCTCGCCCGCGCCCTGACCTCCCGGGGAACACCGTTGGAGCGGTTCACCCGGATGGGCGAGGCCTACCTTGCCTTCGCCGAGGATGAGCCCGCCTACTACGCCGCCATCTTCGAGACCCGGGGCGCGTTCGCCGGGCCGGAGGCGGAGGGACGCCCGAGTCCCTTCGATCTGCTGGTGGAGGCCCTGCAGACCACCTTCTCCGAGGGGTTTGGCGGGGTCGCCCCCCGGTTCATCGCCCTGGAGGTTTGGGCGCTGGCCCACGGCATCGCCACCCTCGCCTCCGCAGGGCATCTGCCCACGGGCCCGGGGATCCCTGACAAATACGAGTTGCTTCGCGCCGGCGTGCTCGCCCTCGTCCACGGGGCTGCACGCAAGGATTGAGCGACGGAACCGGCGGCCGTCGCGGCGGCCCTTGAAAGCCGTTCGCGCCATCCGCATGTTAACATCGTTCACATGAACACGGAGCTTGCCGTGAACACGACCTCGACCCCACCCTTCGCCTCAGGCCGTTCGTGCCGGAGCGGACCATTCCCGCGCCGCTCCTTCGAGATCGGCGCGATCGTCATCGGCTTCATCTACTGGTGGCCCGTCGGCCTCGCGCTTCTGGCGTGGAAGTTCTCGGGCTACCCGGCCTTCGCCGAACTGCGTGACACGGCTCGCCGTGGGTTCGGGAGCGGAGAAGGCTTCCAGCCTGTATCCCGGTTCGCCCGGGCCTTCGAGGCCGCCAACCGCGGCAGCGGGAACCTCGCCTTCGACGAGTATCGCCGGGCGGAAATCGAGAAGCTGGAGGCCCAGCGCCGGGCGCTCCATGAGGAAAGCCGGGCCTTCGCGTCCTTCGTGGAGGAACTGAAGCGCGCCAAGGATCGCGAGCAGTTCGATGCCTTCATGGCCCAGCGCCGGGCCTCCGGCCAGGAAGGCCCCCGCACGGTCTGACCGCTTGGGTGATGGATGCCAGATCATGCCGCGCCGGGCCCCCAGGGTCCGGCGCGTCGTCGTTCGAGGGGGCCGCCCGTTGCGCCGGGGCGTCGGCTCCGGCAATGCTCCGCGATCGGTGGCGGGGGTGACGATGGCGGCGGATCGGGTGACGGTGGTCGAGCATCCGCTGGTCCAGCACAAGCTGACCCTGATGCGGGACAAGGAGCGTTCCACCCAGGGTTTTCGCCGCCTCCTCAACGAGATCGGCATGCTCCTCGCTTACGAGGTGACCCGCGATCTCCCCCTCGAGGAGTTCGCGATCGAGACGCCGATCGGGCCGATGGAGGGGCAGCGGATCCAGGGCAAGAAGCTCGTGCTGGCCCCGATCCTGCGCGCCGGCGTCGGCTTCCTCGACGGGATGCTGTCGCTGCTTCCCTCCGCAAGGGTGGCCCATATCGGCCTCTACCGCGATCCCGACAGTCTGGAGGCGGTGGAATACTACTTCAAGGCGCCATCCGACCTCGCCGACCGGACCGTCCTCGTGCTCGATCCGATGCTGGCCACCGCCAATTCCGCCATCGCCGCCCTCGATCGGCTGAAGGCCCGGGGCGCGGCCGACCTGCGGTTCGTCTGCCTGCTGGCCGCGCCGGAGGGTTTGGCCAAGCTGGCGGCGGCCCATCCCGATGTTCCGGTCTGGACGGCCTCCATCGACAGCCACCTGAACGAGCACGGCTACATCGTCCCGGGTCTCGGCGATGCCGGCGACCGCATGTACGGGACGCGCTGACCCCTCCTTGCCGGACCGCGCCCGCGCGGCACATGGTGCCGGGGCGGGATCGATAGCCCCCCGACCGACTGACGAGAGAGTGCGACATGGCGAGCCCGACCCTGCCAGAGACGATGCGGCGAATCCGCTACGACGGCACCGGCGGACCCGATGTCATCGCCGTGGAGACCGCGCCGGTGCCGCGCCCGTCGGCGGGACAGGTTCTCATCGAGGTTGTCGCGGCGGGGGTGAACAGGCCGGATGTCGCCCAGCGCGCGGGATCCTATCCGCCGCCACCCGGCGCCACCGAGATCCCCGGCCTCGAAGTCGCCGGCCGGGTGGTCGCCCTCGGCGACGGCGTCGAAACCCTGTCCCTGGGGGATGAGGTTTGCGCGCTGGTCATCAGCGGCGGCTACGCGGAATACGCCGTGGCGGAGGCCGAACATTGTCTGCCCCGTCCCGGCGCCATCTCCCTCGTGGATGCCGGCGGCCTGCCGGAGACCTTCTTCACCGTTTATTCCAACGTCATCCAGCGCGGACGCCTCGGCTCGGGGGAGAGCTTCCTCGTCCACGGCGGATCGAGCGGCATCGGCGCCACCGCGATCCAGATCGCGAAGCTGTTCGGCGCCACCGTCTACGCCACCGCGGGGTCGGCGGAGAAGTGCCAATTCTGCGAGATGCTCGGGGCGGATGCCGCCATCAACTACAAGACGGCGGATTTCGCCGAGGAGATCCAGCGCCTTACGGATAAGCGCGGGGTCGACGTGATCCTCGATATGATCGGCGCGAGCTACCTGCCGCGCAACCTCAAGTCACTGGCTCCGGACGGGCGGTTGGTGATGATCGCGCTGATGGGCGGCTACAAGGTCGATGGGCTCAACATCACGCCGATCATGCGCAATCGGCTGACCTTCACGGGCTCGACCCTGCGGCCCCGCCCCAAGGCCGACAAGGCCGCCATCGCCTCCGGCCTGCGTCGCGATGTCTGGCCGCATCTCGACAGCGGCCGCATCCGCACCGTCACCCATGCCACCTTCCCGCTGGAGCAGGCGCGGCAGGCCCACGAACTGATGGAGTCGAGCGTCCATCTCGGCAAGATCCTGCTGATCACCGGGCGGTGATCGCCCCCGTCCCTCGGAACCGCCGCCGACAACCCCGCGTTGGGCGGCGGTAACGAGATTGTGTCGCGGGCCGCTTCCGGTTGTCGCGCCCATCAGCGAGGAGCGCTTCATGGCCGAAAAATTGAACCCGGTGGAGAGCCGTCAGGGTCAGCGGGGCAAGCCGGTCCTGTGGGTGCTGCTGGGTAGCCTCGCCCTCATGGCGGTGGCCATGATCGGGCTGATGACCTGGAACGGCGCCAACTCCCCGAAGGACTACGCCTCGCAGAGCCAGGACGCCTCGCGCAAGGAGATCACCGGTTCGGTCAACGGACAGGGCGGCGGCACCTCGACCTCTAACTCGACCGCCGTGCCGGGGGGCAACCCGTCCTACCCGCAGCCGTCTCAGCAGAATGCCAATGGCGGCACCGCCAAGTAAGCCATGGTGGGAGGCGGGTGCCGACGACCCGCCTCGCTTAGGATCCGAACCGACGATCCGGCCGCTGGCGCTTAATGACCCGGCCGGATCTATCCATCGCGGTGGCCGGCCCTATCGGGTCGGCACCGGGTTCGGGCCCCGGTAGTCGTAGAAGCCGCGCTTCGTCTTGCGTCCGAGCCAGCCGGCCTCGACGTACTTCACGAGCAGCGGACAGGGCCGATACTTCGAATCGGCGAGCCCCTCGTAGAGCACCTGCATCACCGAGAGGCAGGTATCCAAGCCGATGAAATCCGCCAGCTGGAGCGGCCCCATCGGATGGTTGGCGCCGAGCTTCATGGCCGTGTCGATCGACTCGACGGAGCCGACACCCTCGTACAGCGTGTAGATCGCCTCGTTGATCATCGGCAGCAGGATGCGGTTGACGATGAAGGCCGGGAAGTCCTCCGACATCGTCGCCGTCTTGCCGAGCTTGGCGATGAAGCCCTTGGCGGCCTCGTAGGTGGTGTCCTCGGTGGCGATTCCACGAATCAGCTCCACCAGCTGCATCACCGGCACCGGGTTCATGAAGTGGATGCCGATGAAACGCTCCGGCCGGTCCGTCGACGCCGCGAGGCGGGTGATGGAGATGGAAGACGTGTTCGTCGCCACCAGGGCTTCGGGACTCAGCACCGGACACAGGCTGGTGAAGATGTCGCGCTTGGTCGCCTCGTGCTCGGTGGCCGCCTCGATCACGAGATCGCAGGGGGCGAGGTCGGCGAAGGTGCTGGCGGTGCTGATCCGCTCCCGGGCCATGCGGCCCTCCCCCTCGTCCAGAGCACCCTTCGAAACCAGCCGGGCATAGCCCTTCTCGATCGAGTCGATCCCGTTCGCGAGCCGGGCCGAATCGCGGTCGTTCAGTACCACGTCGAGACCCGCCGAAGCGCAGACCTGGGCAATGCCGCTGCCCATCTGGCCCGCGCCGATGATGCCCACCCGCTTGATCTCGATGACCATCTGACGACCTTTGCCCCCGTTTCGCGACCGCCCCACCCCCGGCCCGCGGATTCAGCCGACGACGGGGAGCCGACGCTTGCTGTTGAACGCCGAGACGACTTTCTAGCGCAATCGCACGGTGTGAAGGAACCCGTGCCTGTTGCCCGGCAGGAGAAACTGGACGGACTGGCTTTGGAGGGGCGACGGGCCGGCGCGGGACGCCGGCCCGGCCCGTCTCACTTCGCCTTGGTGATTTCCGCCTGAAGCTCGGGGACGATCTGGAAGAGGTCACCGACGAGGCCGTAATCGGCCACCTGGAAGATCGGTGCGTCCTCGTCCTTGTTGATCGCCACGATCACCTTCGAGTCCTTCATCCCGGCGAGGTGCTGGATCGCCCCGGAGATGCCTACGGCCACGTAGAGATCGGGGGCGACCACCTTGCCCGTCTGGCCGACCTGCCAGTCGTTGGGGGCGTAGCCCGCATCCACCGCCGCCCGCGAGGCGCCCACGGCGGCGCCGAGGCTGTCCGCCAGGGGCTCGATGAGCTCGTGGAACTTCTCCGACGAGCCGATCGAACGGCCCCCCGAGACGATGATCCGCGCAGCCGCCAGCTCCGGCCGGTCGGACTTGGCGATTTCCTCGCCCTTGAAGGTCGCCCCACCGGCGGCGCCGGTCCCCTGGACGGGCTCGATGGCGGCGGCGGCGCCGCCCTCGCCCGCCGGCTTGAACGCCGCCGCCCGCACCGTCACCACGCGCTTCGGGCCGGGAGCCTGAACCGTCTGGATGGCGTTGCCGGCGTAGATCGGCCGCTCGTACGTATCGGGGCCCACCACCTTGATGATATCGGAGACCTGCGCCACGTCGAGGAGGGCGGCCACGCGCGGCAGCACGTTCTTGCCCGTCGTGGAGGCCGCGGCCAGGATCGTGTCGTAGGGCTCGGCCACGGCGGCGATGAGCGCGGCCACCGGCTCGGCGAGGTCGTGGTCGTAGGCGGCGTCCTCGGCCAGCAGGACCTTTTCGACGCCCTCGAGCTTGGCCGCCGCCTCGGCGGCCGCCTTCGCTTGGCTGCCCGCCACGAGGGCGTGCACCGGCGCCCCGATGGATTGGGCCGCGCTGAGGGCCTTGAGCGTGCCGTCCCTGACCTGCCCGTCGGCGTGTTCGACGTAGAGAAGAGTCGTCATGTGCGGTGAACCCCGATTGCGGTGGGCCGCGCTCGACCGGTCGGCCGGGAGCGCGGCGGTGAGCGTCATCCGATTAGATGACGCCGGCTTCGGTCTTCAGCTTCTGCACCAGTTCGGCCGGCGAGCCGACCTTGATGCCCGCCGAGCGGCCCGGCGGCTCGACGGTCTTGAGCACGGAGAGCCGGGGCGTCACGTCGACGCCCAACGTCTCGGGGCTCGTCTCGTCCAGAGGCTTTTTCTTCGCCTTCATGATGTTGGGCAGGGAGGCGTAGCGCGGCTCGTTCAGGCGCAGGTCGGTGGTGATGATGGCCGGAAGGGCGAGGCTCACCGTCTGCAGCCCACCATCGACCTCGCGGGTCACGTCGAGGCTGCCCTCCCCCGGCTCGACCTTGAAGGCGAAGGTGCCCTGGGGCCAGCCGAGGAGCGCGGCCAGCATCTGCCCGGTCTGGTTCGAATCGTCGTCGATGGCCTGCTTGCCGAGGATGACGAGCTGCGGGCTCTCCTTCTCCACCAGGGCCTTCAGGAGCTTGGCCACCGCCAGGGGCTCGCAGGCCACGTCGGTCTTGACCAGGATGGCCCGGTCGGCGCCCATGGCCAGCGCGGTGCGCAGCGTCTCCTGCGCCTGCTGCGGGCCGATCGACACCGCCACGATTTCCGTGACCTTGCCCTTCTCCCTCAGCCGAATCGCCTCCTCGACGGCGATCTCATCGAAGGGGTTCATCGACATCTTCACGTTGGCGAGTTCGACGCCGGACCCATCCGGCTTCACGCGGATCTTGACGTTGTAGTCGACCACCCGCTTCACGGGCACCAGAACCTTCATGGCGCTCTCGATCCTTCCCGCTCGTCTTTATTGATGGGGCCGCCCGCGTTCCGCGCGGGGGCGGAACGGGCATCCCTCAAGTCGGCGGGACCGTAACGGCCACATTTCTGCCTTGTCAACGCAGGGCTGCGGGGGCCCCTCAGCGATTGGCGCCGGGGATCCAGAGGACATCGTCCGCCCCGTTCCCGTTCGCGGCCCGGCTCGCCACGAACAGGAAGTCCGACAGGCGATTGAGGTAGCGGATCGCGTCGGGCGACAGCACCTCGCCCTCGGTTTCGGAGAGGCGGACGGCCAAGCGCTCCGCCCGGCGGCACACCGTCCGGGCGAGGTGGAGCGCCGCCGCGCAAGCGGAGCCGCCGGGAAGGACGAAGGACTTGATCGGCGGGATCGCCTCGTTGAGCGCGTCGATGTCGCGCTCCAGCCGGTCCACCTGGGATGCGACGATGCGGAGCGGCTCGTAGGGCAGCGGCTCCGGTCCCTCCGGGGTGGCGAGGTCGGCGCCGAGATCGAACAGATCGTTCTGGATGGCGCCGAGCATCCGGTCGAGGGGGCCGTCGGCGTGGAGCCGGGCCAGTCCGATGCAGGAATTCGTCTCGTCGACGGTGCCGTAGGTCTCGATCCGTAGATCGCCCTTGGAGCGGCGCTGCCCGTCGGCCAGGGCGGTGGTGCCCTTGTCGCCGGTGCGCGTGTAGATCACGTTCAGCTTGACCAACGGTGGCCCCCGCGTCCCCTCGGCCCCGCGCCCGACCCTCGCGGGACCGGACGGGGCGTCGGGCGTCGTCTCACGTCAGCCGCCCGCTTGTCCATCCTCGCGGGTGGGGTGCCCCGCTCAGAACGTGTAGCCGATCTTGCCGCCGTAGTTCGTCAGGCCGCGGTTGTTCGAGCACAGGCCGGCATTCGACATGTGCTCCACCGTCGCCATGACGCTCCAGTGCTCGGTGATGCGGAAGCCCAGGGCGGCGGCCTCGCGGAACAGCGGCGAGCAGCCGAGGGAGTTGAAGCCGTAGGGCGTATCGGCCTTCGGGCCGGTCCAGCCGTTATGCGCGGCGCCGCCGAAGAATCCGTCGAGGAAGACTCGCCGGTTCAGGGTCTCGGGGAACACCTCGACCGTCCAGGTGGCGCCGAGATAGGCGTAGCTCGTCCGGCCGCCGGTGTTGTAGCTGCCGCCCACGGTCGCACGCGGGATGAAGGCCTGCCAGAAGGGATCCTGGAAGATCGTCGGCTTCGAGAACAGGATCTCGCCGTTGATGTTCTCCTTGCTGAACCCCCGAGCCTTGCCCTCTGCGCTGCCCGGATCCTGCACGGCGCCGCCGAGACGCAGTTCCGAGACGATGCTGAGGGGCTGGACCGGCGCCGCGTAGGCGACCGGGGCGGACGGCACGGCGCCGAGATCGGCCGCCATGACGGGGGCGAGCGACGCCCCGGTGGCCAGGCCGACGAGAAGGGCGCGGAGGGAGGCGTTCATGCGGGCTCTGAGGGAATGTGTACGAGCGGTTGCACTAGAGCTTATCACGGGCACCCCGGCCCGGAGCCCGGTTTTCATCCGGCCCACCGGTGAAAAGCCAGCGATGCGGCTCGCGGGTCACACAAGGGCGGCGGTCAGGCGGATCGCCACCACACCACGCCCATGATGATCACGATGGCCACGAATTGCAGCAAAACCCGTAGCCGCATCAGCCGCTGCGAGACGCTGGCGCTGCCGCCGCGCATCATGTTCGCCAGCCCGAGAACCAGGATGACCGCCACGGCGAGGCAGGCGAGGAGGACGAGGGTATTGGACGACATCACGGTGACTCCGGTGCGGCGCCGCGCGCGACGGAACCCGCGCGGCCACCTATAAACTCCGAAGGCCGCCGGCGCAGCCGGGACCGGCTTCCCCGATGTCGCGGGCGCATCGGGGGGATGCGCCTACTCGCGGCGGGCGGGGGGCGCGCCCGGCGCCGAGGCATCGGCGAAGCGCAGGCTCACCACCCTCCCCTGAGCCGGAGCGTTCGGGAGGCGGGCGCGGAACCGGGCCGTCTCCCCCATCCCCAGGGCCGCGCGCGGGGCCGGCGCCGGGAAGGTCGTCAGGATCTTGCCGGCGGCGTCGGCGACGGTGATCTGCAGGGCCGGCATCGCCCGCACGGTCCGCGCCACGCCCACGACGTCGCCCTCCACCACGAGTTCGGCCGGGCGCTCGTCCCCCGCAGGGTCCTGGAACGCCACCACGTCGCGGATCTCGAGTCCCCGGCGGTTGACGGGCAGGCCCACGGCCGCGAACAGCGACGCGGTGCGGGGCATGGCCGCGACGACCCCGTTCCTCGCCAAACACAGCACTGGCAAAGCTGCGAGCACGGCGAGGCCGAGCAGCGCCGCCGGTGAGATCGGCCAAGGGCGTCCGGCTCCGCGTCTCGCCAAGCCGGCGAACCGCCCTTCCTTCTTCGGACGAGGCGCCCGTCGCGTGGTGTCGGCTTCCGGTGGGGTGGTCTGTCCCTCGGCGGTGGCCTCGCGGACGGCCATGGCGGCCTCCATCCAGGCGGCGTCCGCGATCGGGTCCGACACCAGGGGGGCGGTGCCGTCGAGGCCCGGTTCGTCGCCCTCCCCCACCGCGTCGGCGGGGGTGAGGAACCACGTTTCCCGGCACGCGGCGCAGCGCACGGAGCGGCCCTCCGGCCCGATCTTCGCCGCCTTGATGCGGTAACTGCTGGCGCAGGTCGGACAGGTGATCAACATCGGCGGAGCACTCGACACGTCGGCCTGCGCTTGCGCGGGGGCGCCGATCGCAAAATTTCTTGAGAAACGGTGCCAGAACGGGGTTAACCTCCCGTGAAGCCGCCGGGTCGATGCGCGGGCCTTGAAAAGGCGCGCCCGGCCGGCGAAGGCAGGGGGAACCAGCCCTCGGGCGAAGCGGCGGGGCGGGATTGAACGTTCAAACGACCATGAAGAGCCTGCTCCCGGGTGCCGAGCGAGCGGTGGTGCAGTTCGAGCATGTGGGGATGCGCTACGGGCTGGGGCCCGAGGTGCTGTCCGACGTCAGCTTCCGCATCGCGCCGCGCTCGTTCCAGTTCCTCACCGGGCCTTCGGGAGCCGGCAAGACGACGCTGCTGCGCCTGATCCTGCTCTCCGCCCGGCCGACGCGGGGCACCATCGCGATCTTCGGGGAGGAGGTCTCGGGCATCTCCAGCGACAAGCTCACCGGGCTGCGCCGGCGGATGGGTGTCGTCTTCCAGGATTTCCGCCTGCTCGACCACCTCACCACCTATGAGAACGTCGCCCTGCCGTTGCGGGTGCAGGGCCGCTCCGAGGCGAGCTACCGGGGCGAGGTGGTGGAGTTGCTGCGCTGGGTCGGCCTCGGCGAGCGGATGCACGCCCTGCCCCCCCTCCTGTCGGGGGGCGAGAAGCAGCGCGCCGCCATCGCCCGGGCACTGATCGCCCGGCCCGACCTCCTCCTGGCCGACGAGCCCACCGGCAACGTCGATCCGGCCCTGGGGCGCCGTCTGCTGCGCCTCTTCCTCGAACTGAACAAGCTCGGGACCTCCGTGATCATCGCGACGCACGATTTCGGCATCATGGACGCCGTCGACGCCCGCCGCATGGTGCTGGATGCCGGCCGCCTCAGGGTCGAGGAATGAGCACCGCCGACAAGACCCGGACCCGCCCCGCCGGGACGGCCGCCGCCGATCCGGCGCTGCCGGCGACCCTGCGGCGCAACGCACCCCTGGTCCCCACCGATACGGCCGCCGGCCGCTCCCTGGCGGCGGTGATCGCGATCCTCACCTTCCTTGCGGGTCTCTGCGCCGGGGCGGCCGAGATGGTGGCCGCCAACGCCACCCAGTGGCAGACCAGCGTCGCGCAGGAGGTGACGATCCAGGTCCGCCCCGGGCCCGGCCGCTCCGTCGATGCCGACGTGGCCCGCGCCGAGGCCATCGCCAAGGGGGAGCCCGGCGTCACCCAGACGCGGGTGTTCTCGAAGGCGGATTCCGAGCGCCTGCTGGAACCCTGGCTCGGCAGCGGGCTCGACCTTTCGGACCTGCCCGTTCCCCGCCTCATCGCCCTGCGCTGGTCCGGGGACCGGGCGGACCTCGGACGGTTGCGGGCGAAACTCGTGGAGGCGCTGCCGGGGGTGGCCAGCCTGGACGACCATGCCCTGTGGCTCCAGCGGCTCTCGGCCGCCGCCAGCGCCTTCGTCGGCGTCGGGGTGGGGATGGTGGTCCTCGTCCTCATCGCGACCGGGCTCGCGGTCACCTTCGCGACGCGGGGGGCGATGGCGGGCAACCGGGAGGTCGTGGAGGTGCTGCACTTCGTCGGCGCCGGCGACGACTTCATCGCCAAGGCGTTCCAAGCCCGGTTCTTCGGCCTCGGCCTGCGCGGTGGCGGCATCGGCGCCGCCTGCGCCCTCCTGGCCTTCGCCCTCGCCGGCCTGATCACCGGGGCGACCCAATCCGGCCCCGCCGGCCAGGAGATCGAAGCACTGTTCGGCTCCTTCCAGATCGGCCTCAGGGGCTATGCCAGCATCGCCCTCATCGGCGTCATCGCCTCGGTGGTGACGGGGGCGGTCTCGCGCATCACCGTGAGACGCTACCTCGCGTGAGGTGGGGGCCGGGAATCTGTCCGTCACCCGGATCGAGGGAAATCCCTACCGGGCCGCATCGCGCCGCACCCAAGCGTCACCGGCCCCGGCGGACGATGTCTGCCGCGATGGCGCGAATGACCACGCAGGCTTAATGGTTTGGCAAAACCTTGGGTGAGTGATCGGGGGGCGGCCAGAACGGCTGCCTCCACACCGCCGCAATCGGCGCTAGGCTCTGGAGGATGAACACGCGGATGACGCGCGCTCCCGTCTCCCTCGCGACCGATGCCATCGGCTGGGTCTGGCACGAGCGCGCGGCCATGGCCCCGGCCCGGCGGAGGCCGCTCCTGTCCCGGCGGCGCCGTCTGATGCCCTGGGGGCTCGCGGCGGCCGGCTTCGGCATGGCGGCCTTGGCCGTGGGGTTCCTGGTCTTCGTCTACACCCTCGCCCGGCAGGAACGGTCCCCCGAAGGCCGCACCGACGGGATCGTCGCCCTCACGGGGGGCGCCCAGCGAATCGGTGACGCCATCGACCTCCTGGCGGCGGGTTACGGCCGGCGGCTCCTCATCACCGGGGTCAACGAACGCACGAGTCGGGAAGAGATCGCGCGTCTCAACCCGACCCAGCGTCAACTGATTTCCTGCTGCGTCGATCTCGATTATCGCGCCCGCAACACGATCGGCAACGCGATCGAGACCCGCCGCTGGATGCGCACCCACCATTTCAGCACCGTCGCGGTGGTGACCTCGAACTACCACATGCCGCGCACGCTGATCGAACTCGATCACGCCCTGACCGACAGCGACCGGATCGTCCCCCATCCCGTCGTGACCGACGCCTTCGACGCCGACACGTGGTGGCATAGCGCCCCCGCCGCGAAGCTGGTGGCCTCGGAATATGTGAAGTTCCTCGTGAGTTGGGTCCGCACCCGGTTCGAGGCCGACCCCGAGCGGTCCCGCGCGGCGATCCTGATCGGGCGTCGCAAGCCCGTGAAGATGGTGGCCGAGCCGCTTCTGCGTGGGGTGGACTGAGCCCGCGCTGAGTCAGGGGGGCTGACTCAAAGACCCTTGCAGCGCGCGCGGATCGCCTCGGCGAATTCCTTCTCCGACCCCTGGACCTGGGCGAGCCCCGCGGTGCGCTCGCCGCCGGAGAGGCAACGCCCGTACACCGCCGCGACCCGGCGCATCGTATCCACGTGCCGGCGCCAGACCCGGCAACTCTTGGTGGTATCGGAGAGGTCAGCCTGCTCGAGCTGGTCGAGGGCTTGCCGCTGCATCGACTGCGCGACGAGGACATCCCGTGGGCAGGTGCCATCCCCACCCTGGGCGATGGCCGGGGCCGCGAGGCCAAGCAGGGCCAGCGCCGGGAGAATCGTCCGGGGCATCAGGCGGCCTGCGGCGCGGCGTTGCGTGTCAGCAAGGCATAGAGCGCGCCGGCATCCCGGGCGGCCCGGATGCTGCCGAGCATACCCGGTTCCCGCAGGACCCGGGCCACCTGGGCCAGGGCCTTGAGGTGATCCGCCCCCGCGCCCTCGGGGGCGAGAAGCAGGAAGGCGATGTCCACGGGCTCGCCGTCCAGTGCCTCGAAATCGATCGGCCGGTCGAATCGG
>JAKONI010000411.1 GCA_022702015.1 Beijerinckiaceae bacterium | reverse complement strand
TGATGGGCCTGCGGGTCGTCGCCCCGGAGACCGGCGCGCGAGTCGATGTCCTCACCGCCGCCGTCCACGCGCTGCTGTTCTACGTGGCGGTGTCCACCTTCCTGCTGTGGTGCGTCGACGTCGCCTTTGGGCTGGCGCGGTCCGACCGCCGCCTCGCGCACGACCTGCTCCTCGGGCTCGCGGTCGTCCCGGCCCGCTGAGTGTTCCGTTGCGGCATGGCATCGCGCGGAGGCCTGCGCCTTCGAGGCGCGGGCGTTTTTTAGGCTCGGCTTTTCGTTGGAGGCATTGAGCCGGACCGCATCCCCTGTAAACTGGCCTGGGGCGAAGCGAGAGAGCTGTCGCCGAGGTTCGGATAGAGCGTGACGAGCCACCCGCGCGACACTCCGCAATTCTACCTGACGGCGCCCTCGGCCTGCCCGTATCTGGCGGGCCAGGAGGAGCGGAAAGTCTTCACCCACCTGGTCGGGCGTCGGGCGCGCGACCTCAACGAGATCCTGACGCAGGGAGGCTTCCGCCGCTCCCAGACCATCGCCTACCGCCCGGCCTGCGAAACCTGTCGCGCCTGCATCTCGGTGCGGGTGGTGGTGGACGAGTTCGAGCCGAGCGCCAGCCAGAGGCGGGTGCTGGCCCGCAACGGCGACCTCGTCGGCGCCCCGGAGCAGAACCGCCCCGCCTCCGACCAGTACGCTCTGTTCCGTCGCTACCTGAATGCCCGCCACGACGATGGCGGCATGATCGACATGACGATGCTCGATTACGCGATGATGATCGAGGACAGCCATGTCGACACGCACTTGGTGGTCTACCGCCGGCACGGACCGGATACGGCGATCACCGGGCGGGGCATGGGCGCGCCCCTGGCCGTCTGCCTGACCGACGTGCTCTCGGATGGGCTGTCGATGGTCTACTCGTTCTTCGATCCCGCCGAGGCAGGGCGCTCGCCCGGCACCTTCATGATCCTCGACCACATCGACCGGGCCCGGCGGCTCGGCCTACCCTACCTGTACCTCGGCTACTGGGTCGATGGCTCACGCAAGATGGACTATAAGGCCAAGTTCCGGCCGCAGGAGCGGTTGATGGGTCCGGGATGGATCAGGGCTGAGTAGGAGCGAAGTGGGAGTATCGACTAGCGAATATTGTTGTCGGTATGGGAGAGCCCGATCCGCTTCATTCCAGTCGCTGACCGCTACTCCCCCTTCGCTCGCCCCGCCCTTGGCGGAATGCCCCTCCCGTCCTATCCCTCCGCATTGAGCTACGGCGCCGGGAGTGCTACCCGCCGACCATCCCCTGATGGCCGAGTCCGTGCGCCCATGATCCCCCGCTACAGCCGCCCCGCGATGACCGCGATCTGGTCGCCCGAGTCGCGTTTCCGGATCTGGTTCGAGATCGAGGCCCACGCCACGACGGCGCTCGCCGAGATCGGCGTGGTGCCCAAGGCGGCGGCCGACAAGGTGTGGGAGATGGGCCGCGACGCGACCTTCGATGTCGCCCGGATCGACGCCATCGAGGCGGTGACCAAGCACGACGTGATCGCCTTCCTCACCCACCTCGCCGAGATCGTCGGCCCGGAGGCGCGCTTCGTCCACCAGGGGATGACCTCCTCGGACGTGCTCGATACGTGCCTCAATGTGCAGCTCGTCCGGGCCGCCGACATCCTGATCGCCGATGTCGATGCCCTCCTCGACGCCCTCAAGCACCGGGCGCAGGAACACAAGATGACGCCGACCATCGGCCGGTCGCACGGCATCCATGCCGAGCCCGTCACCTTCGGTCTGAAACTCGCCCAGGCCTATGCCGAGTTCAAGCGCAACCGCGCCCGCCTCGTGGCGGCCCGGGAGGAGATCGCGACCTGCGCCATCTCCGGCGCCGTGGGCACCTTCGCCAACATCGACCCCCGGGTGGAGGAGTACGTCGCCCGCAAGATGGGTCTCACCCCCGAGCCGGTCTCGACCCAAGTGATTCCCCGCGACCGCCACGCGATGTTCTTCGCGATCCTCGGTGTCGTCGCCTCGTCGCTGGAGCGCCTGTCGATCGAGATCCGCCATATGCAGCGCACGGAGGTGCTGGAGGCGGAGGAATACTTCTCCGAGGGGCAGAAGGGCTCCTCGGCCATGCCGCACAAGCGCAACCCCGTCCTGACGGAGAACATCACCGGCCTCGCCCGGATCGTGCGCAGCGCCGTCACCCCGGCGATGGAGAACGTCGCCCTCTGGCACGAGCGCGACATCTCCCACTCCTCCGTGGAGCGGATGATCGGCCCCGACGCCACCGTGACCCTCGATTTCGCCCTGGCCCGGATGACCGGGGTGATCGAGAAACTGCTGGTCTACCCCGCGAACATGCGGAAGAACCTGGATCGGCTAGGGGGTCTGGTGCACTCGCAACGGGTGCTTCTGGCCCTGACCCAGGCCGGCGTCTCCCGTGAGGATGCGTACCGGCTGGTCCAGCGCAACGCCATGCCCGTCTGGCGCGGCGAGGGCGACTTCCTCACCCTGCTCAAGGACGACGCCGAGGTGACCCAGGCTTTGACACCCGGGCAGATCGAGGAGTGCTTCGACCTCGGCTATCACTTCAAGCACGTCGATACGATCTTCGCCCGGGTCTTCGGCCAAGCCTGAGGGCTGGCCCGGATCTGGCTTTCGCCACCACCCCGCGCTTCGAGGAACGGCTCCGTGACGTCATCCCGCATCGTCTACCTGAACGGCGACTTCGTGCCCTTCGCGGAGGCGAAGGTCCCGGTCATGGACCGGGGCTACCTCTTCGCCGACGGCATCTACGAGGTGTCGGCGGTGCTGGGCGGGCGGCTCGTCGACAATGCGGCGCACCTCGCGCGGCTCGACCGCTCCCTCGGGGAGATCGGGATCGCCAACCCGCACGATGCCGCCGGATGGGAGCGGTTGCAGATGGAGCTGGTCCGCCGCAACGACCTCGTTGAGGGTCTGGTCTACATGCAGGTCACGCGGGGCGTGGCCGAGCGGGACTTCGCCTTCCCGCCGGCCGGCACCGCGCCGGGGGTGGTGATGTTCACCCAGGCCAAGACGGTGGCCGCCAACCCCCTCGCCGAGAAGGGCGCGCGGATCATCACGGTCGAGGATCTGCGCTGGAAGCGGCGGGATATCAAATCGGTGGCGCTCCTGGCCCAGGTGCTCGCCAAGCAGCAGGCCGTCGAGGCCGGCGTCTCCGAGGCCTGGATGGTCGAGGACGGCGCCGTCACCGAGGGATCTTCGTCCACGGCCTTCATCATCACCCGCGAGGGCACCGTCGTGACCCGGCCGCTCTCGACGGCCCTCCTGCCAGGGATCACCCGCGCCAGCGTCCTGCGGTTGGCCGCCGAGGCGGACCTTAGAATCGAGGAGCGATTGATCCCCGTGGAGATGGCCTACGAGGCGGCCGAGGCGTTCTACACCAGCGCCTCGTCCTTCGTGATGCCGGTGATCCAGATCGACGGTCGGCCGATCGGCGACGGCCAGCCTGGCCGCCATACCCGCCGCCTGCGCGAACTCTACCTCGATCTCGCCCGCGCGGGTTGAACGGCCACCCTTCGCCGCCCGGCCGCATGGGCGGCGGATCACGGAACGGTTTGCGCCCCCACCTGTTGCTCTTGACTATCCTCAAAGCTACGGGAGACCGCGTTGCCGAGCCTGTCACATCGCTCCAAAATGTCCGCCGTCGCGGCCCTCGCGATGGTGCTGACGGGGGGCGTCGCGCTGGCCCAGAACCCCGACGCCCCCTTGCGCAAGCAGGACAGCGACCCCGCCCTGCCCCCGGCCACCCAGACGCCCCCCGACCGGGTGCGCCCTAGCGCCGACGCCCCGCCGAACGACCAGAACCTGTCGGATAAACTTCAGAAGAACGACGGCGTGATCAAGCCGCCGGCCGATGGGGCCAGCGGGACGGTGGTCAAGCCCGATCAGACCGGCACCATGCCGGTGATCAAACCCGGCGAGTTGCCCGGCCGTCAGCCCGGAACCGAGGCGAAATAGCTTCGGACTCGCGGCCCCGGAACGCCCCTCGCTTTCCACTGCTGCTTGATTTCCCACGCGGGATCGCGAAAACGGTCACGATCGGCCCCGCCACCGGGATTCCTCCGGCGGCGGGACGACACTGATACGGGTTCGGGCAGGCATGGCCAACGTCGTCGTAGTCGGCGCCCAGTGGGGCGACGAGGGCAAGGGCAAGATCGTCGACTGGCTCTCCGAGCAGGCCGACGTGGTGGTCCGCTTCCAGGGCGGCCACAATGCCGGCCATACGCTCGTCATCGACGGCGTCACCTACAAGTTGTCGCTGCTGCCCTCCGGCGTGGTCCGGGGCGGCACCCTTTCGGTGATCGGCAACGGCGTCGTCGTCGATCCGTGGCACCTCATCGACGAGATCGCGCGGATCGGCGAGCAGGGCGTGACCATCACCCCCGAGAACCTGCGGGTCGCCGACAACGCCACCCTGATCCTCCCGCTCCACCGGGAACTCGACCATTTCCGGGAAACATCGAACTCGGTCCTGAAGATCGGGACGACGAAGCGCGGCATCGGCCCCGCCTACGAGGACAAGGTGGGCCGCCGGGCGATCCGCGTGGTCGATCTCGCCGACGCGGACATGCTGGACGCGAAGATCGCGCGCCTGCTCGCCCACCACAACGCCCTGCGGCGGGGGCTGGGGATCGATGAGATCGACGGCGCCGCGCTGAAGGCGGAACTGCTCGCCATCGCTCCGAAGATCCTTCCCTTCGCCGACACGGTCTGGTCGCTGCTCGATGAGGCCCGTCGCTCAGGCAAGCGGATCCTGTTCGAGGGCGCGCAGGGGGCCCTCCTCGACGTCGATCACGGCACGTACCCCTACGTCACCTCCTCGAACATCGTGGCGGCGCAGGCGGCCACGGGCTCGGGCCTTGGCCCTTCGGCCATCGGCTACGTGCTCGGCATCGTGAAGGCTTACACCACGCGCGTCGGAGAGGGGCCGTTCCCCACGGAACTGACCGATGCCATTGGGGAGCGGATCGGCGAGCGGGGCCGGGAGTTCGGCGTCGTCACCGGGCGCAAGCGCCGCTGCGGTTGGTTCGATGCCGCCCTGGTGCGGCAGACGGTGCGCACCTCCGGCATCAACGGCATTGCCCTGACCAAGCTTGACATCCTGGACGGGTTCGACACGATCCAGATCTGCACGGGCTACCGGCTCGATGGTCGCGAGATCGATCACCTCCCGGCGGGACAGGCGGACCAAGCGCGGGTCGAGCCGATCTACGAAGCCTTCGAGGGGTGGTCGGAGACGACGGCGGGGGGCCGCTCCTGGGCCGACCTTCCGGCGCAGGCGATCAAGTACGTGCGCCGCATCGAGGAGCTGATCGGCGCCCCGGTGGCGCTGCTGTCCACCTCGCCCGAGCGCGACGACACCATCCTGATGCACAATCCTTTCGAGGATTGATCCGCACTTATTAAGTTGATGGCGCGCCGACACACGGCGCGCTCTGGTTACAAACGGCTTGGCGATTGGTTAAAATCAGCCTCGCGTGAAGGCGTCCGCGGAAACGGTCTTGACCGGGGACGCGCTGCGCGGGGCGGACCGAAAAAAGAATGGCCGATTACTACCCGCTGCTGGCACGCGCCCTCGATGCCTTGCCCGACCGCTCGCCTGGGTTGCGCCGGGCGGTCTACGACCGGGCGCGCAACGCCCTCGTCAGCCAGCTGCGCTCCCTGGAGCCGCCCCTTTCCGAGGACGACATCGACCTCGAGCGCCGGGCCCTCGACACCGCCATCGAGCGGCTGGAGGTGGAGCACGGGGGAATTCCCGCGCCGGCCAACGATGCCCCGCCCAAGGTCGCCGAGACCAAACCGCCGGAAAGCCGTCCGG
>JAKONI010000399.1 GCA_022702015.1 Beijerinckiaceae bacterium | reverse complement strand
TCCCCTAGTGCAGTGACGCACTCACTCCGTTCATGCGCCTCTGCCCTAGCCCTTTGCTTTTGCATCAATTTTTCCCAGACTCGGCTGACGCCTCCGTCCGGATCGATGCACTAGACCGGACCGGCGGGATCACCATAGGGGAAGAAATCGGCGACCCGCATATGGGCGTAGGGCAGTGCGTCGAGGCGCGTCGTCCCAAGGAAGGGTTCGCTCGGCTCAACGAGGATGACTGTCTTCGCGAATCCGCTGTCGTAGAAACCACGGCGGAAGTGGACACGGGATTTGAGAGCGATCACCGCGTAATTTTCCAGGCGCAAACCGATCCGTCGAAGTTCCTCGGGTTCGACCACCTGGGCGAGTTGAGGACTGAGCACGACCGCACAGCCGTCCCCGAACCCGATGCAGAGCCAACGGCCGCCCCCTCCGCCGCTGCCCGCCACTCCCGGAGGCCCGGCTTCGGCGACGTGGAGCACGGTGCCACGGATCCGCACCGGCTCGCCCGCCGACGCATCCCCGCCGCCTCCCACCCGTGCGTCGAAGGGGTCTCCCGGCTTCAGACCGGAGGCGAGGGCGTCGGCCAGGGCTTCCGGGGCAGCGACGGTGGCGACCAGCACCCGCGGCAGGCCTTGCTCGAGGACCTCCCGCAGAAGCCAAGTCGCGCGCCCGGACCGGTCGCTGTGGTCAGCCAACACCACCGGCCCGGCGGCCGTCGCCTCGCGGGCCAACCGCACGCCCTCCCCCATCGCGTGGATCCGCGCCGCCACAGCAAGCCCCCGCCGCTCCCGCCACGCGAAGGCAGCCACGTCCTGGGCGGCGCGCTCGGCCAGCACGGCGTCGCCGTTGCTCGTCGCCTGTATGGTCATCCCGCCGTCGGGCGCGTCACCCCAGGGGAAGCCGAAGAAGACGTTGAGGTACAAGTCGGGCTCGCGCGCCTCCCAGGTCAGGGCACGCTGCACCAGATCGGACCATGGCGGCGCGCCGGTCCACTGCATCACGGTCGGCGTCAGGATCGGGACCTTGATGGTCGCGTGGGTCGGCCGGTAATCGCCGCGCGCCGCCCGTACCAGCATCCGCGCCGCACGCTCTCCCTGGAGATGTGCGTCGTAGTGAGGGAAGTATTTCACGCAAAAAGCAAAGTCGGCGTTCTTGAGGAAATCGTCGTCCTCGTTGCCGTGGGGATCGAAGGTCGCGGCGAGGATGGCCCGGGGGCCGACCACGGCACGGACCCGCCGGGCGATGTCGGCCTCGGGACGGGCCACCCCGCGGACCGCCATGGCGCCGTGGAGATTGAGGTACACGCCATCGAAGGGACCGAGCGCGGCGAGCTCTTCCTCCATGATGCCCACGAAATGCGCGTACGCATCCGCCGTGACCCAACCCGAGCCGGTGCCGGTGCGTGGCCATAGCGGGGAGGTGATGCCGACGAGTTCGGCATCGTACTCTCGCGCGACCTGCACGAAGCCGCCCATGTAACCCTTCGGGTCGGTGGCCAGCAGGTCTGCCCCCGACGCCGGCGATCCGGGATAGATGAAGTCCTCCCGCCCCGTTTCGTTGTCGAGGAACGTTACGGTCTCGTGCGTGAATTGCAGCACCGCCACGCGCATTGCGATCACCCCAAACTCAGTGCTGCCACCCGCCGCCGGATCGATCGCCGGCCTTGCGGAAACCCCGGCGATTGCAAGCCTCGTTCCCGATGGCTTTGGCCTGCCGCTTGCTACGCTTCCAGCCGAGCCACTCGACCCCAACCCTTCCTGCGTTCCGCGACGGCCACGCGGCCCCGCCCCACTATGGAGACCGCCATGGATCGCAGGACCTTTCTGAAGACGACGGCTGCGCTCGGCGCCGCCGGAGTCGCGAGCCCTCGGCTGGCCGCGCCGGCGCTGGCGCAGGGGGCGAAGGTCCTCCGCTTCGTACCGCAGGCGAACCTCGCCAATTTCGACCCCATCTGGGGGACGCAGTACGTCGTGCGCAATGCCGGCGCACTGGTCTGGGATATGCTGTACGGGGTGGATTCGACCCTGACGCCGCAGCGCCAGATGGTCGAATCCGAGGAGGTGACGGATAACGGCCTCACTTGGACGTTCCGCCTGCGGGACGGCCTGCGTTTCCACGACGGCGAGCCGGTCCGCGCCGCCGACGTCGTGCCGAGTCTGACCCGGTGGATGGCCCGCGATCCGATCGGCGGCATGATCAAGGCCATCCAGGACGAGCTGACGGCGGTCGATGACCGGACCTTCCGCTGGCGCCTGAAAAAGCCCTTTCCCAAGCTCCTCTACGCGCTGGGCAAGACCAACGCACCGGTGGCGTTCATCATGCCCGAGCGGATCGCCAAGACCGATCCGTTCACGCAGATCAGCGAGTATGTCGGCTCGGGCCCGATGCGCTTCCGGCGCGACGAGTGGGTGCCCGGCGCCCGGGCGGCCTTCGAGACCTTCAAGGACTACAAGCCCCGCGAGGAGCCGAGCTCCTGGCTCGCCGGCGGCAAGCGCATGCTGGTCGATCGCGTCGAGTGGGTGATCATGCCGGACACCGCCACGGCCTCGGCGGCCCTGCAGAATGGCGAGGTCGACTGGTGGGAGAACCCCATCGCCGATCTGGTACCGCTGCTGCGCAAGAACCCGAACGTCGTCGTCGATATCGCCGACCCGCTCGGCAACATCGGCTCGTTCCGGATGAACCACCTCTACCCGCCCTTCGACAACCCGAAGATCCGGCAAGCCGTTCTCGTGGGCATGAACCAGGAGGACTACATGCGCGCCCTGGTGGGGGACGACGACAGCCTGTGGAAACCCCTCCCCGGCTTCTTCACCCCCGGCACGGCCCTCTACAGCGAGGCCGGCGGGGCCATGATCGGCAAGGGCGACATCAAGACCGCGCAGAGGTTGCTGAAGGAGGCCGGATACAAGGGCGAGAAGGTCGTCTGCATCGTGGCGCAGGACCAGCCGATCACCAAGGCGGAGGGCGACATCACCGCCGACCTCCTGAAGCAGATCGGGTTCGAGGTCGACTTCGTCGCGACGGATTGGGGCACCACGGGCACCCGCCGCGCCTCCAAGGCGCCCCCGTCCCAGGGCGGCTGGAACATGTTCCACACGTGGCACACGGGCGCGGATTGCATCAATCCGGCGGGCTACCCGGCCGTGCGCGCCAACGGCGACAAGGCGTGGTTCGGCTGGCCGAACCTGCCTGCGGTCGAGGCCGGCATCGCCGAGTGGTTCGACGCCGCCGATCCCGCCGCCGAGAAGGCCGCCATCGACAAGACCAACGCCGCCGCCTGCGAGGGCGCCGTCTACGCACCGACGGGCTTCTTCCTCGGCTACCAGGCGTGGCGGAAGAACGTGAAGGGCATCGTGAAGGGGCCGCTCAACTTCACCTGGGGCGTATCGAAGGCCTGAGGCGCGCTGATGCTCGGCTATATCGGCAGGCGTGTGCTGGCGACGATCCCGGTGATGGCGGTGGTCGGGCTTTTCGTCTTCAGCCTCCTCTATCTCGCCCCGGGCGACCCTGCGGCCATCATTGCGGGCGATCAGGCGACCCCCGAGGATATCGAACGCATCCGCGCGTCGCTCGGCCTCGACCGGCCGTTCCTCGTGCGGTTCGGCGAGTGGGCGTGGCGCATCCTGCACGGCGACCTCGGCATCTCGATCTTCACCAACCTGCCGGTGTCGACCCTTATCGGCCAGCGGGTCGAGCCCACCGTGTCGCTGATGCTCGTCACGCTCGTCTTCGCGATTGTCGTCGCGGTGCCCCTGGGAGTGCTCGCGGCTTGGAAAGCAGGCTCCCTCATCGATCGGCTGGTGATGGGGCTGGCGGTGACCGGCTTCTCCGTTCCCGTCTTCGTCGTGGGCTACATCCTGGCCTACGTGTTCGCCCTGCAACTCGGCTGGCTGCCGGTGCAGGGCTACACGCCCATCGCCCAAGGGCTTTGGCCCTGGCTGGCGAACCTGATCCTGCCCTCGGTGACGCTTGGCCTCGTCTACATCGCCCTGATCGCCCGGGTGACCCGGGCGACGATGCTCGACGTGCTGAACCAGGATTACGTGCGGACGGCCCGGGCCAAGGGCCTCGCCCAGCGTCACGTCCTGTTCGTCCATGCCCTGAAGAATGCCGCGGTGCCCATCGTCACCGTGATCGGCATCGGGATCGCGCTGCTGGTCGGCGGCGCGGTGGTCACCGAGACGGTCTTCGCCATCCCCGGCCTCGGGCGGCTCACGGTCGATGCGATCCTGCGGCGGGATTACCCCGTCATCCAAGGGGTCGTCCTGCTGTTCAGCTTCACCTACGTCGCGGTGAACCTCGCCATCGACCTGCTCTACACAGTGCTTGATCCGAGGATCCGCTATTGAGCGCGACCGTCGTCCCTCAGCTCGACGCCGCCCCGTCCGTCGCGGCGCCCCTGCCCGATGTGATCCCGCCCCGGAAAGCCCGCGGACCGGTGTGGCGCTTCGTGCGGCGCTATCCGACCGTGGTGGCGGGCGTTATCATCCTGACGGTCATCTTCCTGGCGGCCCTCCTTGCGCCGTCTCTCTGGACCGTCGACCCCACCGCCCTCGCGCCCGCCAAACGGACGCGCGTGCCCTCGGCGCAATTCTGGTTCGGCACGGACATGCTCGGGCGGGACATCTACTCCCGCGTGATCTACGGCGCCCGGGTCTCGCTCCTCGTCGGCTTCGCGGTGGCCATCCTCGCCTCGATCGGCGGCCTCGCCATCGGCCTCGTCTCGGGCATGGTGCGCTGGCTCGATGGGATCGTGATGCGCGTGGTGGACGGGATGATGTCGATCCCCCCGATCCTGCTCGCCATCGCGCTCATGGCGCTCACCCGAGGCTCCGTGCAGAACGTCATCGTCGCGATCACCATCGCCGAAATCCCCCGGGTGGCCCGGCTGGTGCGGGGCGTGGTGCTTTCCCTGCGGGAACAGCCCTATGTCGAGGCTGCGGTGACGACGGGCACCCGGATGCCGGCGATCATCTGGCGCCACATCCTGCCCAATACGATGGCGCCGATGACGGTGCAGGCGACCTACATCTGCGCCTCCGCGATGATCACCGAGGCGATCCTCTCCTTCATCGGCGCGGGGGTCCCGCCCTCCGTCCCCTCCTGGGGGAACATCATGGCCGAGGGGCGGGCGCTCTGGCAGGTGAAGTTCTTCATCATCCTGTTCCCGGCCATCGCGCTTTCACTCACCGTGCTCGCCGTGAATCTCGTGGGCGACGGGCTGCGCGACGCCCTCGATCCCCGCATGGCCAAGGACATATGAGGCGCGGCCGATGACAGACGCTCCGCTTCTCTCCATCGAGAACCTTCAGGTCCACTTCCGTACCCCCGAGGGGGTGAACAGGGCGGTCGATGGCGTCTCCTTCGCCATCGGCGCCGGGGAGACGCTGGCGATCGTCGGCGAATCTGGTTGCGGCAAGTCCGTCACCTCGATGTCGATCCTGCGCCTGCTTCCGGAGCCGCCGGCGGCCATCGCCGGAGCGATCCGATTCCGGGGGACCAACCTTCTCGATCTGCCCGACAGTGCCATGCGGAAGATCCGCGGCAACGACATCAGCGTGATCTTTCAGGAGCCGATGACGAGCCTGAACCCGGTGCTCACCGTGGGCCGGCAGATCGGCGAGACCCTTCGCCTGCATCAGGGCCTTGGCCGCAGGGAGGCCGAGGAGCGGGCCGTGGGGATGCTGACTCTCGTGGGAATCCCCGAGCCGCGACGGCGCGTCCGCGAGTACCCGCACCAGCTCTCCGGCGGCATGCGCCAGCGGGTGATGATCGCCATCGCCCTCGCCTGCTCGCCGAAGCTCCTCATCGCCGACGAGCCCACCACCGCCCTGGACGTCACGATCCAGGCTCAGATCCTCGACCTCATGCGGGATCTCAAGCGACGGGTCGGCGCGGCGATCATGCTGATCACCCACGATCTCGGCGTGGTGGCCGAGGTCGCGGACCGGGTGGTCGTGATGTATGCGGGACGGAAGGTGGAGGAGGCGGCCGTGGCCGACCTGTTCCGCTCGCCCCGCCATCCCTACACCAAGGGACTGATGGGGGCGGTGCCCCGCCTCGGGTCCGCCGCCGGCGAAGGCGGCCGGCTCGCCGAGATCCCTGGCATGGTCCCGAGCCTCAAGACGCGGATCGACGGCTGCGTGTTCGCCGGTCGCTGCACCCAGGCGACGGATCTGTGTCGCGCCAAGGCGCCCGCTCTGGAACGGAAGGGGCCGGAGCACCTCGCCGCCTGCCATTATGCGTTGAAGGATGCGCTGGCGGCATGATCACCGCGCCCGAAACCCTCCTCGAGGTCAACGACCTCACGAAGCACTTCACCCTCGGTGGCGGCCTCTTCGGCCGGAGCGGCAAGGTCCTCAAGGCGGTGGACGGGCTGTCCTTCACCGTGGCCCGTGGCGAAACCCTCTCCCTCGTCGGGGAGTCGGGCTGCGGCAAGTCCACGGTCGCCAAGGCGGTGATGCGTCTCTACCGGCCGACGGCGGGGCAGGTCGTGCTCGGCGGCACCCGGATCGACCAATTGTCCGACGGGGCCCTGCGGCCGCTGCGGCGGCGTATCCAGATGGTGTTCCAGGATCCGTTCTCGTCCCTCAACCCTCGGATGCGGGTGCGGGGGATCCTGTCCGAGCCGATCCGCAATTTCGGCCTCGCCCGCAGCCGTGCGGAGTTGCATGAACGCCTGGCGGCGCTGATGGAGCGCGTCGGCCTGCCCCGGGATGCCCTCGGGCGCTATCCGCACGAATTCTCCGGGGGCCAGCGCCAGCGCATCGGCATCGCCCGGGCGCTGGCCGCCGAGCCGGACCTGATCATCTGCGACGAGGCCGTTTCCGCCCTCGACGTGTCCGTGAAGGCGCAGATCGTCAACCTGCTCTGCGACCTCCAGCGCGAGCTGGATCTCGCCCTGCTGTTCATCTCGCACGACCTCGCCATCGTGGAGCACATGACCCACCGGGTCGCGGTGATGTATCTCGGCCGGATCGTGGAGATCGGGCCGCGCCGGGACATCTTCCTCGCCCCCCGGCACCCCTACACCCAGGCCCTGCTCTCGGCGGTGCCGGTGCCGGAGCCCGGCGCCTCCCGCACCCGGATCGTCCTGAAGGGCGACGTTCCGAGCCCGATCGCGCCGCCCTCCGGCTGCCGCTTCCACACCCGCTGCCCCCAGGCCTTCGACCGGTGCCGCACCGAGGAGCCCCGCCTCGATCCCGTGGGCCGGGGCCATTTCGCCGCCTGCCATCTCGCCGAGGCCGCCCCGGCGGCCCGGGCCGCCTGACGGAGTTCATGCGTGACTCACGAGTTGATCCTGCGGAATGCCCGGATCATCGACCCCTCGCAGAAGCACGACGGGATCGCCGACGTCGCCTTCGCCGGGGGGCGCGTCTCCGGGTTCGGCCGCGATCTGCCGGCGGGGCCGGGGACGCGGGTGCGGGAAATGGCGGGCGCCATCGTCACGCCGGGACTGATCGATCTCCACACCCACGTCTATTGGGGCGGCACGTCGCTCGGCATCGACGCCGATGCGTTCTGCCGGACCTCCGGCGTGACGACCTCGGTGGATACCGGCAGCGCCGGTCCGGGCAACTTCGCGGGCTTCCGCGCGCACGTCATCGAGCGGTCGCAGGCCCGTATCCTCGCCTATCTCCATGTCTCCTTTGCCGGGATCTACGGATTCTCCAAGACGATCATGGTCGGGGAAAGCGAGGATCCCCGCCTCATGGCCCCCCGGGAGGCGGTCGCCGTGGCCGAGGCCAACCGGGACGTGATCGTCGGCATCAAGGTGCGAGTCGGCCTGCACGCCTCGGGGGACCAGGGCACGGCTCCGCTTGAGATCGCCCTCCAGGTGGCGGAGGAGACCGGCCTGCCGCTGATGTGCCACATCGACGAGCCGCCACCGAGCTACGAGGCGGTTCTCGCGATGCTGCGGCCCGGAGACGTGTTGACCCACGCCTTCCGCCCGTTCCCGAACGCCCCCGTCACCGCGCAGGGCGCGCTCCGCCCGGCGGTCCGCGACGCCCGGGAGCGGGGCGTGATCTTCGACATCGGGCACGGGAAGGGCTCGTTCAGCTTCAAGGTCGCGCGGGCGATGCTGGCGAACGGCTTCCCGCCCGACACGATCTCCTCCGATGTGCACCAACTCTGCATCGACGGCCCGGCCTACGACCTTGTCACAACGATGTCGAAGATGCTCTGCCTCGGCATGGACCTGAACGCGGTCATCGCCGCAGCGACGGTCAACGCCGCCGTGGCGCTCCGGCGCATGGAGTACGGAACCCTCAAGGTCGGCGCCCTCGGCGATGCCACGGTGCTCGCGGTGCACGAAGGCGCCTTCGACTATGCCGACACGCGCGGCGAGCACATGACGGGCAACCGGCGCATCGCCGCCGAGGGCGTCATCTTACGTGGTCAGTGGTGGCATCCAGTATGAAGCCCCGCTTTCGCGGCGAACGCCAAGCGGCTTCCCGGCCCTGGCGGGACTCTCCACCCCCGGCCTCGACATGCCGACCCCGATCAGGGATGCGAGCGCCGCGAGCGCGACCGAGATCGGCCTTCTCAGCGATATCCCCTGACCCGGTGGATCCTGCTCGCGCCACGCGGCAGTCAGAGGAGGCACCACAGGACTGCCTCCCTCCGAAGCGGAGGCGGCCACCGCCCTGCGGCAGCGTCTAGAAGGGGTGATGGATCGGCACACTCGCGGGGGCTTCTTGCACGGTGACGTCGTCTTCCCGGACGTACGCGTTCCGGACTACCGTCGAGGGTGGTTCGACGGCGGGCGATTGCCCTAATCCCGGCACGGCGGCCAAGAGGCTGCGCGTGTAAGCATGCTGAGGGTCGCGAAACAGGTCGCTGGTCGTCCGTTGCTCGACGATTGCCCCCCGGTGCATCACGGCGATCCGGTCGCAGATCGTGGCCGCCACGCGCAGAGCGTGGGTGATGAAGAGCATCGCCAGCGACAGCCGCTGCTTCAGGTCCTCCAGCAGGTCCAGCACCTGCCGCTGGACCGAGACGTCCAGAGCCGAGACCGCCTCGTCGGCGACCAAGACGTCCGGGTTCATGGCCAGTGCCCGGGCGATGCCGATACGCTGACGCTGCCCCCCCGAGAACGCGTTCGGGTAGCGAGCCGCCGCCTTCGGATCGAGTCCGACCATGTCGAGGAGATCGCGCGCCTGAGCCCGCGCTTCGCGGGCGGGGATCCCGTGGGCGATAGGACCCGCCGTGATGATCTGCTCCACGGTGCGCCGTGGGTTCAAGGAGGCGAAGGGGTCCTGAAAGATCATCTGGATGCGGCTGCGCTTGTCCCGAAGTTCGCCCTTCCGCAACGCCGTGTAGTCAAGGTCGCCGAGGCGAACGGTGCCGCCATCGGGTTCGATCAGGCGGATCGCGAGCCGCGCGGTGGTCGACTTGCCCGAGCCGGATTCACCCACGAGACCCAAGGTCTCGCCGCGCCGGACGTCGAAGGAGACCTCCTTGACCGCCGCCACGACTCGCGGCTTGCCGAACAGACCGGAGCGTCCCGTGTAGGTCTTGCGCATCCCGCTCACCGACAGGGCGATCGGGGCCGCGTCGAGGGGCGGCCGGGTGGGTGGATTGAGGCTCGGCACTGCGGCGAGCAGCGCCCGCGTATAGGGCGCCTGCGGATCACCCAGCACGGACGCGGCGGAACCGGACTCCACGAGCCGTCCGCGCTGAAGCACCGCCACATGGTCGGCGATCTCCGCCACGACGCCGAAATCGTGTGTGATGAACAGGACGCTCATCCCGCGCTTGCGCTGAAGATCGCGGATCAGCCGGAGGATCTGGGCTTGGGTCGTGACGTCGAGCGCCGTGGTCGGCTCGTCGGCGACGAGGATCGACGGTTCCAGCGCGAGGGCCATCGCGATCATCGCCCGCTGCCGCTGGCCGCCGGAGAGCTGGTGCGGGTAGGCCTGCACCGCCTCGTGGGGGTTGGGCAGCCCGACCTCGGTGGCGAGCGCCACCGCCCGCGCCCTCCGTTCGCTCCGGGTCAGCAGGTGATGCGCCTCGAACATCTCCGCGATCTGGTCCCCGATCCGCATCACCGGGTTCAGCGCCGTCATCGGCTCCTGAAACACCATGGCGATGCGCCGACCGCGAAGGCTCCGCCACGCGGGCTCGTCGAGGGTGAGGAGGTCGCGTCCCTCGAAGTGGATGGTGCCGGCCGTCGGCTTCAGGGAGCGGGGCAGGAGGCCCGTGAGGGCGTAGGCGCTCATGGACTTGCCCGAGCCCGACTCACCGACCACGCAGAGGATCTTCCCGGGCTGCAGATCGAGGTTCAGGCCCTCGACCGCATGCGGTCGGTCGGCGCCTTTGGGGAGCGCGATCGTCAGATCGCGGATGCGGACGACCGGCTCGCTCATGGTGTCAGGCCCTTCCGGTACGGCGGCGGAGGATGTCGGGTCCGGCCTCGCCGAGATCCCAGAACAGGCCGGCCATGATCGCCATGCCCTCACGGGTGCCGGAGGCGAGCAGATGCTCGTCGGGCCCGTGCTGGCGGCAGGCCGGATAGGAATGCGGCACCCACAGCGTCGGCAGGCCCAGGATCTCGGAGAAGGCGTCGTTCGGCAGGGAGCCGCCGAGGTTGGGTAGCAGTGCCGGGGCCTTGCCCGAACTCGTCTCGATCGACCGGAGTGCCCACTCGACCCAGGGGTCCTCGACCGGGAGCCGTGTCGCCTGGAACACCTCCGCGGCGCGGGCGGGCCTCACCGTGACCATCGGGAAGCCGTGCGTGTCGAGGTGGGCGCGCACGTTCCGGATGAGGTTCCGCCAGTCGGTGCCGACCACGAAGCGCAGTTGCAGGGTTGCCTTGGCATGGGGTGGAACGGCGTTGAGCGGCCCGTCCGGATCGCCGGTCTTGAAGGCCAGCACCTCCAGCGTATTCCACGCGAAGACCCGCTCGGCGGGGGTCAGGCCCGGCTCGCCCCAGTCGGCGTCGATGGTGGGGGCGGTGGGATCCTCGCCGACGCGGATGTCGGCCAGCGCGGCGCGCACGCCCTCGGGGATCGGCGGCGGACGCAGGGCGTCCAAGAGGATGGCGCCCCGGGCATTCACCATCGAGGCGATCGCCGAGGCCAGCACCGTGCCGGGGTTGCGCAGCAGCCCGCCCCAATTGCCGGAGTGATGCGGCCCTTCCCGCAGGTCGATGGCGAGTTCGAAATTGAAGGCGCCGCGTGAGCCGAGGAAGAGGGTCGGGCGCTCGCCGTTGAGGCGCGGGCCATCCGAGGCGATCAGCACGTCGGACCGCAGGAGGTCCGCCTGCTCCCGGCAGAACGGCCGCAGGCCCGGCGATCCGGATTCCTCACCCATCTCGATCAGCAGCTTCACGTTGAAGCCGAGGCGACCCCCACGGGCCGCGATGACCTGCTCCAGGGCGGCGAGGTTGAGGACGTGCTGCCCCTTGTTGTCGGCGGTGCCGCGCCCGTACCAGCGGTCGCCCTCGACCACGACGTCCCAGGGACCGAGGCCCTCCCGCCACTGCTCGGGGTAGCCGCGAACCGTGTCGCCGTGCCCGTAGATCAGGACGGTGGGCAGGTCCGCGCCCTCGTGCCGCCCGGCGACCAGGAACGGGCCATGCACGCCATCCGGGTTGTCGAAGATGCGCGGGGTCGCGAAGCCGAGGCGGCCCACGAGTGGCGTCACGAAGGAATCCAGATAGCCGCGTAGGGCCGCCTCCTGGCCGGGGGCCTGACTTTCGGTAGGCATCGCCACGGCCTGTCGCAGCAGCGCGAGGAACGCGCCGGAATCGAAGGCATCTGTGGCACGCGCGATGGCGTCGTCTCGCGTCATGGTGTGATCTCGAATGGGTTTGGGGTTTTGTCGGCCGCGATCATCCTCGCGGGGGCATCAGTGGCGCGCCTCGGGGGCGGTGATGTCGCGCAGGCCATCGCCCAGCAGGTTGATCGCCAGGACGAGGAGCAGGAGCGCCACGCCGGGGATGGTGATCACCCAGGGCTGGAAGAACATGTACTGCTTGCCCTCGGCGATCATCAGGCCCCAGGAGGGCAGCGGGGGCTGCACGCCGAGGCCCAGGAACGAGAGCGCGGCCTCCAGCAGGATCGCGTGGGCCATTTCCAGGGTGGCCACCACGATCAGCGCGTTCATGATGTTCGGCAGGATCTCCTGAAGGATGATGCGCAGGTCGGTGAGCCCGGCCGCGCGGGCCGCCGAGACGAAATCCTGATTGCGGATCTGCTGGGTGGCGGCCCGTGTCACGACGGCGAACCGGTCCCA
>JAKONI010000395.1 GCA_022702015.1 Beijerinckiaceae bacterium | reverse complement strand
ACCGAGCCATACCGCGGCATAGCTCCAGACCGTGCCTCCGCCACCACCTCCGCGACAGAGCGGCTTCCGGCACACAGCTTGTTCACCTTCACAGAGGCAAGCTTCGTCAAGTCGGTGGCCGTGAAGGCAATATGGACCGATGCCTTCGGGGTTGCTGATACGACGATGGATAAGCGGCTAGGGACACTCGCGCGGGTCGCTGCGCTGACGATCGGACTCGGCGTTCCCTTTGTCGTCAGCTTAGCTATCGACCATCAACGGCTCCAGGAACTCGCCGACGCCGAGACCCGTGCGGCGAACACCGCCCACGCCCTCGAACAGCATGCCGCGCGCACCTTCGAGATCATCGACACCTACCTGCGGGCCGTCGCTCACCTCGTTGGACCGGCCGCAGGCAACCTATCGACGGACGGGATCCATGCCGCCCTGCGCGAGCAGATGCAGCGCGCCCGCCTCAACAACATCATCATCATCGATCGAAACGGTCAGGCCGTCGTTGAAGCGGATAGCTTTCCGGCTCGCCCCCTCAACGTGCGGGACCGGGACTACTTCCAGGCCCTGCGCGATCACCCTGAAAAAGGCATGGTGATCGGTAATCCGATCACCGGGCGCTTGACCGGCCGGGTGCTGATCCCCGTGGTTCGCCGTCTGGAGGGGGCAGACGGAACCTTCCTCGGCATCCTGCAGGCGACGGTCGATCCCCAGACTTTCGAGACGGTGTACGAGAAGATTCATAACGGGCCGAGTGCCGGGCTCACGCTGTGGCGCTCCGATGGGACCCTACTCGTGCGCTCTCCGCCGCTACCGGCGGTCATCGGCAAGAACTTCGCTGAGAGTGAGAATTACCGGCTCCACGTCCCGTCGCGGGACAGTAAACCGTACTGGTCGGCCGCCATGACCGATGGGGTCGAACGGGTGGTCGCCTTGAGCTTCCTCGACGACTATCCTTTGTACGTCGGAGCCGCACTGTCGCGCGAGGACATGTTGGCCGACTGGCGTCGATCCGCGCTCATGCAGGGCGCTGTGGCTGGCTGTCTGACGCTCATCCTCGTCGGCGCCCTCCTTCTCCTCGGCCGCGAGATCGAATGGCGGGAGGCGGCGGACGCGCACATCCGCACGAGCGAGGCGCGCTACCGGCTGCTGGCGGAGAACGCCACCGACATCATCATCTGGTGCGACCTCAACACGACCCGGCGGTACGTATCACCCGCCGTCACCGCCGTGCTTGGCTATGATCCCGAACAACTCGTCGGCTCGCGTCCCATCGCTTTCGTCCATCCCGACGACGCAGCGAGCTACGCTGAAGTCCTAGGTGATCTGACGGCCGGGCGCATCGAGCGCTCGACGACCTGCCAGCGCTACCGGCACGCGGACGGAAACTGGGTCTGGCTGGAGATCTCTTTCGCCCTCACCCACGACGCGATGACCGGCCGAGCAGATGGATACGTCGCCACCCTGCGGGACATCAGTCAGCGCAAGATGATGGAGCACGCCCTGCACGAAAGCGATGCGCGCTATCGATCCTTGACCGAGCGGCAGTTGCATGAGGCGCGGGTGCGGGCCGACCACTCTACCGCTACGAGCGCCGCCATCCTGGCCCAGCTTGCCGAGGGCGTCATCGTCACCGATGCAGCGGGCAAGATCACGCTGATCAATAACGCTGCATCCGAGATCCACGGCGTGTCGCAACTCGGGGTGGAGCCGGATGCCTACAGCGAGATCTATCGCCTCTTCAACGAGGATGGTCGGCCATATCCGCCGATGGACCTACCGCTCACCCGCGCGGTGACGCACGGTCAAACGGTGCGGGATGCCCAGTGGCGGGTAAAGCGGCTGGATGGAAGCGAGGTCCGCGCAAGCGGCAACGCGCAACCCCTCTTGGGCCCGGATGGCACACAGATCGGTGCCGTGCTCACGGTTCGTGATGATACGGCGCGCGCCGCGGCGGAAGACGCCCTCCACGATTTGAACGCGACCCTCGCTCAGCGTGTCGCCGAACAGACCCATGAGGCCGAGACAGCGAGAGAACTTGCCGAGGCGGCGAGCCAAGCCAAGTCGGAGTTTCTCGCCTCGATGAGCCACGAGATCCGAACCCCGCTGAACGGAGTGATCGGCTATGCCGACCTGTTGTGCGAGGAGGCGGACCTCAGTTCGGGGGCCCGACAGCACGCCGAACGCATCCGCACCGCGGGCGCAGCGCTGCTGACCGTGGTCAACGACGTGCTCGACTTCTCCAAGCTCGAGGCTGGACAGGTCGAGATCGCTGCGCAGCCTTTCGCGCCTGCCGCGTTGATCGACAACACGATCTCGATTGTTCGGCACACGGCCGAGTCGAAAGGTTTGACGCTTGGTGTCAGCGTCGATCCGGCCGTACCCGATTGGCTGCTCGGCGATGAGGACAGACTGCGGCAGGTGCTGCTGAACCTGCTCAACAACGCCGTGAAGTTCACCGCACGAGGGCGGATCGACTTGCACGTCATCGCGGAGGCGACGGACGGCGGAAGGATCCACCTCCGCTTTTCGGTCAGCGACACCGGCATCGGGATACCGTCCGACAAGCGCGACCGCCTCTTCCGACGCTTCAGCCAAGTCGATGGCTCGATCAGCCGCGACTACGGCGGCAGTGGGCTGGGTTTGGCGATATCGAAGGCCCTCGTCGAGCGGATGGGCGGCACCATCGGCGTTATGAGCGAGGTGAGCCACGGTTCGACCTTCTGGTTCGCCCTCGACCTGCCCGTGGTGGCCGAACCGTCCGTCGCCCCAACGGCATCGCCCGTCGAAGGGGTTCGAGCGGGCAAGCGTCTACTTTTGGCGGAAGACGTGCCGCTCAATCAGGATCTCGCCCGAGTGATCCTGGAGCGCGTCGGGCATACGGTGGATGTCGTCAGTGATGGTGCAGCGGCAGTCGAGGCCGTGCGAGCGAGCGCCTACGATCTGGTGCTGATGGACGTGCAGATGCCGGGAATGGACGGCATGACGGCCACGCGGCGGATCCGCGAACTCGGCGGTGCGGCAGCGCGGATGCCGATTGTCGCGCTCACGGCGAACGTTCTCCCGCAGCAGGTCAGCGCGTTTCGCGCGGCGGGCATGGACGACCACGTCGGCAAACCGTTCCGGCGCGACGCATTGTTGACCGTCATCGATCGCTGGACGTGTGGTGACGGCGCGCGTGCTGAGACGCCGACGCTCATCGATCTCACCGTTTTCACCGAGTTGAAGGAAATGGTCGGCCAAGAGCGGATGGTTAAGTTGCTGGCGATGCTGGCTGATGAACTCGCCCATCGGTTTGGACCGTCGTCGATAGGTCGTGACCGCGAACAGATCGCAGGGGATGCCCACGCGATGGTCCCCGCGGCAAGCATGGTGGGGTTCTCGGCGCTGGCGGATCTCTGCCGCGAGGTGGAGGCAGCGTGTAAATCCGGCGGGGATCTCGAACCCCTGCTCTCACATCTCCGAACCCGTTCAGCCGAGGCAATCACTCAGATCGCGACATTGCGAGCGGCTTAGTCGGGATCCTTCGATTTCGGCCGCGGCGCCGAAGGCCGGCCGCCGCATCGAACCGCAATCGTCCGACGACCGCTTCGGGGACACGCCGATAACGGTCCAGGCGACCGGGGCGGAGGGTATCGCATCATGGGGATCGGTGATGTCCGACGTGTCGGACGGGGCCTCGGACACTGATCCGTCCGAAGCCCCAGGCGGACGCATCACGGGTTGTCGTGGGCGATCCGGCGGGCGAGGGCCTCCGGCAGGCCGAGGGTCGGCTTGGGCGGCGGGCGGCGGAAGGTCCCGGCCTGCGCCTTGCGCGGGGCCAGGGCGATCAGCGCCTCCGCCTGCTTGACCGAAGCGGCGATGGGATCGACCACCGGGACGGGGATGCGGTCGGCGACCCGCGCGGCGAGCCCGGCCAGCGGTGCCCCGGCGAGGATCACCACATCCGCCCCATCTTCGGCGACGGCCCGATGGGCGAGGTCGATCAGCAGGCCCTCCTTCTCGTTCTGCACGGCGCCGACGTCCCGGAACGGACTGTCGAGCAGGCGGATTCCGGCGCAACGACCGGTGAGGCCGTGGGCGGCGACACACTCCGCGTACCAGGGACCCAGCGCCGTGGCGAAGGTCACGAGGGCGAAGCGCTGCCCGAGCATGCAGGCGGTGAGCATCGCCGCCTCGGCCATGCCGACGACGGGCCGGTCGAACAGTTCCCGGGCGCCGAACAGGCCGGGATCGCCGAAAGCCGCGATGATGGCCGCCTCTGCGCCGTCGTGGTGCTCGGCCAGCATTTCGAGGGCGACGGCCCCACCGATCTGCGCCTCGGCGCGGCTGGCGATGTAGGGGACACCCCGGGGGGCGGTGAGCGGAACGAGCTCGGTGCCGGCCCCGGCGACTGTCCGGCCCACCGCGAGCATCCGCTCGGTCATACCCGCCGAGGTGTTGGGGTTGAGGAGGAGGATGCGGCTCACGCGGCCTCTCCCACGGGGGACCCGAACAGCCGGCCCCAGGACCGTAGCGCGGCGAACCGTTCGGCGGCGGGATCGGCCCCGGCCGCGACGAGGCTCGACCGGAGGGTAACGGAGACCGAATCGTAGACCGGCACCCCGAGCTCGCGCTCCAGCCGGTCGGCGAGGGCCGCCCCGCGCATGTTCGTACAGACGATGGCGACGGCGTCGCAGCCCTCGCGGACCACCGCCCGGACCATCGCCTCCACCTCATCCTCCCTCACCGTTGCGAAGGCGAAGTTCTCGGCGAGCCCGACGCCCCGCTCCGCCGTGCAGGGAAAGCCGGCCGCCGCCCAATTGGTCATGATCCGGTCCTGCACGTCTGCCGTGTAGGGCGTGACGAGGCCGATCCGCCGGGCGCCGGTGGCCCGGAAGACCTCCCGGAACCCGAGCACCGCCGAGGTCGCGGGGATGCCCGTCGCCGCCGTGATCGCCGCGCAGAGGGCTTCGTCCCGGTCGAAGCCCAGCCAGCCGGCGGAGGTGCCGTTCCAGGCGATCACGTCGCAACGGGCATCGGCCAGCAGCTCTGCAGCGGCGACCATCGGGGCGAGGTCGAACTGGGCGAGTGCCGTCTCCGACAGCGCGATCTGCGTCACCCGGAAGCGACTCACGTGGAGGCTGAGGCCGGGGAGGCCGGACAGCATCGCCGCCATCACCGGTTCGAGCACCGTGTTCGAGGAGGGCGTCAGCATACCCAGGCGCAGGAGGGGACCGGTCAACATCACGCGCCCACCCTTCGGCTCACCGGATTTCGCCCGGCCGTCGTCCACAGGCGCTCGGCGACCTTTTGCGCCTCGCGCACGAGGGCCGGTCCATCGGCGGTGGTGAGCCGCCCGTCCTCGATCACCATGCGTCCATCGACGATCACGCTGCGCACATGCCCTCCGTTGGCGCTCCATACCAGGATGCCATACCCGTCGATCACGGGGGCGAGACCCGGAGCGTCCGTGTCCATGATCAGGATGTCGGCCCGGCGCCCTGCGGTGAGCGCGCCGATTTTGTCCCCCAGCCCCAGTCGTTCCGCGCCGGCCTGCGTGGCCCAGCGCAGGGCGGTGCGGGCGTCGAGGACGGATTGGCCGTCGCGTTTGACCCGCTGCATCGCCACCGCCCACCGCATCGCCTCGAACAGGTCGCCGGAGAAGGTGTCGGTACACAGCGTGACCGCGACACCGCTCTCGGCGAGGTCAAGAACGGGGGCGATGCGGCCCGTCTTGGCATTGCCGATCGGGGTGTAGGCCAATGCGATCCCGGCGGCGCCCAGACGGACGTAGTCTTCGGGATCGATGTGGATGCAGTGGGCGGCGATGAGCCGGGGGTCGAGCAAGCCCGCGTCTTCGAGGGCCTGCGGCGGCGTCCGGCCCGAGCGGGCGTGGACCTGTTCCACTTCGATGCCGCTTTGGCAGAGATGGGTGTGGATGTTGCCCCCGTGCCAACGGGCGAGTTCGGCGACCTCGCGCAGGCAGGCATCGGAGCAGGTATCCGGGGCGTGGGGCGCCCAGTCGCAACGGATGCGCCCGGCATCGAAGCCGTCGAAGGCGGCGATGAGGTCGGCGTTTTCGGCGATCGTTTCGCGAGCGAGACCGGGGTTGTACACGTACCGGCGGCGGGTCAGCTCCTCGGGATCGGCGTCGTGGACCCGCCCGGCAATGACCGCACGGGAGCCGAGTTCGGCGTGCGCCCGGGCGAGCGCCTGCGGGTAGCGATAGAAATCAACGAGGGTGGTGCAGCCATTGCGCAGCATCTCGTAGACGCCGAGCCGGGCCAGCAGGCTCGCCTCCTCCTCCGAGAGCCTGTGGCCCTGGGGGATGCCCGGCGTGAACATCGGCGCGAAGCCGATATCCTCGATCATGCCCCGGGTGATCATCAGCGGCGTGTGGTTATGGACGTTGACGAGCCCCGGCATGAGCAACCGGCCGGTGCAATCCACGCGGCGCGCGGCGGTCCAGGCGGCCTCCACCGTCTCCCGGGGGCCGATGGCGACGATGTCCCGGCGGCGGACCGCGATGGCCCCGTCGGCGAACACGGTGTCGGCGTCATCGAGAGTGAGGATCGTGCCGCCGGACAGGATCAGGTCGCAGGCGGCGGGTGAGGTTTCAGGCGGCATGGCGGACCCGGCTCGCCTCCTCGCGGATCAGGCCGAGCACATGCCGTTTGGCGTCGTTGAAGGCCGGGCTTGTCACGTCCCGGGGGCGGGGGAGGTCGAAATCGAACGATTCCCGGATCCGGCCGGGGCGACGGGTCATCACGGCGATCCGGGTTCCGAGCACCAGGGCCTCATCCACGCTGTGCGTGACGAAGACGATCGTGCAGCGGATCCGCTCCCAGATGCGGACCAACTCTTCCTGCATCTCGATCTTCGTCTGGGCGTCGAGGGCGGCGAAGGGCTCGTCCATCAGGATCACCCGGGGGTTCATGAGCAGGGCGCGGGCGATGCCCACCCTCTGGTTCATGCCGCCGGACAATTCGGACGGGTAATGGCTCTCGAAGCCCGTCAGCCCCACGAGGTCGATGAACTCCTGAGCCCGCGCCCGGCGCTCGGCCCGGCCGACGCCCTTGAGCTTGAGGTGGAAGGCCACGTTGTCGGCTACGCTGAGCCACGGCATCAGCGTCGGCTGCTGGAACACCACGCCCCGGTCGGCGCCGGGCTTCTCAACGGTCTGCCCGGCGACCTCGATACGGCCGGAGGTCGGCCCCTCGAAGCCGGCGATCATGTTGAGCAGGGTCGACTTCCCGCAGCCCGAGGGGCCGAGCAGGCAGACGAAATCGTGGTCGCGGACCGTCAGGCTGACGTTGTCGACGGCGAGGACATCCTGCCCGCGCTGTCGGTCCGTGAAGGTCTTGACGATGTTACGGATCGCGATCTCGGCCACGGGTCAGGCTCCCCGGCGGACAGTGGTGCGCTGCCAGCGCAGGACGCGGGCCATCAGCAGCTTGATGCCGTAATCCGACAGGCAGCCCAGGAGCCCGATCGAGACCATGGCCGCGATGACCATGTCGTAGCGGAGGAAGTAGTAGGAATCCCACAGGACGTAGCCGACGCCGCTTTTCACCGCGACCATCTCGGCCGTCACGGTCAGCATCCAGGCGGACCCCACTGCGATCCTTAGCCCAGCGAAGATCGAGGGGAGGGCGGCTGGCACCACGATATGTGTGAGGAGCTGGCGCTCGCTCGCCCCCATCATCGCCCCGGCCCGGATGAGGTTGCGGTCGATCGATTTCACCCCGTGGATGGTGTTCATCAGGACGGGGAAGAAGGCGCCGAGGAACACGAGGAAGATCGCCGGTCGATCGGCGATGCCGAACCAGATGATGGCGAGCGGGATCCACGAGACAGGCGGGATCGGGCGCAGCATTTGAAGCGTCGGCTCCACCGTCGCCTCCGCCACCCGCGACCAGCCGATGGCGGTGCCCAGCACCACGCCGAGCGCGGCGGCAAGGGAGAAGCCCGCACCGACCCGGAAACTGCTCGCCAGGGCGGCGCGCAGCCACGTCCCGGAGTAATCCTGGGAGCTGCCGTCGATCCCGAACATCCAATCCGCCAGGGCGTGCAGCACCGCCGAGGGCGGCGGCAGCAGGGCCTGAGGCAGCGCGCCCGAACGGGAGAACACCTCCCAGATCCCCACGAGCACCAGCGGGACGACGATGCGCTCGACCCGCAGCAGAATCCAGCGGAGGTTCGGGGAGACTGTCGCCCTGAGGCGCGCGGAGGCTGTCTGCATGGTGTCGCTCCCGGGCGACGCCACACCCCCGGGCCTCGCCAGGACCGGGATGCTGCAGCCGGTCCGCCCCGGCGGCAACCCATTTTTCGCAACTGCATACAATATCTGCCATATGCCTGCGTAAGCATCGTATTCTGGAAATTATTTCCGCACGACAGAGCGCCCGTGGCGGATATGCTCGGGCCCATGTCGGACCCCGTCATCCCCAGCCAGCGCAAGCGCGGCCGGCCGCGCAAGGCGGCCCTTCCGAACGTCGGGACCGCCGCCCTCCGGCGCGCGGGGCTGCATGTGCGGGCCGTGGAGCGGCTGCGGGCGATGATCGTCCAGGGCGAACTCGCCCCCGGTACCGCTCTGATCGAAGGGGATCTGGCCCAGGGCCTCGGCCTCTCGCGGACGCCGCTGCGCGAGGCGGTCAAGCTCCTGGCCCAGGAAGGGTTGATCGAACTGCGCGCCAACCGTAGCGCCTGCGTCCGCAGCCTGGATGCGCGTGAGATCCTCGAGCTGTTCGAGGCGCTCGCCGGCCTCGAGCGTCTCGCCGCGGAACTCGCCGCCCGACGCCTCACCCCGGCGGGGCTGAGGCGGCTGGAAGAACTCCAGACCACCATCGAGCGGGAGCACGCGGCGGGCCGGCGCGAGGCCTACTATGCCGCCAACCGAGCTATTCACCGGGCCATCGTGGAGTCGGCGGAGAATCGTCCCCTCGCCCAGGCCCACGCGGCGCTCCTCGGCCGGGCCGAGCAGGCCCGCTTCCTCGCCCTCAGGCTCGCCCACCGCTGGGAGGAGTCGCTCGCCGAGCACCGGGAGATCCTCGCTGCCCTGGCCGCCCGGGATTCCGAGCGGGCAGGGCGCCTCCTGGCCGACCACGTGGCCCACACCGCCCACACCGTGACGCGGGCGCTCGCGGCGGGCGCACCGCCCAGCGGGACGCCGACGGGCGACGCGGCGCTGATGTCGATGCCCTGACGCCGGCACCCACGGCCGCCGACCCTTCATCCAACCGGACGGGAGATCCTGATGCGCGTGATATCGACATTCGTGGCCGCACTCGCCTTCGCGACGGCCTTCACGGCGGCCCCCGTGCCGGGGGCGCAGGCCCAGGATAAGCCGGCGATCAAGCTCGGCTATGCCAAGTGCGCGCATTGCACGCCGATGAGCCTGATGCCGGACTACGCCAAGGACATTGCCCTCGACGCCATTGGCTTCAACACCGGCAACGACGTGCTCACGGCCCTGGTCTCCAAGAGCATCGATGTCGCGCAGCTGACCTATCTCCACTACATCACCGCCCTCGACAAAGGCTTCGACGTGGTGGCGATCTCGGGCCAGGTGAACGGCGGATCGCAGATCGTCGTCACCAACGACCTCCCGGTTCAGGCGGGCGACTGGGCGGCCCTGAAGGCCCTCGCGGTGAAGCGCAAGGCGGAGGGCAAGCCCCTCAAGGTGGCCGCCTCCCGGGGCAACGCCCAGGACATCCACATGCGCGGCGCCTTCGCCACCCACGGCATCGACGTGCAGAAGGACGTCGAGTTCGTGAACATTCCCAATCCCTCCGACCATGCCCCGGCGCTGCGCCGCGGCGAGATCGACCTGATCTGCACCGTCGAGCCCTTCGCTACGCAGATCCGGCAGGTCGGCGCCGGCAAGTTCTTCGCGCTGCCCTACGACCAGGCGGCGGGCAAGCTGACCAACCTGATTGTGACCCGCTCGGACGTGGTGGCGGCCAAGCGGGCCGCGCTCCAATCGACGGTTGCGGCGGTCGTAAAGATCGACGACGTCATCGCGGCCGACCACCCCGCCTGGGTCGGCGTCATCACCAAGGTCACCGGCCTGGACAAGACGATCGCCGAGGGGGCGATTGCCAACCTCGATCCCGATTATCGGATGTACCAGAAGGAGGCGCTGGCCATCGCGACGATGATGCGCGACCTCCGCTACATCAGCCACGACGTCTCGGGCGCCGTCGTGAAGAACATGGACTACAGCTTCCTCGAGGCCGCCACGGGCAAGCCGAAGGCGCAGCTCGGGGGCGAGTGAGACGCCGGCGCGGAAAACGGCCGTGACCATGCTGCTCACCGGCGCCTCCGGCTTCCTCGGGGCGGCCCTGACCGAGGCGCTGCTGGCCCGGGGTGAACGGGTGATTGCGGTGGACCGGGCGCCCGCCCCGAACGCTCCGGTCGTCCCGTCGTACCGCTTCGTACCGGCCGACCTGTCCCGCCCCGGCGCCCTGGACCCGGTGTTGGCCGGGGAACGCGTCGAGGCGGTGATCCTCGCCGCCGCGATCACCGCGGACGGCGCGAGGGAGAGGCGCGACCCGGCCGGGGTGGTGGCGGTCAACGTGGCCGGCGTCGCCGACGCGATCAGGGCGGCGGCGGCCCATGGGGTCCGACGGGTCCTGCTCCTTGGATCAGGGGCGGTCTACGGGGAGGCGGCCTTCACCGCGCCGGTCCTCGATGAGGAGGAGACTTCGCCCGCGCCACGCTCCCTCTACGCGCTCACCAAGCTGTCCGGAGAGGCCATCGCCCTGCGCCTCGCCGAGAACTACGGGCTCGATCTCACGGCCATCCGGCTCGGCACCTGCTTCGGGCCGTTCGAGCGGGACACAGGCGCCCGCGATACCCTGAGCGCGCCCTTCCAGATCCTCCGGCTCGCGGAACGGGGGCTACCAATCCGCCTCCCCCGCGCAGGGCGGCGGGACTGGCTCTACGTCCGCGACGCGGTCGCCGGCACTCTGGCGCTCCTCGACGCGCCGGAGCGCCCCCACCGGATCTACAATGTGGCGGCAGGGTTCGCGTGGTCGCTGGCCGACTTCTGCTCCGGCCTCGCCCGGCGGCGGCCGGGCCTCGCGTGGTCGGTCACGGGGCCGGCGGACGCCACCGTGAACCTCTACGATGCCGCTGACCGGGCCCCGTTGAGTATCGCCCGGCTCATAACGGACACCACCTATCGGCCGCGCTACGACCTCCCCGCCGCCCTCGACGATGTCCTTGCCTGGATCGACCGGAATCCCCCTGCGGAGCTGCCATGAACGCCCCCTCCGAACCCAAGGCTGCCGTCCGGGGGGCACGCCTCGCCGGGCGGACCTGCATCGTCACCGGGGGCAGTTCGGGCATCGGCCGCGCCACCGCCCGGCAACTGGCGGCGGAGGGCGCGCTCGTCACGGTCGCCGACGTGTCGGAGGCTGTGCTGGAGGGCGGGGAGCCGACCGTCTCCGTGATCGCAGGGGAAGGCGGGCAGGCCGTGTTCAGGATGGTCGATGTCTCGGACGCGGACGCCGTCGCCGGGATGGTCGCCGAGGCCGCTCGCGACACGGGCCGCCTCGACGTCATCGTCAACAATGCCTGCATCCGCCACCCCGGCCGCCTCACCGAGATGGATGAGGCTGGCTGGGACAAGATGATGGCCGTGAACCTGAAGGGGGTCTTCCTGTGCTGCCGGGCGGCGATCCGCCAGATGCTCGGGCAGGCGCTCCAGGGCGAGGTGCGCGGACGCATCGTCAACCTGTCATCGCAGCACGGCATGATCGGAGCGCCGGGTGACATCGCCTACGGCACGGCCAAGGCCGGGGTCGATTATCTGACGCGGCAGGTGGCCGCCGACTACGCCGCCGAAGGCATCGTCTGCAACGCGGTCGCGCCGGGCAAGATCGTCACCGGCCAGGGCGGCCGCCTGCTCGATCCGGCGGTGCTGGAGCGCGCCCGCCGGCGGACGCCCTGGCCACGTCTCGGGCGGCCCGACGACGTCGCGAGGGCCGTGCTCTTCCTCGCCAGCGACGAAGCGAGTTTCGTCACCGGCACGACCCTGATGGTGGATGGCGGCTGGATGGCCGCCTGATCCGGTTGCTCCACCGCTCGCCGTCTCGGCGACATCGACCTGAGACAGGACGGTGAAGCGGTTGAACGCTCGGAATGGGGGTATCCCTGTCAAACCTGCGGCGGACCATACACCGGCTTACGGAAGCCACACGGACGCGGATGGATGACGGCATCGGGTCGGAAGTGGGAGGGCTGCCCAGGGTGAAAAACTGCTGGTCCGCCCCGGTCGAATTATGAGCATTGCAGACGTGAACCAGGTGATACCCTTGGACTTGCGCCACTTATAAGCAAGGAAGCGAAAACATATTCCTAAACCAATGTCTGGAATTGTTAATATGATTGCAGCCGCCATGTGATTTTTAGAATATCATATGGCTGCCAACATTAAGATCGATAGAGAAACGATGTCGGCGACCCGGCCATAACAAGTGGGTTTCCTACACGAGCCACAAAAGGCCTCGGTGTATCCGACCAACGTTCCAGGCACGTATCGAACATCGCCGGTGATGTCTCGGCCTTATGGACGCCCGGTCGAGTGACGCCGACGGGTCGAAGGATCAGCCGGGCTCCAGTCCCTTGGCGCGGAGGACGGCGGCGGCCGCCGGTGTCTTGAGATAGGCGAGGAACGCCTTCGCCCGCTCTCCATACGCGGTGTCCGTCGAGATCCCCCCGGTCAGCACCACGTACGATTGTACGACCGGGGGAAACGGTCCGACGACGTCCACCCCCGGGACGGCCATCAACTCCGGCATCAACTGCACGGCGAGGTCGGCCTCTCCCCGGGCGACCACCTCGCCGGTCAGCCCCTTCGCCACAGCCATGCCCCTGGCCGTTACCTCGTTCTCGATTCCGAGTTGCCGGAGGGCCGTGATGAAGACCGCCAGGCTCGCCCCGGAGGTGCTGTAGGCGACCGAACGCGCTCCGACGAGCGTCCGCCTGAGCGCCTCGGCGGAGCCGATGTCCGGCCGTGCGGCGCCCTTCGCGACCGCGACGCCGACACCCGTGCGGGCGATGGTGACGGCGGTGCCCTCGGCGACCCTGCCCTGTTGCACCAGGGCGACGAGCAAGGCTGGCGTCAGGATCACGACGTCGAACGGCGTTCCTCCCTCGACCCGGGCCTTCAGGTTGTGGGACGTATCGTAGGTGACGATGATGCGGTCACCGCCAGCGCGCTCGAAATGCGGCGTGAGCTCGACGAAAGCGGTCCTGAGCGCCTGGGAGCAGAGGACCGCGATGTCCGCCGCCTGGACGGTGGTGGCGAAACACCAGCCGGAACCCGCGAGCAGGCACAGCATGCGCAGTCTCGGTGCGATCGCGCCCATCCTCATCCCCCCGCCTTTCGTTCCGGGAAATCCCCGTCTGCGTCTCGCCCTGAAAAGGTGCGAATTCGAAGGCCGGAAGCGATCAGCCCGCCGGGCCACGGTCGTGCACCCTTGCCCTGTCGGTTTGCCTGAGGCCGATCTTGGCGAAAAGATCCTCCACCGTGCCCTCCGCACTCTGAGCCAGCTTGCGCGCCTCCGCGAGCTTCGCCTCGTAGGCCTCGACGCCTTCTCGCTCGACCCTCGCCTCGTCGAAGGCCTCGATCTCCCGGCAAGCCATCGAGAGCGCGGTGAACCCGATCATCGCCGAGGACGCGCAGAGGGTATGGGCACGGTGGCGGTGCTCGGTCCGGGAGTCCGCGTCGCCGGAATTGCCGTCGAAGCTCGATCTCAACTCCGTCGTAAAGATACCCAGCACCTGTCGCAGGCTCGGTGGCGACAGGGTCCGCTTGGTCGCGAGGTACACCGTCTCGTCGAGGCCGGGGTACGGCACGGCCTCGGCGGCATCCAGCGGTGGCAGCATGCGAGCGACGGTCGCCAGGAGCACGTCGCGGTCGAAGGGTTTGCCGACGTGGCCGTCCATCCCGGCGCCGCGGTACGCCTCCACCTGCTCGGGCAGGACGTTGGCCGTCATCGCGACGACCGGCACCGCCGCGGCCGGGGATTCCAGGGCGCGGATGGCGCGCGTGGCCGTCATGCCGTCCATGCCGGGCATCTGGACGTCCATCAGCACGAGGTCGAACCCGCCCCCGGCGACGGCGTCCACCCCGGACTGCCCATCGTTGGCGGTGGTGACCAAATGGCCGGCGGCGGTCAGCACCGCCTCGGCAAGCTCCCGGTTTACGCCGGAATCGTCGATGAGCAGGATGCGGCCACGGCGGCCTGGCCCGGTCGGCAGGGCGATGGATCCCCCCTCGACCGGTTCCGCCGCCGGCATACGCACGGTGACGGCGAAGGTCGATCCGACGCCGACCTCGGAGGAGACCTCCATCGTCCCGCCCATGAGATCGACGAGGCGGCGGCAGATGGCGAGGCCGAGCCCCGTTCCCCCGTAGTCCCGCTGGATCGACCCATCGACCTGGCTGAAGTTCTGGAACAGCCGGTCCCGCTTGTCGGCCGGAATGCCCAAACCGGTGTCGATGACCCGCATCGTGATCTCGTCGCCCGAGGGGCTTGGCGCGACGTCGAGGGTCACGGAGCCGGCCGCCGTGAACTTCACCGCGTTGTTGAGCAGGTTGAGCAGCACCTGCCGCAACCGGCTCTCGTCGCCCGTCACCCACCGCAGGAGCGCCGGATCGGGGCGCAGCCGCAACGCGAGACCCTTGGCGTCGGCGGGACCCCGGACGATGGCGATGCAGTTGTCGAGGAGCGTGTGCAGGGCGAAGGGCCGCTCGACGAGTTCCACCGCGCCCGCTTCCACCTTCGAGAAGTCGAGGATGTCGTTCACGACGGTGAGCAGGGCGGCGCCCGAGGACCTGACCAGGTTGGCCTGCCGCCGCGTGTACGGATCGAGCCGCCCCGATATGAGCATGAGGTCGGTGAAGCCGAGGATGGCGTTCAGCGGGGTGCGGATCTCGTGGCTCATGGAGGCCAGGAAATCCGTCTTGGCCCGGTTCGCCCGCTCGGCCTCGGCCTTGGCCGCCGTCAGGGCGATCTCCGCCTCCTTGCGGGCGGTGGTGTCGAGGGTCAGCCCGATGACTCGCACCGTCCGGCCGACGGCATCGGCCTCGACCCGTCCGCGCGCGTTGATCCAGCGGACCCCGCCGCCGGGGAGCGGCACCCGGAACTCGATGGAATAGCTCCCGCCATGCTTCACCGCGTTCACGAGGTCGGCGAGCACGTGGGGCACGTCGTCAGGATGAGCGAGCGGCGTCCACTCGCGCTCGACGTCAATCTCGACCTCCCGGTCCGGCAGGCCGTGCTGGCGGGCGCAGACGTCCGACAGGAGCACGCGGCCCGTCGCCACGTCGTAGCTCCAGGTCCCGGCCTCGGCAGCCCGCATCTCGGCCCGGTGGCGGTAGCGCTCCCGCAGGTCGATGGCGATGCCGAGGTAGCCGAGGTCGCGCCCATCGTCCGAGCGAAGCAGGCTGACGCTCAACAGGACCGGCAGCCTCTCGCCGCCCTTGGTGACGTATGTCCACTCGCCCGTCTCCGGCCTCCCGAGCCTGGGTCGGGTGATGAAGACCTCGAATCCGGGCCGGACCGGTCGCCCCACCTCGGCGGACAGGATCTCGGCCCGGCGGGCGACCTCGCCGGGATCGTGGAACGTCCCCGGGGACATCCGGCCCACGACCTCGTCCGCCGCGTAGCCGAGCAGTTCCTCGGCGGCGGGGTTGAACAGCGTGACGGTCCCGCCAAGATCGGTCGCGATGACGGCATAGCCCGCGTTGGCGACCACCGCACGTTGCAGGGCGGAACTGGCGTGCAGCGCGGCGGTGCGCTCCGCCACCTGCCGTTCCAGCGTGGCATTGAGCGCCTGGACGCTTTCGGCGGCGGCGACCTGTTCGGTGGCGTCCCGGATCACCGTGGCGACGCCGGTGACCCGCCCCTCCCCGGAGCGTATGGGCGCGACGCTGACCTGCACGGGAAATTCGGTGCCGTCCCGCTTCCTTCGCAACGACGCCCGGGGGGGCGTCTCCTCGCCGAGCCCGGCGCGTGCCAGGGACCAGCGCTCCTCGGCCCAGCGGCTCTCGGGGATCATCAACCCCGCCGCCATCTGCCCGAGGGCTTCATTCGCCGGGATGCCGAACAGCCGTTCCGCGGCGGGGTTGAACTCCGTCACGACGCCGTCGAGGGTCTTGCCGACGATGGCGTCCTGCGCGCTCGCCACGATGGCGGCGAGCCGGCCATTCTCGGCGGCCGCCTCGCGGCGGGAGCGGCTGGCCGAGGACCTGACGGCGAGCAACCACGCGACGAGGACGGACAGCGCCGCGACGACGAAGGCCGCGTCCCGGGGCCGTAGCAATCCCAGGTCGGCGACGAAGGCGGGCCGGGCCCGGGTCGCGACTTCCCACTCGCGCCCGTAGACCGGAAGCGTCTTGACGAAATGCAGCGCCGGCGAACCGTCGGCGGCGCTGTCCCCGCCGAAGAACGGCGCGTTCCCGGAAGCCTTGTCGCGGATCGAGACCGCGATCTCTTCGTCCAGGGCCGCCCCGGCGAGGATGTCGTCGATCACGAGGGCGCCGTAGGACCAACCGGCCGTGGCAGACCTCCGGGCTTCCACAGAGCCGGTCTCCGCCCCGGGGGTCGTGATGGGCAGGAACAACAGGAAGCCCCGACCTTCCTGACCGGTCGCCTGGACGAGCGTCACCGGCGCGGTCATGGTCGCCCGGCCGGTCTCCATCGCCCAGTTCGCGGCGGCGCGACGGTGTTCCTCGGACGCCACGTCGATGCCGAGGGCCTTCGCGTTGCGACCGGCCGGCGCGACGAACTCGATCACGTAGCGCTCGCCTTCGCGCGGCGGGAGCTGGTGGGAGGCGAAACCCGGGTCGCCGTCCGTCCTCATCCGTCCGGCGAACGCGGCCTCGTCCTTCCGGGCCACGCGGCGGATGAAGCCGTAGCCCCGCAGGCCGGGAAATTCGATGTCGATGTCGCGCGTGTCGGCATAGCGGGCGAATTCCTCACTGGTGACGACGTCCGGCCCGACCGCCGCAATGGCCCCGCGAAGCCCCCTCAAGGCCTTTTCGTAGGTCGCCATCCGGGCCTCGACCTGCGAGATCACCTGGGCGGATGCCTGCGCGAAGCGCGAGGCCGCGATCCGGTCGTTCTGGTCCTCGACGAACTTCGCCACCCCGAGGGAGAGGCCGAGGCCGACGACGAGGGCGATCAGCGCCGCCGGGACCGGCTGCGAACGCCTGGCGTCACCGGCTCGCGCGCCGGTCGATACGATGGACCGCGGCAGCCGCATCGTCCCCATTCCTGGCCCCACCGGCTTTTCTTGTTGTCCGGGTCTCCCCCGGTCTTAAGACCAACGTTTCAGAATGGAAGGCTAGTGCTGACAATGCTTACATCGAAAGCGCTAAAATTTAACGCTATCTAACTGTACAACTTCATTAAATTATCCTTCATGTTCGCGGGAGAGAAGCCGGCGGGAGAGCCCCCGGTGAACGCCGCCGATGTGATGGTCGGCGCCGCGTCGAGCCGCCAACGGATGGCGAAGGCGTGGACCTCGCCCTGCCTCGGGGTGAGATGCCGGAGGCGTCCGGCCCCCGTTCCGGGGGGAACGGTCGGCCGGGGCCCGGCCGCCAGGTGGAGCGCCCCGCGAGCCGGGTCCGGGGTCGAGACGAACACCTCGCCGGCGACGACCTTCACAAGCGCCTCGGCGATCTCCTCGGCCGAGAGCGCCTTGGGGATGCACGCGAAACCCAGTTGGGTTGTGGGGAGGGAGGAGAAGGCGATCCCGAAAAGCTCGTGGTCGTCGACCACGAGCGCGGCTCCCCGCAAGGTCGTCATCGTCGTCGGTCTCCCGGCTGGTTCTCCGCAGCCTGGATTTGACGCGACCACCTCTTCCACGCTCACGGCATCCGGCTATCGTGCCCTGTATTCGATCGAAGCTACCGAGATACTGGCGGCTACGCGCGCTTTAATTGTCCGAGGCGGGCGCGCTGCGCGATGATCGAGCGCCGTTCCGAATAGATTGGGCAGGTCATGGGGTAATCGGGCGGCAGTCCCCATTTCGAGCGGTACGCATCCGGGTCGAGGCCACAGGACCTG
>JAKONI010000394.1 GCA_022702015.1 Beijerinckiaceae bacterium | reverse complement strand
CCTCGATCTGGCGCAGCTTCAGAACCACCTGTTCCGCACCCGCCTTCTGACCTCGCTTCATATCCAGCTCCTTCAGTCCTGGCTGATCCTCTCAATCAGCCCGGTCCAAAGCCAGCCGGTCAGGTCAAGGAGCCCCGGGGTGGAGTAAAAAAATCAGTTCGCTCCCGCCAAGTGCATCATGGCGTTTGAACCCGCATGATGTAAATCGATCACACATTTTTCGTATGACGAGTTTGGCGTATTGTAAAATCGATTTACTCTAGCAGTCTATTTATCATGTTCAAGCAGCTAGATTGGGCCGGTTCGGCGATTGCTGTAGCGGAGACGGGGGCGCAGCCGAGTCCTGCCCGCGATGGCCCGACGATCGGCGCATTTGGATGCTAAAAGTTTGCTCTTGCTCGAGGCTGGCCCGGCGCTTGTCCCTCTGTCGCACAGACAGGACGACGAGTGGATCTTTCGGGAGAGCTCTCGCGCAGTAGTTACGGATGATGAGCTCGGCCATCGGCGCTGGGGACTCGCCGTATCTGAAGCGGATTCCGCTGCAAACGGAGAGCGGCTTGGCGAGGGACGGATCGACGAGGCGCCCGACCAGCACGATCGCATCCCAAAGGAGGGCATCGATTACGGCCCATAGGCTCTGCACCCACTGGAGGCTTGCAAGATACCGGAGCGATCCAGGAAGCGGGTTCGCCATGATGGCAATCTCGACGTCGCGGAGGACGTGGGCGTGATCGCCACCGGAGACGATCGCCTCGTCGGGCATGGTGGCCACCAGTGCGGCGCGCCACTTTGCCTCCTGGTTCGATCCGAGGCTGGTCTCGAGCAGCAGAGGGGTGGGCAGTGGCCTCGGTTCCTTGGCTTGCAGCATATCCAGCGCCTCGGCAGGGATCGTGCATGCAAGCATCAAGTGCCCGGTTCATGCCTGCGATCTGGAGCCGGCCGGGCCTCGACCTTCCTATCCTGCGCTGTGGGCGGAGAAGCACAGAATGTCGAACCGATCGAAGGTGGCGTTTATCGGTACGGGGGGCACGATCTCGTCCCTCGGTACCGACAGCCTCGACATCCTCGACTACACCGCCACGGGCCTTCGCCTGACGGCCGATGCGATCCTCGACCGGGTTCCCGAGGCGCGCACGGTCGCTGACGTCGTCGCGGTGCCGTTCCGTGCGGTGGCGAGCCCCGCGATCGGCTTTTCAGAGTGGCGCGATCTGGTGTGGCTGTGCGAGCGGCTGACCTGCGAGCACCCCGATCTTGCCGGCATCGTCATCGGCCATGGTACCGCCACCCTAGAGGAGACGGCCTACGCCCTGAGCCTTACCCTGACGGTGGCCTGTCCCGTCGTGCTTGTGGGGGCCCAGCGTCCAATCAGCGCCCTCTCGAGCGATGCGGGACTGAACCTCGTGGCCGCCCTGCGCACCGCCGCAGCACCTGCCTCACACAGCCGGGGCGTGCTGGTGGTGCTCAACGATGAGATCCAAGCTGCCCGAGACGTCACCAAAACCTCGGTGGCGCGGCTGCAGACGTTCCGGACACTCGATTTCGGCGCCCTCGGGCAGATCGACGGCGCGGCGGTGCACTACTATCGCCGCTCCGAGCGTCGTCATGCCCCCGGGACACCCTTCGATATCCGCGACCGCTCCACGCTCCCGCGTGTGGACGTGTCCTATGCCCATGCCGACGCCGACGGCACGGCGGTGCGGGCCTTCGTCGCCGCTGGAGCACGAGGCATCGTCTCCGCTGGTCTTGCGCCTGGCATGACCCCGCCAGCGGAAGCCGATGCCCTCGAAGATGCGGTCTCCGCGGGCGTCATCGTCGTGCAGTCGACGCGCGCAGGAAGTGGAGTCGTCCCCCTTACCACCCGGCTCGCCGAACGCGGCATCCTGAGCGCCGACAACCTCACCCCGCAGAAGGCCCGTATACTGCTCGCGCTCGCCCTCACGACGACGCGCGACCCCGCCGCCATCGCCGAGATCTTCGCGACCTATTGAGGCGAGACGGGCCTGGGCCCTCTGCAGTTATCCGGACAACCAAAGCCCCGCAGACCTTCAGGCGCGGGGCTGCGTCGTGCCTTCGGGCGAACAAGCACGCTATTCGAGTGATTCAATTCGGATTGGCAGCCGCCGCAATCGTTTGCCGGTAGCGTTGAACACAGCGTTGGCGATCGCGGCGTTGACGCCAATGATGCCGAGCTCGCCCAAGCCTTTCAGGCCGAGCGGGTTCACCTCCGTATCCGCGTCCGGCACTAGGATGGCCTCCATCGCCGGCGTGTCGGCGAAGGTCGGCACGAGGTACTCGGCCAGGTCGTCGTTGCGGTAGTGCCCGGCATCAACCACGGTTTCCTCGAGCAGCGCCGAGCCGAGTCCCCACAGCATCCCGCCCACGAGCTGGCTGCGGGCCGTCAGCGGGTTGAGGATGCGGCCGGCCGCGAAGGCGCCCGTGAGGCGAGCCACCCGGATTTCACCGGTCTCGCCATGCACATGCACCTCGGCGAACTGCGCCCCGAAGGCCCAAGACAGCGTATCGGCGCCTCCGCTCTTCAGGGCGATCCGCCCGGCCCGCATGGCGTCGAGGGCCTTTTTCCCGCTGCCTGGCGGGACGAACTCGGCCAGTGTCGTGATGCGGTCGCCGCCGCTGCCTGCCACAAGGTCGCTCAACGGCGCATACCGCCCGTCCGGCGCCGCCAGGGTTTTTGCGTGGAATCGCAGATGCGCCGGG
>JAKONI010000385.1 GCA_022702015.1 Beijerinckiaceae bacterium | reverse complement strand
ACTAGAAGCCCGTCAGTCCCGGCGCGCAACCATCGCCGCCGCGGCTCAGGCGCCCGTAGCTCAGCTGGATAGAGCACCAGACTACGAATCTGGGGGTCAGAGGTTCGAATCCTTTCGGGCGCGCCACCTATACTTAAAATCTCCAATACCAGGTACGGATCGGGTGCCGGCTCCGGCCCGCGATAATGTCTGAATTAGCCCCGTCGTCTTTGGCCAGCGCGGCTGACACTTAGCGTTGTGTGCCGCTATGGTGCCCGGCGTCCGGCAAGCGTGATGTGCCGGACGGCGTCTTTACGGCCTGCGTGGCCCGACGCTCATCAGAAAGTCCCGCACCGTGCGGTTCATGAAGTCGACGTCCGCCGCCTTGGTGGCGGTGGCGGTCGTGTGGCCCTGGACCGAGGGGACGGCGACGACGCTGGCTTGCGGAATGTAGGCGCCGGCCTCTCGCGCCTCTTCCACGGGATTGTAGAGATCGAGGTTGCCGCCGGTGATGATGAGCGTCCGCGCCTTGACTGCGGCGAGGGCCTTCAGGTGGTCGCCGGAGAAACCCGGCGTGTCACCGATGTTGTGCCGGTCGTAGGCCCAGGTCTGCGCGATCCAGTCATTGGCGTCGAAGCCGGACTTCAGCACCGCGTCTTCCTGGGTCTTGATCCAGGGAAGGATGTCGAGCGGCATCGGAGCGATGGACCGCAGGGCGTCCGGTGTGCGCGCGGCGAGCACTTGCAGGATGTCGGCTCGCAGGCGCCAGCCCAGTTCCGGCTGCCGGTCGTAGGCCCCGTCCTTGAAGGCGGGGTCGAGCATCAGCGCTTTGCGGGTCGCTTCGTTGACGGCGATCGACCAGGGGGCGGTGCGGGCCATCGGGGTCAGCGCCACGAGCGCGTCCATGGCGTCCGGGTGGCTTACGCCCCATTGCAACGCCTGCATGCCACCCATCGAGGCCCCGGCCACCGCGACGAGGTGGACGATGCCGAGGTGGTCGAGGAGCAGCTTCTGGCTCTGGACCATGTCGCGGATCGTGAAGTGCGGAAAGGCGATCCCATGCTGGCTCGAACTGGTGCTTGGGCTGGTGGTGAGACCGTTGCCGATCGCGTCGGTGGCGATGATGAAATACCGGTCCGTATCGAGCGCCTTGCCGGGCCCGATGAGGAAGTCGATCCGGTGATGGTTGCCGCCGATCGCCGTGACCATGAGGATCGCGTTGGATTTGTCCGCGTTCAGCGTCCCCTGGGTCACATACGAGATGGCGAAGTCCTTGATCGTCCCACCGTTCTCCAGCGGCAGGTCGCCGACCTGGTAGAGGTGATGCGGTGGCGCGTCCGGCCCGTGAGCCCAGGCCACCGGTGCCCCGGAGAGGGCTGCTGCGACCATCACCCGCCCCAGATACGCGCGAAATGTCCGGGCCCAGGGGCTCTTCACTTTTGATGCGGCCATCGTCGTCTCCAGCCCCGTCGTAGTGCCGTATCAAGGTTCCGATGGCGCAGCCGGAAGGACCGTTCCGCCCGCCACCTCAGAGCGTCGCGATGTAGGCGGCGAGATCGCGGATCTCGTCGTCCTTGAGGTCCTGTGCGACCTCGTTCATGGCCGGGTCGTAGCCCGGCCGGGTGTTCGACTTGTAAGCGGTAAGCGCCGCCGCGAGGTACTCCTCCCGCTGGGCCCGGATGCGCGGAATCGCATCCCGACCCGCGAGGTCGGCACCGTGACAGGACACGCACTTGTGCTTCGCGATCGCCGCCTGAGCCCGTTCCTTCAGCGCCACATCCGCAGGCGGACCGGACCAACCCGGAGCTGGCAGCGCCGCGATCGCCTCACCGTAGGCCCGAAGGTCGTCGTCCGAGAATCCGGCGGCGATGTCGTTCATCGGCGCCGCCTCCCGCTGCTTCTCCCGGAACTGGAAGAGCTGCGTGACGACGTAATCGGCCTGCTGCCCCCCGAGGGACGGCACGCCCTCGGTCGAGGAGGTTCTGGCGCCGTGGCAAGCGACACAGGCGGTGAGCCGCTCCGGTCCCGAGGCGTCGGCCGCCGGGTTCGGGGCCGCAAAAGCGGCCCCCGCCAGGATAATGCCGAACCCGGGCAACGTCCGCAGCACCCGTGGGAGGCGCCTCACTTGGCGTAGCTCACGCGGTAGATGGCGCCGTTGTAATCGTCCGAGATGAGGAGCGAGCCGTCCGTGGCGACGAGCACGTCGACGGGACGCCCGACATACCTGTTGTCCTGCAAGAAGCCCGTCAGGAACGGCTCGGTCGAGGCGACCTTTCCATCGGACCCAAGCTTGGCGACCAGGACATCCCCGCCGAGCTTGGTCGTGCGGTTCCACGAACCGTGCTGCGCGATGAAGATCGCGCCCCGGTAGGCGTCCGGGAACTGCGTCCCCGTGTAGAAGCGCATGCCAAGCGAGGCCGTATGCGGTCCGAGCAGGGCGGCGGGCGCGGTGAACTCGCCGCAGGAATGACCCCAACCGTATTCGGGGTCGGTGAAGGTCCCCTGGTGGCAGAACGGGTAGCCGAAATGCTGCTTGCCCGGCGCCGTCAGGACGTTGAGTTCGTCGTTGGGGATGTCCTCCGACACCCAGTCTCGACCATTGTCGGTGAACCAGAGTTGCTTCGTCGCCGGATTCCAATCGAATCCGACGGAGTTGCGGACGCCCCGGGCGATCACCTCGGCGTTCTTGCCGTCGAGGTCCATCCGCCGGATCTGCGCATGGGTGTCGGGCGGAAGTTGGATGTTGCCGGGCGCGCCAACCGGCACGTAGAGCTTGTCGTCCGGCCCGATGGCGATGAACTTCCAGCCATGGGCCTCGTCCTTGGGCAGGTCGTCGTAGACGAGTTGGGGCGTCTGGCCGCCGTCCAGATGGTTGAGAACGTCGTCGTAGCGCGAAACCTTCGACAGCTCGGCCACGTACAGGGCCCCGTCATGGAAGGCGACACCGTTGGGACGGTGCAGGCCCGAGGCGATGGTCTTGACCTCGTGCGTTCCGTTCGGCCCGGCCTGCGGGAGCACGGCGTAGACCCGGCCGACGGTCCGGGTGCCGACGAACAGGGTCCCGTCCGGCGCCTGGGTCATCGAGCGGGCGTTGGCGAGGCCGCTGGCATAGACCTCCACCTTGAAGCCATCGGCCACCTTCAGCTTATCGAGGGGCAACTTGGCGGCGGGCGTCGGCAGCGGCGGTCCGGCGACGGGGGCGAGCTTGGCCGCGCTGGTCCCGTCCGGTCGCCCGTAGAGGGCCGAGCCCTTGTCGGTCTGGACGGTCGGCGGCGGGGCGGCGGTCGCCTGGGTTTCCTGGGCCACGGCCGGCGGTGATGCGAGGGCACCGAGCCCAAGGCATGCGGCCGCGGCGGCGAGGCCGCGAGACAGGGCCGGCGTCATGTGTTCCTCCCGAACAGGTCGTCGCCGGTTGACCCGGCTTACCAGACCCTCCTAGCCTCCGGCTCCATCCGTTGACGAGGCGAAGACTTGGCATGGGGACGACAGGCGGCTGTCATCGTCATCCTCCGGGCCGGCGCACCCACCATGGGGCCCTCACGCGACGCGAAGATCATCCGTGGGCGTGGTAATTGAACGGTACGCCGCGATGGGCAGCGGCCGACCGAGCAGATAGCCCTGGATCTCCCCGCAGCCATGCTGCCGCAGGAAGGCGAGCTGCTCCTCGGTTTCGATGCCCTCGGCAATCACCGCGACTCCCAGGCTTTCACCGAGGCTGATGATGGCGCGGACGATCGCGCTGCCTTTCGTCGTCAAGCCGATTTGCGCCACGAACGACCGGTCGATCTTGATCCTGTCGAAGGCAAACGTCTGCAGCGTCGCGAGCGAGGAGTAGCCCGTTCCGAAATCATCCATCGAGATGCGCACCCCCAGTCCCTTGAGATCATGGAGTGCATCCTGCGAGCGGGCCGAGCTTTTCAGGAACAGGCTCTCCGTCACCTCGAGTTCGAGGCGGTTCGGCCGCAGCCCGGTCTCCTCGAGCACGGCACGGACCGACTCGCACAGGCCGCCCTGCCGGAACTGGGCGATGGAGAGATTGACGGCGATATCGAGGGGGCGCGCCCACGAGGCCGCCTCACGGCAAGCCTCCCTCAGCACCCACTCACCGAGGGGCAGGATGAGCCCGGTTTCCTCCGCCAGCGGAATGAACTCGGTCGGCGGAATGAGCCCCCGCGTCGGATGGGTCCACCGGAGCAAAGCTTCGAAGCCGCAGACGTCGTTCGACACGAGCGCGAATTGCGGTTGGTAATGCAACTCCAACTGCCCCGTGCCGATAGCGGCGCGGAGATCCAACGCCAACTGGTGGCGCTCGCGCGCCGCCACGTCCATCGTCGAATCGAAAAAGCAGTAATGTCCTTTGCCCGTGGCCTTGGCTTGGACCAACGCCATGTCGGATGCTGATAGAAGTCGCTCGTAGGCGGCCCCATCACGCGGGAACGTCGCGATACCGATACTGCAGCCCATGTCGATCCAACGCCCGCCGTCGAAGTACGAGGCGCCGAGGGCATCGATGACCGCTTGCGCGGCCGCCGCCGGCGTCTTCACTTCGTTGAGTCCGGCGGCGAGCACGGCGAACTCGTCGCCGCCGAGGCGAGCGGCAATGCAACGTTCGCCGAGAAGCCCGCGCAGGCGGGCCGCGACCTCCTGGAGGATGCGGTCACCGGTGGGATGACCGAACAGGTCGTTGACCTGCTTGAAGCCGTCGAGATCCAGACAGAGCAGCGCCAGCTCCGCCCCCGTCTTGGCGCAGGTCGCGAGTTCCCGTGCGACCACCTCCTCGAACTGCACGCGGTTCGGCAGTCTGGTCAAAGCATCGTGCCGCGCGAGAAAGCGCACGCGCTCCTCGCTACGGCGCAGGGCCGTGACGTCCTCGTGCGTACAGATCCACCCACCACCGGGCACGCCGGCGCGGAGGACGCTGATCTCGCGTTCGTCGGCCAGACGGACGACCGTGGCGGATTGCGGCGAGCCGTCCGCGACCGGAGGGGAGATGACGATGTCCCAGTCCGCTGCGGATCCCCCCTGTTGCATGAGAACGAGGCGCCGGAGTTCGTCGGACGATGTGCCGGGCCGTTGAAGGCGGGGCGGGACGGCATACAAGTTGGCGAAGCGTTCGTTCATCACGACCAGCCGCCTGTCGCCGTCGAAGAGACAGAGGCCTTGCGCCATGTTGTCGAGGGCGACGCCGAAGCGTTCGTATTGCGCGCGCAGGTTCTGCTCGCCACGGGCACGCTCTTCCGCCCCCACGATGCGCCGTTCAGCGCGGGCTTGCCTCAATACCAGCAACCACAGGGTGCCGAGGCAGGCGATCAGCAGGGCTGCACCGGCGGCCAGGACGATGGCCTGCCTCCGAAACGGGGCGAGGCTCGCCTCCGTCGTACGGCTGAAGCTCAGGATCAGGGGGTAGCGGGTCAGCGCCCGCGTGGCGATGAGGCGCTCCTTGTTGTCGATCGGGCTGACGTTACGGAGGAAGCCGCCCATCGGGTCCATCGTCGCGATCAGCGCCGCGCCGGTCGTTGGGAAAACCCTGCCGACGGCGCCGTCCCGGCGGGGATGACGCACGAGCAGCATGCCGTCGTTGCGAAAGACCGAAACCACGGCGTCATCGGACGGCGTGATCTGCCGATAGAGCTGTTCGAAATAGCCGAGTTCCACCGCCCCGAGCACGAGGCCGAGGAAACGACCGTCGGCGGCCGTCACCTTTCGGGCGACGTAGATTGTCCATGCGCCGTTGCCGCGATTTTGCACCGGCTCGCTGATGAAGCGTTGGAGCTTGGGATCGGCGACGAGCGCCCGGAAGTAATCCCGGTCCGCGATGTTGACGTCGGGGATCGGCCAGTAGCGACTGAAGTTGAGAAGCTTGCCGTCGCCATCGACGATCGTGATGGCGTTGACCTGCGGCAGCGCCGCGATGCGGGCGCGGAGAGACGTATGGAGGTCCTGTCGCGCGGCTACCACCGCGAAGTCTTCCGGCCCACCGACATGTGCGTCTTGCAGGTCCTGGATGATCGCTTCCTGGACCAGCTCCATGGCTTGCAGGGAGCGATCAGCCTGATCGGCCAGGACCCTGGACAGCCCGACCATGCTGCGCTCGACGTCCTGGACCGCCTGCCGATACATATCGGCGATGAGCAGTGTCGCGCCGGTGGCGATCATGGCGCTCAAAACCATGAAGTAGGCGATGGGCGCCAGGATGGAACGCGAGCCGAACAGCGACCGAACCAGCAGCACAGGTGACACGCTTTTTCGCCTCACTCATCCTCACCGATACGTGTGGCGGATTGGTTTTATGGGGCCTGATCCCTACCCAATCATCGCTTTTAGCGCGCGAATTGATGAATCATTCCTTTACTGCTGAGAAGTTCACGTCACCGTTACCAATGGCATCGCCGCCGCAAGTCACCCTTGCTGATTCTACCGGATCTGGTGAAGCGGAATCGGAGCGTCCTCCGAGGTCGACGCGGCCTCAATCGATGGCGGGGGCCGTTCGCCGGGTCGCAAACCCCCCGCCGGTTGAACGAAAAATCCACCACGCGGAAACAGGAAGGGCGGCCCGGAGACCGCCCCGCCTCAGTCCGTTGAAGGCCAATCAGCCCCGGATATCGCTCTGCTTCGGGGCGATCACGGCGAAGAGGTCGGCAAGGGCCGCCAAACTCGCGACTTGAAGCTGCGCGGCGGAGATCACCGAATGATCCGGCGCCGGGAGGTCACGGGTGGCCGTGGCGGCGGCGACGACGGTCGGCCGGAACCCGAGACTGTAGGCACCCCGCGCGGTGGAGTTGATGCACATGTGCGTCATGAATCCGGCCAAGACGAGGTCCTTCAACCCCGCCGCCTCCAATCGCGCCTGCAGATCGGTGCCGGTGAATGCGTTCGGATAGCTTTTGGTGATCACCGGCTCATCGCCCTGCGGGGCAACCTCGTCGCTGATCCGGCCGATCGCCGCCCGAACGTCGTAGGGCGAGCCGGGCCCCGCATTGTGCTGGATGTGAAAGATCGGGATACCGGCCTCACGGGCGCGCCCGAGAAGGGCCGCGGCTTCGCGAAGCGCGGGTTCCACGCCTTCGAGCTTCATAACACCCTCGCGATAGGTGTTCTGCAGGTCGATCATCACGAGGGCCGAACCGTTGAGGGGGGCAGGCTCCGGGCTGAGGCCGGAGAGGCCGCGTAGGGTGGCAAGTTCCGACATACCGTTCTCTCCCGGGTGAACCCCCCACGCGAACGCATGGGCTTACCGTGTTCGGGCGAGAGCCTATCATCGGCTGCCCGCGATGCACCAAGCCCAAAGGTGGAAACGGAGGCCAGATAATCGGCCGCCAGCCGTCTCCCCCTCGGCGGGTCCCAGGGAAACGGTTCATGCGTGGCGCGTCAGCGTTCGCGCCACGCCTTCGCGATCTGATCGAGGAGAGGTTTGGTCAGGTAGCTCAGCACGGTCCGGTCTCCGATACGGAGGTGGACTTCGACAGGCATTCCCGGAACAAGGCGGACCTCCGATCCGAGCCTCGCCCTCTCCTGCGGGGAGATCGCGATCCGCACGGTGTAGAAGGTCAGGCCCGTCTTCAAATCGGCGGTCACGTCGGCGGAGACGCGGGCCACCGTGCCGTCGATTTCGGGGGTCGTCCGGGCATTGAACGCGGTCAACCTGAGGAGCGCGGGCTGGCCGAGGCGCACGCTGTCGATATCCTGGGGCTGGATCCTGGCTTCGACCACCAGGGCGTCGGCGTTGGGGACGATGAGCATGGCCGGCTCCGAGGGAACCACCAAGCCGCCGACGGTGTGGACGGTCATTTGATAGACGACGCCGTCCTGGGGGCTGCGCATCTCGATCCGCTTCAGCTGATCCTCCGCCGACACGCGCTTCTCGACCAGTTCCGCCCACTTGCCCCGGATCTCCGCGAGATCCTTGCTCACATCGGTGCGCATCTCGGTATCGATCTGCAGGACTTGCAGCCGTGTTTCGGCGATCCTGCCCCGGGCCGACGCGACAGAGGCGACGAGTTGACCGCGCTCGCCCTCCAGCCGCGCGGCGTCGCGCTCCAGGGCCGTCACCCGTGACAGGGGGACGAGGTTCTTGGCGTAAAGCTCACGCACGCCCTTCAACTCGTCACCGATCAACCGGATCTCCCGGCGCTTGGCGTCCGCCTGCTCGGTGAGGCCGGTGATCTCCTCCGTGAGTTGTGCCGCGCGCTCGCTGAGTTGGGCGCGCTGGCCTTCGCGCCCGGCGACCCGGGCGGCGAAGAGGCGGGATTCCCCGTCGAGCAAAGCCGCCACGTCCGGGCTGTCGTCCCGTTGCGCCAGGAGTTCACGTGGGAACACGACCGTCGCGGCGTTATCCCGCTCCGCCTCGTCCCGGGCGCGGCGGGCGCTGAGTTCGTTGAGGGCCTTGCGCACGATGTCGAGGTTGGCCCGGGCCTGGGTCCCGTCCAGGCGGACGAGAACGTCCCCGGCCTTCACGTGGTCGCCCTCATGCACGAGCAGCGCGCCGATCACGCCACCGACGGGATGCTGGACCTTCTTCACCTCGGACTCGACCACGAGTTGCCCCGGCGCGATCACCGCGCCCGAGAAAGTGGTGAAGGTGGCCCATCCCCCCACGCCGAGGACGAGGGCGGCGATCAACCACGCCGAGAGGACGAGGTGCCGTCGCACCGATGCCCCCGAGCCGCCGGGATAGATCGCCGTGTCGGCGGGATGGGACGGCAGACCCAGCATCACGCGCGCCCCCGGAGCGCCGGTTCGCGCGGCGGGACGTGGGACAATTCGGGAATTGGCTCCGGCACCGCCGCGACGGGTCGCATGACCTGGCGCAACACCTCGTCGCGGGGCCCGAAGGCGACAGCCCGCCCCTCGCTCATCACCAGGACGAGATCGACCGCCGCGAGGGCGCTCGGTCGGTGGGCGATCACGACGCAGATGCCGCCCCGCGAACAGACACCGGTGATCGCCCGCGTGAGGGCGGCCTCCCCTTCGGTGTCGAGGTTGGCGTTCGGCTCATCGAGCACCACGAGGAAGGGAGATCCATAGAGCGCCCGCGCTAACCCGATACGTTGGGCCTGACCGGCCGAGAGTCCGATCCCATCCTGCCCGATGCGCGTGTCATAGCCTTCGGGGAGCCGCAGGATCAGGTCATGGGCTCCGGCGGCGCGGGCTGCCTCCGTCACGGCATCGCTTGGCGCATTCGGCTCGAACCGGGCGATGTTCTGCGCGATGGTGCCGGCGAACAGCGCGACCTGCTGCGGTAGGTAGCCGAGATGCGGCCCCAGATCGGCGTGGGTCCACTGGTCGAGGGCGGCCCCGTCGAGCCGGACCTTCCCGCGCAGCGGCGGCCAGACTTTCACGAGCACACGGCCCAGGGTCGACTTACCGGATGCCGACGGGCCGATGACGCCGAGGGCCTGACCGGCACGCAAACCCAACGACACGTCCCGCACCGTGGGATCCAACGATCCAGGAGGGCCGGCGCTGATGCTCTCGACCGTCAACCGGTCCTTTGGCGCGGGCAGGATATGCCGCGCCGCCTGGAACGGTTGCTGTGCCAGAACGCGCGTCAGCCGCGCCCAACTCTGGCGGGCGCCCACGAACCCCTTCCAGTTCGCGATCGCCAGTTCGGCGGGGGCCAATGCCCGCGACAC
>JAKONI010000343.1 GCA_022702015.1 Beijerinckiaceae bacterium | reverse complement strand
GTGGGGCTCGCCGCCTGGAAGCCCGGATCGTCCGCGTGGAAGGGGACGGGCTTGTGCTCGAACGGCACGCCCTTCTCGTAGAGGGAGACGAGGACTTTCCGGACGTAGGGCGAGATGCTGGTTCCGTAGACGATCATCGTGTCCTCTGGCTGTGTCAGGTGCGGGCCAGCTCGACGGTCACGGGGACGTGGTCCGAAGGCTTGTCGAGGCCGCGCAGGTGCTTCTGCACCGAGGCGGAGATAAGTCGGTCGGCGGCCTGCGGCGAGAGCAGCAGATGGTCGATGCGGATGCCCTGGTTCCGGGGCCAGCAGCCGGCCTGGTAATCCCAGAACGTGTAGAGCCCGTCGCGCGGGTCGCAGGCGCGGATCGCGTCGGTGTAGCCATCGGCGAGCAGGGCGCGGAACGCCGCGCGGGAGGCGGGCAGGAACAGGGCGTCGCTGCGCCATGCCTCCGGATCGGCTGCGTCCTCCGGCTCGGGGATGACGTTGTAATCGCCCGCCAGCACCACCGGGATCTCGGCCTCCGCCAGCGCCCTCGCATGGAGCCGCAGCCGTTCGAGGAAGGCGAGCTTGTAGGGGTATTTCGGGCTGTCGACGGGGTTGCCGTTCGGCAGGTAGATCGAGGCGACCCGCACCGGCGCCAGATCCTCGCCGCCGATCAGCGCCTCGATGTAGCGGGCCTGCACGTCCTCCTCGTCGCCGGGAAGGCCCCGGCGGATCTCGGACAGCACGAGCGGCGCCCGCACCAGCAGGGCGACGCCGTTATAGGCCTTCTGCCCCAGGGTCTCGACGGCATAGCCCGCCGCCTCGACCTCGGCGCGGGGGAAGGCCTCGTCCTGGCATTTCAGCTCCTGCAGGCACACCACATCGGGCTTCGCCTCATCGAGGAAGCCGAGCAGGTGCGGCAGCCGCTGCTTGATCGAATTGACGTTCCAGGTGCTGATACGCATCGGCCTCATCCGGCAGGCGGCCCGTCATCGGGCCTTCGCGACCGGGTGACAAGCCGATTCCGCCATGCGTGGGAACGCTTGCAGATTTCCGCGCCGCGGGCGATGACCCTCGCATCGCGGGAGGCGCGGCACGGGAGCCGACGCCCGCGGGCACGGAAGGTCCCATGTCGCAGTCTCTTCGCATCGGCGTCGCCGGTCTCGGCACCGTCGGCGCGGCCCTCGTCCGCATGATCGGCCGCCGCCGGGAGGCGCTCCTCGCCTCCGGCCTCGACGTCACCGTCACCGCCGTCTCGGCCCGCGACCGCTCGCGGGATCGCGGCATCGACCTCGCGGGCGTCGAGTGGTTCGACGATCCGGTGGCGCTCGCCCGCTCGGCGTCCGTGGATTGCGTCGTCGAATTGATGGGCGGCGCCGAGGGCGCGGCCAAGGCCACCGTCGAGGCGGCGCTGGAGGCCGGCAAGCCGGTCGTCACCGCCAACAAGGCGCTGCTGGCCAAGCACGGCGCGGCGCTGGCCGCCGCCGCCGAGAAGGCCGGCGTGGCGCTCACCTACGAGGCGGCGGTCGCGGGCGGCATCCCGGTGATCAAGGCGCTGCGGGAAGGGCTCGCGGGGAACAAGGTCGAGCGCGTCTACGGAATCCTCAACGGCACCTGCAACTACATCCTCAGCCGGATGGAGCGCGAGGGCCTGACCTTCGAGGCCTGCCTGAAGGACGCGCAGGCGCTGGGCTACGCCGAGGCCGACCCGACCTTCGACGTCGAGGGCTTCGACACCGCGCACAAGCTCGCGATCCTCACGAGCCTCGCCTTCGGCACGCAGGTCGATGCGGACGGCGTCTCGGTGGAGGGCATCTCGCGGGTGCAGCCCCTGGACCTGCGCATGGCCGACGAACTCGGCTACCGCATCAAGCTCCTCGGCGTCGCGCAGGCGACCCCGGCGGGGATCGAGCAGCGCGTCCACCCGACGATGGTGCCGAAATCCTCGGCGATCGCGCAGGTGATGGGCGTGACCAACGCCGTGACCATCGATGCCGACGCCGTGGGCGAGTTGACCCTGATCGGCCCCGGAGCCGGGGGTGAGGCGACGGCCTCCGCCGTGTTCGGCGACATCGCCGACGTGGCCCGGGGCATCGTGCGTCCGACCTTCGGCATCAGTGCCGGGGGGATGGCGGCTCCCGCCCGCGCCGAGATGCAGCGGCACGAGGGCGGCTATTACATCCGCCTCACCGTCCACGACCGGCCGGGCGTCGCGGCGGGCGTCGCGCAGCGCATGGCCGAGCGCGAGATTTCCCTGGAGAGCATCCTCCAGCGCCGGGTGGAGGATGCGGGCAGCGATCCGCGCGGGCGGTCCGGCCGGCCGGTGCCCCTCGTCCTGATCACCTACGCCGCCACGGAGGGGACGATCCGTGAGGCGCTGGACGCCATCGCCGCCGACGGTCTCCTGGCCGAGCCGCCGCAAGTCATCCGCATCGAGCGCGAATGAGCCGCGGCGCGCGGGCGGACAGCGAATATTCAGGCGGAGGGGCGTCCTGATATAGGTGAAAGCGGTGCTCGCCGTGGCGCAGCACTGAGACGGACCGGGATCCGACGCGAAGATCGGTGCCGGCTGAGGGACAGGAAATCATGACCGAGACCGGAACGCCGCGTCCGCAACCCGTGCCGCGGACGCTCGCCCTCGAACTGGCCCGCGTGACGGAGCGCGCCGCCGTGGCAGCTGCCCGCCTGCGGGGCAAGGGTGACGAGAAGGCCGCCGACCAGGCGGCGGTGGATGCCATGCGCGCCGAACTCGGCGCCCTGCCGATCAGCGGAACGGTGGTGATCGGCGAGGGCGAGCGCGACGAGGCGCCGATGCTGTTCATCGGCGAGCGCCTCGGCTCCGGCGACGGGCCGGAGGTGGACATCGCGGTCGATCCCCTGGAGGGCACGACGCTCTGCGCCAAAGACATGCCCGGCGCCATCGCCGTCATGGCGATGGCCGAGCGGGGATCGCTCCTGGCCGCGCCGGACGTATACATGCAGAAGATCGCCATCGGGCCCGGCTTCCGCAGCGGCCTCGTCGATCTCGACGCCAGCCCCGCCGAGAACATCCGCGCCCTCGCCCAGGCCAAGGGCTGCCCGCCGGACCAGATCACCGCCCTGATCCTCGACCGGCCCCGCCACGCCGCGCTCATCGCCGAGGTGCGCGAGGCCGGCGCCGCCGTGCGCCTCATCACCGACGGCGACATCGCCGGTATCATCTTCACCGCCAGCCCGGACGAGACCGGCGTGGACATCTACCTGGGCACGGGCGCGGCGCCGGAGGGCGTGCTGGCGGCGGCGGCCCTGCGCTGCATCGGCGGTCAGATGCAGGGCAGGCTGATCCTCGACACCCCGGAGCGCCGACGCCGGGCGCAGGAGATGGGCATCACCAACCTCGACCGGAAATACGAGTTGACCGACCTCGCGGGCGGCGATGTGATCGTCGCCGCGACGGGGGTGACGGACGGGTCGCTCCTGCGGGGCGTGCGGTTCCGGCAGGACCGGATCCAGACCGAGACACTGGTCTACCGCTCCGAGGCGGGGACCATCCGGCGCATCCTCGGCGAGCACCGGCGGGATTTCGCCCGGAGCTGAGGCGGTCCGCTGAGCGGGCCATGCCCCGCTGCGGAGACGGCCCTCCTTCTCGGTTGGGGGGCGCTGCGACAGACGTCCCACCCCGGCCCTCATCCTGAGAGCCCGGCCGGAAAGTCCCCTTTCCTCCTCCCCTCGCCCTCATCCTGAGGTGCCGCCGCGAAGCGGTGGCCTCGAAGGAGACTTCCAGAACCCGCCGCGATCCCTGGAGCCCTCCTTCGAGGCGGCTGTCGCCGCACCTCAGGATGAGGGCGAGGGCGGGAAGCAGGGACGTTCCGGTCAGGCTCTCAGGATGGGGCAAGGGTGGGAGGACAAAGGACTTCTCCGGCCAAGCCCAGAGGCGGAGAATCGGCTACGGCAGCGCCCCGGCCTTCTCCTTGGCCTTCATGATCGTCTGGCGGCACTCCTCGGCCTTGCCCGCCTTGTCCTGCTCGGCGGCCTGGGCGACGAGCTTCTTGGCCTCCTCGACACCGGAGGCGGTCGGCTTCACGCTCGCGTCGCTCGGGACCAGCTTGGGCGGGGTGGCCAGCGCCTTGTCGGATCCCGACGAGGTCGTACCGCCGGGGGGCGTCTTGCCGGTGACCTCGGCCGCTCCGGCGCTATTGAGGCGGCGCTCGAGGGTGCTCACCTCGTCGGCACAGGGCGTGGCGAGGGCCTGACCGCCGACGGCGGTTGCCATCGTGGCGAGGACAAGGGCGAGGCGAAGCTTCATGGGCGTACTCCCGATGGCGGCTCGGCAAAGACATATCGGCCGGCACGCCTGCGGGACGCTGACGCGGTAGGCGCGGCTGCGTTCCCGAGACAGGACGCCGCGCCAGGGGTCGAGACAGCCCGAGGGCACAGGGCAAGGGCCGCGCATCCCGCGATGCGCGGCCCTTGAATGTCCTTGGGATATCCTCGGGATGTCCCTCAATACTTGCGGATGATCGGCTCCGGCGACATCGGCACCGGATCGGCGCCGAAGGCGTAGCGGAACCCGCCATAGACCGAGAGCGGCTGCGCGAGGGTCGTCGTGCGCGGATCGTTGATCGAGAGGTTGCCGGCCACGGCTCCCGGCTCGGCGAAGGTGCCGAACGTGGCGTAGCGGTTGTTGGTCAGGTTGGTGATGAGGCCGAAGACCTCGAGGTTCTTCGTCACCTGGTACTTCGTCTGGAAGTTCATCACGTAGTAGGGCGGCAGCTTGCGGTTCAGGTTCGACTCGTCGCCCCGGAAGTAGGAGGACGAGAACGCCTGCAGGTAGAGACCCACCTGCCATTGCGGGGTGATGTAATAGTCGAACCCGGCCTTGATCTGGTGGTTCGGCACCAGCGGCACCTGGTTGCCCCGGGTGACCTGGATCGCCCCATCGACCGCGAGCGGGTTGTTGGGGGAGGACAGGGTCCCGTTGAACTGGAAGGTCGCGTCGATCAGGGCGTAGTTGGCGTAGACCCGCAGGTAGTCGGCGGTGTACTCGGCCCCGACCTCGATGCCCTGCCGCTGCGTGGCGGGGACGTTCACGAAGTAGGCGCGGGCGGTGTTGCCGGGGGTGGCGAGCGACAGGATGTCGTTGGAGAGGTCGGTGCGGAAGGCGCCGATCTTGTAGGTGATGACGCCGCCGTCATAGGTATTCGGCAACTGGCCCCGGAAGCCGACCTCGTAGGTCCGGCCGGTGACCTGCTTCAGGGGCGGATCGGCCACCAGCGAGTTCGGCAGCAGGCAGGGCCGGTCGGGGTTGGCGCAGGCGAGTTCGAGCGGGGTCGGGGCCCGGTTCGACTCCGAGTAGCTGCCGTAGAGGTTCAGCGCGTCGAAGAACCGGTAGGTCAGGCCCGCCACCGGGTTGATCTTGTTGTAGTAGTGCGTCCCGGTCACGTCCGGCGAGAAGCCGGTGAGGTCGAGGCTCTGGATGCGCGCGAAGTTGAGGCGCGCCCCGGCGGTCACGGAGAGCCGGTCGGTCAGGTCCAGGGTGTCCTGGGTGTAGAGACCCATATAGAGGTTCGAGCCGTTCACGGAACTCGGCGCGATGCCGAGCGCCCCCGCCGTGCGCAGGTAGGGCGTACCGAGACCGGGGATGGTGCCGTAGAACGGGTTGTTCGGATCGGTGGTGATCGACAGGTTCGGGTTGATGACGCCGAGCGTGCTCGACGACTTGAACGAATAATCCGCTGCGTCGATGCTGCCGCCCACGATGAAGGCGTTGTTGAAGCCGAACACCCGGTCGCGGTTGGCCGCCTGGAGCGAGCCGCCGTAGCCCGTGGCCTCGGTCCGCGTCACGTCGAGCGTCCCGTAGGGCACGTTGGCGGTGTAGGGGACGCGCTGGTTCTGCTGGCCGAGGATCAGGAACTGGTTGCGGAAGGCGAGCTGGGTCTGGCCGGCGGCCCGGTCGAACCCGTCATCCTCATAGCAGAGGAAGCCCCGGAAGCTGCTCTGCCGGCTGCACTGCTCGAAGTTGCCGTCGTTGCCGTCCACGTAGGTCTGGCTGAAGCGGCGGAAATAGGCGTTGCCGGCCAGATCCCAGGTGGGGGAGATGTCGACCCGGCCGGTGAGCTGGATCGTGCCGACCTCGGTGGTGGTGGTCTGCGGATAGGTGAAGATCGCCCGGGGATCGTTGCGGGTGAAATCCACCGGCGTCGCGGCGGCGGCGCCGAAGAAGCTCCGGGCGGCGAGGCCGATGAGGTGGAACTCGGCATCCTGCGTGCGGTAGCCCAAGTCGCCGTAGAGCCGGCCGATCGTGCTCGGGCTCTCGTAGCGCCAGCCGCGATCGTTCAGCCCGTCGCCGGTGAAGTAGAAGCTCCAGGGGCCGGAGACCTTGCCGTATTCGAGGTAGCCGGCGGTGCGGGCATCCGAGCCGCCCCAGGCCGAGATTTCGGTGCCCTGCCAAGTGAAGCCGTTCTTCATCTGGATGTTCACCGCGCCGCCCAGCGCGTTGAGGCCGAAGACCGGGTTGCCGGTCACGACGTCGATCCGCTGGATCGCCTGGGGCGGGATCAGGTCGAAGTTGACGACGTCGCCGAAGGCCTCGTTGATGCGCACGCCGTTCTGGTAGACGGCGAGCCCCTGCGGCACCCCCTGCACCGGCGAGGCGACGAACCCGCGATAGGTGATGTCCACCCGGTTCGAGTTGCCCTGCGAATCCGAGATGTTGATGCCGGGCGTCCGCCGGGCCAGCGTCGCGACGACGTTATTGGTGCCGAGGTCGGCCTGGATGTCCTGGGTGGTCACCGTCTCGACGGTGCTGGGAATCTTGTAGAGGGGCTGCTCGCTGCCCCGGAGGCGCGGGCCGGCCACCGCCCCGCCCGTCAGCGGTGCGACCTGATTGAAATTCTGCACGGCGCTGGAATTCCCGCCGCCGGCCCCGACCGGCGAGGTCGCCACGACGCTGATCTCCCCGAGGGTGACCGCCTGCTGGGCGACCGCCTGCCCGGTGAACGCCGATCCGGCCAGGATCGACGCCGATGCCGTCAAGCAGCCTCGAAGCACCCGAAGCGACATTCCCGAAATCCCTCAAAACCCGATGTCAGACCCGTTGGCTCGGGCTTGACGTCAGTGTTGGCGGCATCGGGGGGGTCCCGGCAATTGTCGTCGGCGACTTGTGGGGTGAATTCCGGCGCCCGCGAGAACTATCGCGGGTCGCGTGTCTCGTTCGCCACAGTTTTATCGAGCGATTTCAGCATCTTAGGGTATATTCGGCAAGGCCCGACGGGAGGATTCGGCAAGCCCTTAGAGATGCGCCTGGATCTTGCGCGCGATCTCGCCGAGCCGCTGCTCCAGGAGTTGGGGAACCTCGCAGACGTAGGTGAGCGACTGGCTGCGCTCCTGGAAGATCCGCCGGTCCCAGGCGAACTTCGTTTCCGTCTCCGATTGATCCTTGGGAAGCTCCGTCGCGTCGGCGTTGCTCGGGGCGTCCTTCACTTGGCTGATCTTGTCCGCCTCGTCGCGGATGCGCTCGGCCATGCGGCGCTGGCCCTGGGAGTAGCGGGCGATGCCGCTCATCACCTTGCCGCGCTCGCCGTTGATGACCTCGAACACCCCCGCGTAGACGCGGGTGAGAGCCTTGTCCTTGGCGTCCTTGTCGGTGCCGAGCTTGGCCGCGTAGTCGTCGAGCAGCGGATCGACCTGGGACAGGTCGGTGCGGCGGGAGGCGATCTTCTGGGCGAGGGCGGCGGCGTCGTTGTCGCTGCCCCAGTCGCCGGCTGCGGCGATGTCGGGGCCGGTCCAGAACTGGCCGGGGCTGAGGGTCTCGACCTTGCGCTGGACGCAGGGCCAGTCCGAATCGGGCCGGGGCTGGGCCGAGGCGGCGGTGGCCGACAGGAGGAGGACGGCGAGGATGATGTGTCGGGTCATGAGGCTTCTCCGGCCGGGCCCCCGCGCCGGGCCATCAGGCCCCGGCCCGGATCGTAGGCGATCACGGCCATCGCGAAAAAGGCGAGCGTGGTGCCCACCACGACGGCGCAGGAAAGCGGTTCGAGCTGCTGGTAGAGCGCGAAGCGCACGAGCTGCACGGCGTGGGTGAACGGGTTGCACTCGCAGATCCAGTACAGCGTCTCGGACGATTCCCGGATCCGCCAGAGCGGGTAGAGGGCGGACGAGGCGAAGAACATCGGAAAGATCACGAAGTTCATCACGCTCGCGAAGTTCTCCAGTTGCCGCACCAGCGACGACAGGAAGAGGCCGATGGCCCCGAGCATCAGCCCCGCGGCGAGGAAGGCGGGCAGCGCCGTGAGGTAGCCGAGCGGCGGGAAGTCCGTCTCCCAGAAATACGCCACCGCGAGGAAGGCGTAGGCCTGGACGATCGACACCGAGACCCCGGCGATGAGCTTGGCGAGCAACAGCATCCAGCGGGGATAGGGCGAGGTCAGCAGCACCTTCATCGACCCGACCTCGCGGTCGTAGACCATGGAGAGCGAGGATTGCATGCCGTTGAAGAGCTGGATCATCACGGCGAGGCCGGGCACCACGTAGACCTCGTAGAGCACGTAGGTCTGGTACGGCGGCTCGATGGAGACGCCCAGCGTGTTGCGGAACCCCGCCGCGAAGATGAACAGCCACACCAGCGGCCGCACCAGGGCCGAGAAGAACCGCTCCTTCTGGTTGAAGAAGCGCAGCAACTCCCGGCGGACGATGCCGCCGAGGCAGATCAGGTAGCCGACGGTATCCAGTCGGCCGAGTTGGCCGTGCCGGGGCTGGACCTTGGTCTCGAGGTCGACGACGCGCGAGGTGGATGTCATGCCGCCTGCCTTCCCCGAGCGGCGACGAGGCGCCGGAAGGCATCCTCCAGCCCCTCGCCCCCCTGCGCGATCGAGCCGGCGGTGCCGCGCGCCACGATGCGTCCGAGATGGAGCACCACCGCGTCGTCCTCCGGCCGGATCTCCTCGAAGATATGAGTCGCCCACAGCACCGACAGCCCCTCCTCCCGCACCAGGGCCCGCACGATGGCGACGATGCCCGCCCGCGATTCGAGGTCGAGGCCGACGGTGGGCTCGTCGAGGAGCAGCAGGTCCGGCCGATGGACCAGCGAGCGGGCGATCTCGATCCGCCGGGATTGCCCCCCCGACAGGGTCCGCACCTTGTCGCCGCGACGGTCCGCCAGCCCGACCCGCTCCAGCAACTCGCCGATCCGCGCCTTGCCGGTCCGGCGGGGGATGCCGTGCAGGCTGGCGTGGTAGAGCAGGTTCTGCTCCACGGTGAGGTCCGTATCGAGGGTGCGCGCCTGGAACACGACGCCGAGGCGGGCGAGCGCCCGGGAGGGCTCCCTGTCGAGGCCGTGGCCGAAGATCGCCACCCGGCCGCTCTGGTTGTTGTAGAGCCGGGTGATCACCGAGAAGAGCGTCGTCTTGCCGGCGCCGTTCGGGCCGAGCAGCGCGGTGAAGGTGCCCCGCTCGACCCGCATCGACACGTCGTCGAGGGCCGCGCGGGTGCCGAAGCGGTGCCCCACATCGGCGACGAGGAGGGCGGGGACGTCGTCGCTCATCGGCCCAGCGCCTTGCGTGCGTCGCCCACGGCGTCGAGGCACTCGTCGAACTCGCCCTCGCGCTGCTCGCGCTCGGCGTTGCGCAGGGCCTTCCTCAGCTTCGGCACCGCACCGTCCGGGGGATTGGAGGCCAGGGCGTCGCGGATCATGCCGATGCCCTCGGCACAGGAGGAGGCGTCGTCCGCCGCGACGGCGGGGGCCGTCAGCAGGAGACCGAGGAGCGCCGCGAGGCCGATACGCTTGCCCATCACTTCACCGTCAGGGTGCCGGCCATGCCCTTCGATTCCAGTCCGCGCGCCTCCCACTTGTAGGCGCCCGGCTTGATCGCGACGAACTCGATGGCGATCTCGCCCGGCTCGTCGAACTCCAGGTGATCGGGCGGGCCGCCGCCGTGGATCTCCTTGTGCTCGATCACGATCTGGTTGAGCCAGATGTAGCGGAAGAACTCGGGCGCGTAGAATTTGTACTCCTGGCCGCCCTTGGCCACGATCCGCAGGCGGTAGGCCTTGCCCGACTCGATCTCGATATCCTTGTTCTCGACCACGAAGTCGTTGCCCTGGTCGTTGCCGAGGACAAGGTCGGGCAGGTTCTCCCGCTTCTTGGTGAGGTCCAGCGCCGAGGCGGGGACCGCCACCCCGGCCAGGGCCGCCGTCGCCAGGGCAAGGGGAACGAGGCGGCGCAGGGACTGTCCGGGGAAAGGCATTCTCACTCCGTCGAGGGCGGGCGGGAAAAAACGGGAAAATCAGTTCGGCGAGATCGCCACGCCCCAGGGCAGCAGGCCGACGGGGATGCTTTTCACCACCTTCTCGGCCTCGACATCGATCACCGAGACGTCGTTCGACGTGCCGTTGGTGGTGAAGATCTGCTTCTGATCCGGGGTGAAGGCGAGCTGCCAGACCCGCTGGCCCACGGGCAGGTACTTCTGCACCTCGTAGCTCTTGGCATCGATCACAGCGACGCGGTTGGCCGGGCCCAACGCCACGAAGGCCTTCGATCCGTCCTTGGTGATGCGGATGCCCACCGGCTGGATCGCCTCGTCGTTCACGCTCGGGATCTTGAAGGTGATCTTCTTGATCACCCGCCGGGCGGCGACATCGATGATGCTGACCGTGCCGCCGACCTCCGCCGAGACCCAGAGATACTTCCCGTCCGCCGTGAACTCCGCGAAGCGCGGGCGGGCGTCCACCAGCACGTTGTCGATCACCTGGAAGGTCTTGGTGTCGATGAAGTGGGCCATGTTGGTGGTCTCGGAGGTGTTGACGAGGATCGTCCCGTCCGGCGACAGGCCCATCCCCTCCGGCTCCACCCCCACCGGCACCTCGGCCAGCACCTTGTTCTTCTCGATGTCGATGATCGTGACCTGGCTGTCGTCCTCGTTGGCGACGTAGAGCGGGTTGCCGCTGGCCGCGAGGATGAACTGCTCCGGGTCAGGCCCCGAACGCAGGGAGCGCACGACCTTGCCGGACGAGGTGTCGAGCACGTCGATGCGGTCGTCGTCGCTGGCGCAGACGAACAATTCCTTGCCGTCCTTCGTCAGGGTCACGCCCCGGGGCCGGCGCCCGACCTTCCAGGTGGCCGTGACGGCCATCGTGGTGGTGTCGATGACGCTGACGGAGTTGCCCTTCTCATTGGTGACGTAGGCCGTGAAGGCGAAGGCCGGTAGGCTCGAGGCGAGCCATGTCGTGAGGGCGAGCGCGCCCCATCCTGCCCCAACTGTGCGGCCCATTCGCTCTCCTCCCTGGGGCGCCGTCGGGGGCGCCTCTCACGTCCGATTGTAGTGTCTTCTCCGCACGATGCGAGGCCGAATGGCGCCGCAGGCGCGGATCACGGGAACTTGCAGGTCGTCTCGGGCAGGTCCACCCCCAGCGTATCGAGGGGCGTGCGCTGGTGCAGGAAGCCCTGCTCCGGGGCCACCGAGACCATGGATTTCGGCTGAACCACGATGATCGGCTGGCGCATCTGGTGGTCCCAGGGGCGGAAACTGAGCTGCACGCCCTTGTAGGCGGGCAGACCGAAGGCCGGATCGGTGAGGAAGGGTGTGATCGTCCCGGGGTCGTTCGCCTTCTTGGCCGTCACCGCGTCGCCCACGGTGCGCACGGCCACCCAGGCCTGGTAGTCGAGGGGCCGCATCAGCCGTCCGGCCATCCGCTTGAAGCGGTTCTGCGCCTGGGCCGCGCCCCAGGTCTCCAGCACCGGGGACCACGTGGTCGGGGTCAACGCCTGCGTGCCGCCCACGGGCCTCGGATCGACGGTGCGGTAGGGGACGTAGTCGCCCCAGTCGCCCTCCTCGTCGGCGACCACGGCCATGTCGTAGTCGAGCCCCCGGGTGAAGACCATCGCCTCGGCCCGGGTCGGCGTGTCGCCCCGGGCCTTGGCCAGGGGGCCGAAGGTCCAGGGCTTGTCCGCCGTGACCTTCAGGTTGAACTTCCGCGCCGAGTTGCGCACCGCGTCGGCATAGCCCTTGTCGGCCTCGGTCGGGCCGGCGATCAGGAACAGCTTCCGCCAGCGCATCACCGTGAGGTACTGCGCCAGCGCGTCGGTGAGCATCGCCCGCGAGGGCAGGACGTGGAACACGTTGGCCCGGCAATCGGCCCCGCGCAGGCGGTCGTCGGGGGCGCCGGCGTTGAACACCACCGCATCCGTCCCCTTCAGCGCGTCGGCGACCTTGAGCACCTGATCGGCCGGCAGGGTGAGCACGAGGTAGCGGATGCCCTTGCCCACCAGTTCCTTGGCCGCGGCGACGGGGTCGGCGTCAGGGGTGGCGAGGGGCTTCTCCTCCAGGGCGAAGCTCTGCTTCATGAAGCGGCCGGTGGTGTTGTCGTCGGCGATGCCCATGCGGGCGCCCGCGACGCCCTCATCCTCCGGCACCGCCTCGGCATCGTAGGAGGCCGGTGCCTCCTGGGGGCGAAAGATGATGCCGATGGTGGTGGCGAGAGGCGCCTGCGCCTCCTGCTGCGCCAGGGCGGGACCCCCGGCGAGCCCCGCGATGACCGCGAGTCCTCCGGGCAATCCCCAAGCAGGTCCCCAGCGATGTCGTCGATCAGTGGAACGATCTTGCATACATGCGGCCTCTAGCAGCATCGGCGGGGACGGCTCAACCTGCGCTTCCGCGAAGCCGGCGGGAAAAACCGATCACGTGGTCACGAGTTGGTGCAGGTCGAGGGGATCGTCCATTGCCAAAGCGTCCCGACGACCGACTTTGACTGCACGCGACGATGTGGAACGCCCCTTCGAGGCGGCGATGGGAGGAGACGCGGATGCCTACGAGACGACACCTGTCGCCGGCTTGCGCGGCCCTGTTCTGCGGGGCGCTGGCCGTCGGGCCCGGTGCGGCCGCCGCCGCCGAGAAGGCGGCGGTCTTCCCCATCGAGATGCACGATCCCGGGGCCACCTATGGCAGCCGCCTCCGCCCGGTGGACGCGAAGAAGCTCGCCCTCGTCACCGACGAGTTGAAGACCTCCCTCAGGAACCAAGCGGGGCTCGACATCGTGGACACCGCGCCGGCCGCCAAGGAGGTCGAGCAGCAGGGTCCGCTCTTCAAGTGCAACGGCTGCGCGGGGGACATCGCCAAGGGCCTCGGGGCCGACCTCGTGGTGACGGGCTATGCCGAGCGGGGGGCGAACCAGATCTTCAACCTCAACGTCACCATCGCCGAGGCGGCCACCGGCAAGCTGGTGCGGGGCGGACAGGTCACGATTCGCGCGGACGACGACAACACCTGGGCGCATGCCATGCGCTGGGTGGTGAAGAACCGCCTCCTGGCCGAGCCGCTTCCCAACAAGTCGTGAGGCGGGCACCGGGCCGGGTCCTCCGTCCGGCCCATCCCTCCCCCTCATCCTGAGGTGCCGCCGCGAAGCGGTGGCCTCGAAGGAGGCCTCCAGCCAGCCGCGCGATCCCTGGATCCCTCCTTCGAGCCGGCTTCGCCGCGCCTCAGGATGAGGGGGGTGGCAGGACAGACCGACCTTCCGGTCAGGCTATCGGGATGAGCCGAGGATAAGGCAAAACCCGATCCCTCGGCCGGACCCTCAGGACCGGCGTGCCAACAAAACGTGTTTCCCTCCGGCGCGCTCTGGGCTAGCCAAGGCGGGCGATCCGAGAATGCGTCCCACCGTGTCACCTGTTTCCCCCCCTCGCCTCCTCGTGAGCGTGCGCGATCCGGCCGAGGCCGAGGCCGCCTTGCTCGCCGGCGCCGACCTCATCGACGCCAAGGACCCGGAGCGCGGGGCGCTCGGCGCCCTCGACCCGACCACCGTCGCCGCGATCATGGGGCGCCTCCGGGGGGCGCCCGTGCAGACCAGCGCCGTGGCGGACTCGGCGGACGGCCTGACCGCCATGGCCCGGACCGGCGCCCACTGGGTCAAGCATGGCGTGGGCCGGGCCCTCTGGCGCGACCCGGCGGCGCTGGCCCGCATCGCGGGGGCGGTGCCGGGCCGGGTGATCGCCGTGCTCTTCGCCGAGGACGAACCGGATGCCGGCCTCGTGCCCACCCTCGCCGGGGCGGGCTTCAGCGGGGCGATGATCGATACCGCCGGCAAGGCGGGCGTGCGCCTGCCCGATCTGGTCGGCGCGGACGACCTCGCCGCCTTCGTCGCCGCCTGCCGGGGGCGGGGTCTCCTCTGCGGTCTGGCGGGCTCCCTGCGGATCGGCGACATCGCCGCCCTCTCGGCCGCCGGCCCCGACTATCTCGGGTTCCGGGGGGGGCTGTGCCGGGGGTATGACCGGACGAACGGCATCGATCCCCTGCGGGTCGCCGAGGCGGTCCGGGCCCTGCGGCCCGATGCGCAGGACGCGGCGTGAGGCGTGTCGTCAAGGTCGGGGGCAGCCTGCTGGCGGACCCTGGGCGCCTGCGGGACCTCCTCGCCGCCCTGGCGGACGGGAGGCACGGCCCCTGCGCGATCGTCCCCGGCGGCGGCCCCGATGCCGACGCGGTGCGGGCCGCGCAGGTCGCCGAGGGCTTCTCCGACGCGGAGGCTCACCGCCGCGCCCTCGACGCGATGGGCCACACGGCGCGTCGCCTCCGGGCCATCGAGGACCGTCTAGTCCCGAGCCTTGCCCCCTGGGAGGTCGATCCCGCGACGGCGCTGATCTGGGATCCGGCCCTGCTGCGCGCCGGCCATCCCGACATCCCCGAGACCTGGGACGTGACCTCCGACAGCCTCGCCCTGTGGCTCGCCGCGCGGATGGGCGCGCCGGCCTGCATCCTGGTGAAGTCCGCCGATGCCGCGCCCGGCCTGGATGCCGCCGCGCTGTCGCGGGACGGCCTCGTGGATGCGGCCTTCCCCGCCTTCGCACGTTCCTACCCGGGGATCATCGCGGTCTGGGGTCCGGGCGGTCCGGTCCCGGTCCTGAGCCGGAGGGCGGCATGAGCACCCCCGAGCATATCGTCTTCATCACCGGCCGCCTCGCCCGGCCGCGCCTGGAGAGGATCGCCGCCGCCCTGCCCGACCGCCTCCGCTGGAGCATCGCCGATGCCGGCGTGAAGGTCGCCGCCCTGATGACGGAGGAGATCATCAAGCGGCGGGTGGAGATCCCTGAGGGCGCGACGCGGATCGTCCTGCCCGGCCGCTGCCGGGCGAACCCGGATGCCTTGGCCACCCATTTCGGCCTGCCGGTGGAGCGGGGCCCCGACGAGATCGTGGACCTGCCGGCCTGGCTCGGCCTCTCCGGCCGGACCCTCGACCTCTCGGCCTACGACGTGCGGATCTTCTCCGAGAT
>JAKONI010000337.1 GCA_022702015.1 Beijerinckiaceae bacterium | reverse complement strand
TCATTGCCGGTCGATCTTTGGGTCCAGGGCGTCGCGAAGCCCGTCGCCGAGGAGGTTGAAGGCGAGCACGGTGAGGAAAATCGCAAGGCTCGGGAACAGGGCCACGTGGGGGGCCGAGACCATGTCCGCCCGGGCCTCGTTGAGCATGGCCCCCCATTCGGGCGTCGGCGGCTGCGCGCCCATGCCGAGGAAGGAGAGGCTCGCCGCCGTGATGATCGAGGTGCCGAGCCGCATCGTGAAGTAGACGACGATGCCGGAGATCGTCCCCGGCAGGATGTGCCGGAACAGGATCGTCCGATCCGGGGCGCCGATGCTGCGCGCGGCCTCGATATAGGTGGTGTTCTTCAGGACGAGGGTCGTCCCGCGCACCAGCCGGGCGAAGGCCGGAACGCTGAAGACCGACACGGCCACCACCACGTTCACGAGGCCGGCGCCGAGGATCGCGACCACCCCGAGGGCGAGGAGGATGCCGGGAAATGCGAACAGCACATCGGACATCCGCATGACGATCCGGTCCCACCACCCGCCATAGTAGCCTGCCAGCAGTCCGAGGACAGTCCCGGCGAGGCCGCCCACGGCGACCGAGAGGAAGCCCGTGGCTAGCGAGATCCGCGCGCCCTCGATGATGCGGCTGAGGATGTCGCGCCCTAGGGGATCGACGCCGAGCCAATGCGCCCAGGAAGGGCCCTCGTTGATGCGGTCGTAGTCGAAGTCGTTCACCGGGTCGTAGGGGACGATCCAGGGGGCGAGGGCGGCGACCACCACGAGGAGGACGAGGAAGGCCAGCGCCAAAACCGCGACCCGCTGGCGGCGGAACTTGCGCCGGAACTCGGACCAGGGCGTGCGCACCGCCGTCGGCACGGGGGCGACGAGGGGCGCGGCGGGAACGAGGAGTTCGGTCACGGGCCGCCTCAGCGATAGCGAATGGTGGGATTGATGAGCCCGTAGAGCACGTCCACCACGAGGTTGATCAGGATGAACTCCAGGGAGAACAGGAGAACGAGGGCCTGAATCACCGGATAGTCGCGCTGGTTCACCGCATCCACGAGAAGACGGCCCATGCCGGGCCAGTTGAACACCGCCTCCACGACGATCGACCCGCCGAGGAGGAAGCCGAATTGCAGGCCCATCATCGTCACGATGGGGATCAGGGCATTGCGCAGGCAGTGCTTCGCGATGACACGCCGCTCCTTCAGCCCCTTCGCCCGGGCGGTGCGGACGTAATCCTCTCCGATCACCTCGATGAACGCGGCGCGGGTGAAGCGGGCCATCACGGCGGCCACGGCGGCGCCGAGGGTCAGCGAGGGCAGGACGTAGTGGCGCCACGTCTCCGCGCCCACCGTGGGCAGCCAGCCCAGTTCGACGGAGAAAATCTGCATCAGGAGGATACCCAGCGCGAAGGCGGGGAACGAGATGCCGGAGACGGCCAGCGTCATGCCGAGCCGGTCGGGCCACTCGTTGCGGTAGACGGCGGAGACGATGCCGATGCCCAAACCGAAGGCCACCGCCCAGGCCATGCTGGTCAGGGTGAGCAGCAGGGTCGGCATGAAGCGCTCGGCGATCTCAACCGAGACCGGCCGGCGGGTGCGGATCGACGTACCGAAATCCCCCTGCGCGAGGTGGACGAAGTAGCGGACGAACTGGTTCGGCAGGGGTTGGTCGAGCCCGAGTTCGGTGCGCACCAGGGCCACCGTCTGGGCATCGGCATCCTGCCCAGCCGCGAGCCGCGCCGGATCCCCCGGCAGGAGATGCACGAACAGGAACACCAGCACCGAAACGATGAAAAGCGTCGGCAGCAGCCCGAACAGCCGCTTGAGCAGGAAAGTCAGCATGGCTCCAATGCCTGCGGCTTGGGGGGGTGAGGCTTCGTCTACCCGGGGGGCATGGCCTCGGCGACCGGGCCCCGACCTCCTCCCCACGCGGGGGAGGAGGCTGACCCGGCGCTACGGCGCCACGGCGATGTCGCGGGAATCGATATTCCCGTCCGGCATCGCGTAGACGCCGGACAGCCGGGCCGAGGTGGCGTAGAGGTTCTGCTCCGTGACGAGGGGCGCCCAGGGGGCATCCTTCATCACGATCTCCTGCGCCTTCGCGTAGAGGGCGGCCCGCTCCGCGTCGTCGGTCGAGACCAGGGCCTTGGAGAGCAGGCCGTCGAACTCGGCGTTGCTGTAATAGGCGGTGTTGTTGAGCTTGGGAGGCCATGCCTCCGTCGCCAGCAGCGGACGCAGGCCCCAATCGGCCTCGCCGGTGGAGGACGACCAGCCCGCATAGTAGAGGCGGACCCGCGCGGTCTTCGGATCGGGGGCGGTCTGCACCCATTCCGTGCGCTGGCCCGGCTCCAGGGCCTGGGTCTGAACCTTGATCCCAACTTGCCCCAATTGTTGCTGGATGAATTGTATCGCCTTCTGCGCGGTGGTCGTGGTGTAGGCGCTCCACAGGCTCGCCTCGAACCCGTTCGGATACCCCGCCTCCTGGAGGAGTTTGCGCGCCTTGGCCGGATCGTAGGGCCAAGGGTCCATCTTGTGGGCATAGAGCACGCCCTGCGGGATAATCCCCTGCGCCGGGAAGGCGTAGCCGCTGAAGGCGACCTTCGCCAAAGCCTCCTTGTTGATCGCGTAGTTGATCGCCTGACGAACCCGCAGGTCGTCGAAGGGCTTCTGCAACACGTTCATGCTGAGGTAGCGCTCGATGATCGAGGCATGGACCTCGATCTTCAGCTTCTTGTTGGTTTCGAGGGCCTTCGCCTGCTCATAGGGCAGCGGGAAGGCGAAATCCGCCTCCCCCGTCTGGATCATGGCGGCGCGGGTGCCGTTCTCCGGCACCGGCTTCCAGGTGATGGTGTCGACCTTCGGGAGCCCCGCCTGCCAGTAGTCGGCGAAGCGCGCGCCCTTCACGTAGTCCGTCTGCTTCCAATCGACGAAGGTGAAGGGCCCGGTGCCGACCGGGTGGAACGCGATGTCCTTGCCGTACTTCTTTAGGGCGGCGGGAGAGATGATCGCCGCCGACGCATGGGCCAGCGAGTTCAGGAACGGGCCGAAGGGCTCCTTGAGCGTGATGCGCAGGCTCGTGGGCGACAGGACCTCGATGGACTTGATCCGGTTGAACTGGTTGTAGCGGGCGAGGTGGTTCTCGGGATCGAGCACCCGGTCGAAGTTCGCCTTCACGGCGGCCGCGTCGAACAGCGTACCGTCGTGGAATTTCACGCCGCTGCGAAGCTTGAATGTGTAAATGAAGCCGTCCGGCGATGCCTCGTAGCCCTCGGCCAACACGTTGCGGACCTTCAGATCCTTATCGAAGCCGAACAATCCTTCGTAGAACGACTTCGTGACGGCGGTCGTGATGGTGATGTTGGTATTGTACGGGTCGAGGGTCTCCGGCTGGGCGTTGATCGCCAGGATCGGATCGCCCCCCGCCAGGGCGGGGGCCGCCGCGAAGGCCAACAGGCCGGCGGCGAAGAGCGTGCGCTCGAACATGGTGTGACCTCGGCTCATGGGGGGATCCTGCGGGCTCGGGGAAATCGACGTCACGCGGCGAGTCCGCCGACCCTGTGACGGGCGACGAAGTGGCCGGGGCCGACTTCGACCAGGGGGGCCACCGTGGGCTCGTCGCCGAGCGCCCGGATTGGGCTCGGGATCTCGTCGGTGAGAAGGCGGCGGGCGCGCAGGTGCCGCCGGGCCGGATCGGCCACCGGCACCGCCGCCATCAGCTTGACCGTGTAGGGATGCTGCGGATTCTCGAAGATCGCCCGGCGCGGGCCGATCTCGACGATCTGGCCGAGATACATCACCGCCACCCGGTGGCTGATCCGTTCGACGACGGCCATGTCGTGGCTGATGAACAGGTAGGCGAGGCCGAACTCCCGCTGGAGGTCCAGCATCAGGTTCACGATCTGCGCCTGGATCGAGACGTCGAGGGCGGAGACCGCCTCGTCCGCGACGATGACCTTGGGGTTGAGGGCCAGCGCCCGCGCGATGGCGATGCGCTGACGCTGGCCGCCGGAGAACTCGTGCGGATACCGCTGCGCTTGGTCCGGGGTCAGGCCGACCCGTTCGAGGAGCCACGCCACCCGCGCTTCCGCCCCCCGCCGGTCGGCGATCCGGTGAACGAGGAGCGGCTCCATGATCGAGAACCCCACCGTCAGGCGGGGATCGAGGGAGGCGTAGGGATCCTGGAAGATGAACTGGATGTTCCGGCGCAGGTCCCGCAGGCGCGCGGCGGGCAGGTCGCGGACGTTGCCCCCGTCGAACTCGATGAGGCCGCTCTGGCTGTCCACCAGCCGCAGGAGCGAGCGCCCGGTGGTGGACTTGCCGCAGCCGGACTCCCCGACGAGCGCCAGGGTTTCGCCGGGGTGGAGATCGAAGCTCACCCGCTCCACGGCGTGGACCCGCCGGCTCACCCGGTTGAACAACCCGCCGCGGATGTCGAACCGGGCGACGAGGTCGCGCACCCGCAGGATCGGCGTCCCGCCGGGACGGACCGTATCGTGGGGCGAGGGGACGGGCGGCGGCGCGGCCGGGGCGGCGGCCTCCGTCCGCAGGAGGTCGAACTTGCACGGCAGGTCGCTCCCGGCCATCGCCCCGAGGCGGGGCACGGCGGCCAGCAGCGCCTTCGTGTAGGCGTGGCGCGGTTGGGCGAAGAGGGTGGAGGCCGTCCCTTCCTCGACCTTGTCGCCCCGGTACATCACGAGCACCCGGTCGGCGATCTCGGCCACGACGCCCATGTCGTGGGTGATGAACACGACGCCCATCCGCATCTCGGCCTGGAGGCTGCGGATCAGTTCGAGGATCTGCGCCTGGATCGTCACGTCGAGGGCCGTCGTGGGCTCGTCGGCGATGAGAAGCCGGGGGCGGCACGACAGGGCCATGGCGATCATCACCCGCTGGCGCATCCCGCCGGACAGTTGATGGGGGAAGCGCCCGAGGACGTTGCGCGCCTCGGGTATGCGCACGAGGTCGAGCATCCGCAGGGCCTCCGCCCGCGCGGCCGAAGCGCCCTTTCCCTGGTGGACGCGGATCGACTCCGCGATCTGATCCCCGGCGGTGAAGACCGGGTTGAGGGAGGTCATCGGTTCCTGGAAGATCATCGCGATCTCCGAGCCGCGGATGTCGCGCATCCGGGCGTTCGGCGCGCGGGCGAGGTCGAGGACGTCGCCGGACCGTTGCCGGAACAGCATCCGCCCCTTCGCGATCCGACCCCCGCCATGCTCCACGAGGCGCATGAGGCTCAGGGACGTCACGGACTTGCCCGAGCCCGATTCCCCGACGATCGCCAGCGTCTCGCCCTCGTTCACATGGAACGAGAGATCGCGCACGGCCTCCACGACCCGTTCCGACGTGGTGAAACGCACGGTCAGGTCCTCGACCTCGACGACCCGGCGATCCGGCAGGGAAGCGGCGTTCGCGGTCTGCACGGCGCCACTCACCGGGCTTGCCCGAAGATCGCGGTGGCGGGCGGCTCCCCCATGCGGACATGGCCGCGATACATGCCCTCGGTGTTGAAGGGCATCGCGATCCGCCCGGCGGCATCCACGGCGATCAGGCCCCCGCGCCCCCCGACCGAGGGGAGGGCACCCTCCACCACCGCCCGGGCGGCGTCTTCGAGGCTGCGGCCGCCATAGGCCATGCGCGCGCAGACATCGTGGGCCGCCGCGATGCGCATGAACGCCTCGCCGGTCCCCGTGCAGGAGACGGCGGCGGTGCGGTCGTCGGCATAGGTGCCGGCCCCGATCAGCGGGGAATCGCCGATCCGTCCGGGGCGCTTGTTGGTCATGCCCCCGGTGGAGGTGAGGGCGGCGAGGTGCCCGTGGCGATCGAGGGCGACGGCGCCCACGGTGCCGAACTTGCGTGCCTCGTCCAGGGGCGGCGATGCCCCGTCGTGATCGAGGGCGATCCGGCCGGTCGCCTGCGCCTGAACGAGTTGTGCGCGGCGGGCCTCCGTCGAGAAGAAGTCCGGCTCGACCATTTCGAGTCCCTGATGGCGGGCGAAGGCCTCCGCCCCCGGGCCCGCGAGGAGCACGTGCTCCCCCGCCTCCATGATTGCGCGGGCCGCCCGGCCGGGGCGACGCACCCGCGTGACGGCCGCCACCGCGCCGGCACGCAGGGTTGCACCATCCATGACGGCGGCATCCAGCTCATGCGTCCCGGCGCTGGTGAAGACGGCCCCGTGCCCGGCATTGAACAGCGGACACTCTTCGAGCAGATCGACGGCGATACCCACCGCGTCGAGGGCGCTGCCGCCCGCTTCGAGGCAGGCCGCGCCGGCCGTGAGGATGTCGGCGAGGGCGGCGTGATAGACCAACTCCTCCGCCACCGACCGGCTCGGCGCGATGGTCCCGGCACCGCCGTGGATCACGAGGACGGGGCTTGAGGCGTTCATGGCTTCACGTCCGGCGGGGAGGGGGCATTGGGCGCGGCGGCCACCGGAGGACGCCACGCGGCGAAATCGCCTTCGAGCCAGGGCAGGACCGCCTCCGTCACCCCCGTCGCGGCGGGAACGAGGTTGCCGGTGGCATGGGCGAAGGCGCTCGCCAACGCCTCGATCAGGGCCATCAGGCTCGCGTCCGAAGCCGCGAAGGTGCGGCAGTCGACCTGCGCGAAGAGCGTCACCGTCGCCGTGGCGACGAGGGGCGAATGCGGTCCGTCGGTGAGGGCCAGCACCGCCGCGCCCTTCCGCCGGGCCGTCTCCGCGAGGCGAACCGTGTCGGCGAAGTAGCGCGGCGTCGCCAGGGCGATCACGAGATCGTCCGGGGTGAGTCGGCGCAGGCTCCGGGCGGCGAAGCCCGGTCCTTCCAGGGTCGCCAGGAGATGCACGTCCTCCCGGTGAAAATCGAGATCACGCATCAGCAGCCCCGCCGCCCAGCTGCTGCTGCCCAGGCCGACGATGAAGATCCGCCGGGCCGTGCGGATCACCTCCACCGCCCGCTCGCAGGTATCCGGGTCGAGGCCGCGCCGGGTGGCCTCGATGTTCCGAACGATCTGCCCGAGGCTCGCATCGAAGATTCCGACGGCGCCCGCCGGATTGTCGCGGCCCTCGCGAAGCTTTTCCACGGGGGCGAGGGCCGCCTCGAAGCCCAGGACGAGGGCGGCGCGGAACTGGGCGTAGCCGGAAAAGCCCACGGCCCGCGCGAAGCGATTGGCCGTGGCGACGGAGACGCCGACGTGATCGGCGAGGTCGTTCACCGGCAGCGTCGCGGCCCGCAAGGGATGGTCGAGCACGAACCGCGCGACCTGCCGATGCGACGGGCTCAGCGTCGGGAGGGCTCCAGCGATGTGCTGGGCGACGGAGGCTTGAAGGGGGCGAAGGCTCACGGGAAAGTCGGACGATCAAAATTTCTCAATGCGGCGGACCGTGAGATATTTTTTACTCAAACACAATTGCCGGTTGCATCGTTCGTGGGCAGATCCTGCGCAAACTTTCGCGGCGGGATGCCGTCCCGCAGGCAGTGGTGCCCAAGGGACGGGGGCGATCTGTCGGCGCGGCATTTACTATATTCGGTAGGTTTTTATCGTCGGCAAATATTGCGTAGCCCCTCGTACGTGACCAATATCCCCGCATACGCAAGTAGTATTGCAATATTGACCTGCGGCTCCTGGGGATTATGCGTTCAGGGGTGGATGAGGCGCTCCGTCAGGCAAGGGCCATGCGTTACGCGATCAGTTTCGGGATGGCCGTCAGTCTCGGCCTTACGGCGCCCTTCGGCGCTAGGCCCGCCAACGCTGCCGCGATGGCGGCGACGCGGGAAGCGCAAACCGTTCCGTCGGCCCCCGCGATCCGCTGCGCCGGTCCGGCCTGCGCGGTTCTCGCGTGGCCCTACGCCACCCGCCCCGGCCCTGCGGAAGGTTCGGATGGCACGGTTTCCCCGCGGCGGATCAGGGTGATTCCGATCCATGCCGCACCAGCGGTTCAGTGAGGGCGGTCCGATGCACTTCCACCGCGAACTCATCGACGAAGAGCCGAGCGTTCTCGAGCGCCTGCGCGTGATGCTTCACCGCCGGGAAGCGCCCCCGATCCCAGGTCCGGTGGAACTGGAAATGCTGCGTGCCCGGATGAGAGGCGAAAGCGCGGAGCGCGCTCCGCTACCCCCACCAGTGGCGCCCATTTGCTCCGTGCTCGTTCGTCACGACGTTTGACGTCGGCTTATCATCCTTGTGCGTGCCGCAAATAGTGTTGCGCCCGCACGGGATAAATAATACATGACGAGCGCGGCTAGAGGGGCGTTATTCAGTCATGTCCCGCACATGTGCGCTGTGACACGGCACTTCAGGAACGCGAAACCCATCTCTCTGTTGTGAAGCAGTGCACGCCACACTGGGTGGTGTGTCCCTACCGAGAGGTTCATCGAAATCATGAAGACCCGTATCGCCGCCGCCGTCACCGCATTGATGCTGGGCGTCGCTCCGATCTCGTCTGCCATCGCTCACGAATTCGGCGGCCGCTA
>JAKONI010000378.1 GCA_022702015.1 Beijerinckiaceae bacterium | reverse complement strand
GGTGTTCGACAACCCGCTCGCCAGCCGGTTCGATGAAAACGACGCTGTGCTTTATTTCGACGACGTGAAGGTGCCGTGGGATCGCGTGTTCATCGATCAGGACATCGCAATGTGCCAGAAGCAGTTCCACGCGACGCCGGCGCACGTCTACCAGAACTATCAGGCGATGATCCGCCTCTCGGTGAAGGTGCGCTTCCTCATCGGGCTCGCCCACCGCACCGCCGAGATCAACGGCATCCTGAACTTCCCGCAGGTCCGCGAGACCCTCGGGCAACTCGCCGCCGAGGGCGGGATGATCGACGCTCTCGTGGCGGCGATGGAGGTGAAGGGCACCCAGCGCGGGCGCTACTTCGTGCCCGACCGGCACACCCTCTACGCCGCCCAGACCCTGACGCAGCAGCTCTACGGCAAGATCCTCGCGACCCTGCGGGAGCTGGCGGGCGGGGGCATGATCATGCTGCCGTCCTCGGTGGCCGACTTCGCCAACCCCGACCTCGCCGCGCTGATCGACAAGACGCAGCAATCCCCGGCCGCCAATTCCCGGGAGAAGGTGAAGTTCTACAAGCTCGCCTGGGACGCGGTCGGCTCGGAATTCGCCTCGCGCCACCAGCAATACGAAATGTTCTACGCGGGGGCGACCTTCGTCACGAAGGGACACTCCTACCGCACCTACGATTGGTCGGCGGCCGGCGCCCTCGTGGAGGGGATGCTCGGCACCTACGACCTCGACACACCCCACCACTCGGCCAAGGCCGCCTGAGGCGAGAGGACACGATGCCGGTCAACAAGCTCCACGACGAGTTCCATGCGGTCAGCATGACGGAGGGCTGGGAGGTGCCGCCGGGCTATCCCTCGGGCATCCAGCAGAAGATCCTCTCGGGCGCCCTCGACGAGCCGAACCGCCGGGGCAGTCGCAGCCGCCTGCTGCGCTTCCAGCCGGGGGTGTTCACGACGAAGCCCTTCGTCCACGAATACTGGGAGGAGGTCTTCCTCGTCTCGGGCGACCTGACGGTGGGCAACGACGAGGCGGGCCAGGGCGGGGAATCCTTCGCGCCCTTCACCTATGCCTGCCGCCCGCCCGGGGCCGTCCACGGGCCGTTCAAGTCGGAGAACGGCTGCGTGCTCTTCGAACTCCATTACTTCGATCCGGTCTGAGCGCCCGATGACCCATCCCTCGCCCACCCTCGAGTCCCTCGCCGCCGACCTCGCCGCCGGCCGCACCACGGCGCGGGCCCTCACGGAGGCCTGCCTCGGCCGGATCGAGGATCCGGCGGGCGAGGGATCCCGCGCCTTCACCGCCGTGGACCGGGAGGCGGCGCTCGCCGCCGCCGACGGGCAGGACGCCCTGCGCCGGGCCGGGGCCGCGCCCTCGCGCTTTGCCGGCATCCCGGTCTCGGTGAAGGACCTGTTCGACATCGCCGGACAGGTGACGCGGGCGGGCTCGACGGTGCTGGCGGACCGGCCGCCGGCCCCCGCCGACGCGCCGGCCGTCGCCCGGCTGCGCGGGGCGGGGTTCGTCGTCGTCGGCCGCACGAACATGACCGAGTTCGCCTATTCCGGCCTCGGCCTGAACCCGCATTACGGCACCCCGCGCAGCCCCTGGCGGAGGGAGGTCGGCCACGTGCCCGGCGGCTCCTCGTCGGGGGCGGCGGTCTCCGTGGCCGACGGCATGGCCTTCGCCGCCCTCGGCACGGATACGGGGGGCTCCTGCCGGATCCCGGCGGCCTTCTGCGGCATCACCGGCTTCAAGCCGACCGCCTCGCGGGTACCGACGGCGAGGGCCGTGCCGCTCTCGACCACCCTCGACTCCTTCGGCCCGATCGCCCGCACGGTCGCCTGCTGCGCGGCGGTGGACGCGGTGCTCGCCGGGCTCACCCCCGATCCTCTGGTCCCGGCCCCCCTCGCGGGCCTGCGGTTCGCCGTGCCGCAGGATGTCGTCCTGGACGACATGGATCCGGGGGTGGCCTCGGCCTTCGCCCGGGTGCTGGGGCGTCTCTCGGAGGCCGGGGCGCGGATCGCCGAGATCGCGGTGCCGGAATTCGCCGCCGTGGCGGGGCTGAACGCGAGGGGAGGCCTCGCGGCGGCGGAGAGCTTCGCGTGGCACCGGCCGCACCTCGCCCGCAACCGGGCGGCCTACGACCCCCGGGTCGCGGTGCGGATCGGCCGGGGCGAGGCCCTGAGCGCCGCCGACTACATCGACCTGCTGACCCTGCGCGGCGGCCTCGTGGCGGGGGCCGCCGCCCGGCTCGACGGCTACGACGCGATCCTGTTCCCCACCGTGCCCGTGGCGCCCCCTTCCATCGCCCCCCTGGAGGCGGACGACGACCTCTACGGACGCACCAACCTTCTGGCCCTGCGCAATTCGACGCTGATCAACGTCATCGACGGCTGCGCCCTCTCCCTGCCGATGCACCGGCCGGGGGAGGCCCCCGCCGGCCTGACCCTCGCGGGTCTCGCCGGCCGGGACCGGACGCTGCTGGCGGTGGCCTCAAGCGTGGAGGCGGCCCTCGGATGATCGCCCAGCAACTCGTCAACGGGCTGATGCTCGGGGCCGTCTACGTGCTGGTGGCGGTCTCCTTCACGCTCACCATCGGCATCCTCAACTTCCTCAACTTCTCGATCCCCGGCCTGTTCATGGCCGGGGGCATGGTGAGCTTCGTCCTGTTGCGCGCGGGCCTGCACTGGAGCCTTGCGATCCTCGGGGCCGTGGCGGCGGCCGTCGTGGTGGCGCTGGCCGTGGAGCGCCTGTCGTACCGGCTGAGCCGGGCGCGGGAGGCGGAGGTGCCCCTCGTCAGCTCGCTCGGCTTCCTCGTGCTCCTGGAGAACCTCGCCCTGGTGACGGTGGGCTCGGACCAGCAGGCCTTCCCGCCCCTCGTGCCGGATTTCAACCTGCGCCTCGGCGGCCTCGTGATCGGCGGCGCGCAGCTCGTGAGCCTGGTGGCCGCCCTGGCCCTGGTGGCGGGGATGTCCCTCGTCCTCACCCGCACCAGCCTCGGCCGGCAGATCCGCAGCATCGCCGAGAACCGCGAGACGGCGGTGATCCTGGGCATCGATGTCGGGCGGCTCGTGCCCTGCGTCTTCGCCCTCTCGGCGGCCTTCACCGCGCTGGGCGGCGTGCTGTTCGCCCTCAACTACCTCCAGGTCTCGCCGTTCATGGGGGAGGGGGTCGGCTTCAAGGGGGTGGCCGCGATGATCCTCGGCGGCATGGGCAGCGTCTGGGGTGCGGTGGCCGGCGGCCTGCTGATCGGCCTCACGGAGGTGCTGTCCATCGGCTACCTCGGCGCCGACGTGGTCAACGTGACGGTCTACGGCCTGCTGCTGGCGGTGCTGATCCTGCGCCCGCAGGGTCTGTTCGGGCGCCCCCCGGCCCGGGAGAAGCTGTGATGAGCGGCTACCAGTCCGGCCTCCTGGTCATCCTCTGCTTCAACGTCATCGCGGCCTACGCCGTGTACCTGCCGCTGGCGGCGGGCCAGCTCAACCTCGGGGTGGCGGGATTCATGGCGGTGGGCGCCTACGGGGCCGCCATCCTCACGAACGAGATGGGCTGGCCCCTGGTGGCGGCCGTCCCGGCGGGGGGGCTGGCCGCCGGGCTCGTCGCCCTCGTGGTGGCGGTGCCGATCCTGCGCACCCAGGGCATCTACCTCGCCCTGGCCACCTTCGCCCTGGGCCAGGTGATCGCGGCGATCTTCCTCAACCTCGACATCGTGGGCGGCGCGGCGGGTTACCCCGTGGCCGCCTATGCCGGGCCGGGGGGCGTCTACGCCCTGACCGGGGCCGTCGTCGCGGCGGTCTTCCTCCTGTCGCGGACGCGGTTCGCCCTCTATCTCACGGCGATCAAGAGCGACCCGGTCGTCACGGACCTGATGGGCATCGACGTCCGGGGGATGCAGGTCGCAGCCCTGACCCTCGGCGCGGTGATCGCCGGCCTCGGGGGCGGGCTCTACGGGCACCATTTCAGCTTCGTGGAGGCGCAGCACTTCAACGTCGCGCTCAGCATCTACACGGTGCTCTACGTGCTGCTCGGCGGGGTGCAGACCGTGTGGGGGCCGCTGGTGGGGGCGGTGTTCTTCACCGTCCTGCCCGAGGTGCTGCGGGTCGGCGGCGGCTGGCGCTACGTGCTCTTCGCGCTCCTCATCATCGGCTTCATGGCGTTGCGCCCGCAGGGGATCGTGACCGCCGGATCCTGGCGCCGCCGGAGCCCCGCCCCGGCGCGCGTGCCCGCCAGCCTGCCGGAGGCCGCCGAATGACCACCCCGGCGCTCGCCCTCGACTCCCTCTCGCAATCCTTCGGCGGGCTCCAGGTGCTGACCGACCTGAGCCTCAGCGTCCCCGCCGGCCGGGCCACGGCGCTGATCGGCCCGAACGGGGCCGGCAAGACCACGGTGTTCAACGTGGTGAGCGGCGTCTACGCCCCCACCGCCGGCCGCGTCCTCCTGCACGGGCGGGACATCACCGCCATGCCCTCGCGCCGGCGCATCCGGCACGGGCTGGCCCGCAGCTTCCAGAACGTCCGGCTGATGGACCACCTCAGCGTGGTCGAGAACCTGATCGTCGGCCAGCACGCGACCACGCGGGGGCTTTCCGACCTCCTCACCCCGTTCCGCCTGTGGCCGGAGCACCGCTGGCGGCGGCAGGCGGTGGACGCCCTGGCCGAGGTAGGGCTTTCCGCCCACGCCGACGCGGCGGTGGGGGCTCTGCCCTACGGCATCCGCAAGCGCATCGACCTCGTCCGCGCGACGCTCGCCGGGGCCTCCCTGCTGATGCTCGACGAGCCCGCCGCCGGCCTCAACCCCACGGAGATGAACGCCCTGCGCGACCACCTCGCCCTCCTGCGCCGCCGGGGCGTGACCCTCTTGGTGGTGGAGCACGACATGCGCTTCGTCGGCGAGGTCTGCGACTGGGTGGTGGCCCTCGATTTCGGCCAGAAGATCACGGAGGGCCCCCTGGCGGAGGTCCAGCGGGACGAGCGGGTGCGCGCCGCCTATCTCGGGCAGGCGGCGTGATGGGCGCGCTCCTCGCCCTCGAAGGCCTGTGCGTCGCCTACGGCCACGTCCAGGCGCTGCACGAGGTCTCCCTCGCCGTCGAGGAGGGGACGATCCTTGCCCTGCTCGGCGCCAACGGGGCGGGCAAGACGAGCCTGCTCGGGGCAGCGGCGGGCCTCGTGCGCCCCCGCCGTGGCCGGATCCTGTTCCAGGGCCGCGACATCACCGGGCAGACCGTGCCCCGGCGGCTCGCCGCCGGCCTCGCCCTGGTGCCGGAGGGGCGGCGGATCCTCGTCTCCCTCACCATCGAGGAGAACCTCCTCGTCGGCGCGCACCTGCGCCGGGATCCCGAGGGCGTGCGCCGGGACGTGGCCGCCCTCTACGAGCGCTTCCCCAACCTCGGCCGCCGCCGGCACATGGCCGCCGCGTGCCTCTCCGGGGGCGAGCAGCAGATGCTGGCGGTGGGCCGGGCGATGGTGGCGCGGCCCCGCCTGCTGATGCTCGACGAGCCCTCGCTCGGCCTATCGCCCCTGTTCATCGCCCACCTGTTCGACCTCGTGCGCGAACTCAACCGCGACGGGATCACGATCCTCCTGGTGGAGCAGAATACCGGCATGGCGCTCGCCATCGCCCACCATGCCGTGGTGCTGGAACTCGGCCGCGTGGCCATGGCGGGGGACCCGTCCCGCCTCGCCGCCGACCCGCTCCTGGCCGCCGCCTACCTGGGCCACGCCGCGCCCGACGCACCGCCACACCAAGAACCAGCCACGGCAGAGGGGGTCACGGGATGATGCGAACGACGGGTTGGGCCGCCACGGCCTTCCTCCTGCTGGCGGGCACCGCCCAGGCGGGGGATATCGTGCTCGGCTTCGCCACGGCCAAGACGGGCCCCTATGTCAGCCTCGCCAACACCAACGGCATCGCCGTCGACCTCGCGGTGGCCGAGATCAACGCCAAGGGCGGGATCGGCGGCAGCCCGGTCCGCGTCGTCACCTTCGACACCAGCGGCGACCCGAAGCAGGCGGCGCTCGCGGTGCGCCAGTTCGCGGAGGACGACAGGGCGCTCGCCGTGATCGGCCCGTTCAGTTCCAGCGAGGTCCGCGTCGCCTTCCCCGCCGGGGAGCGGCTGGGCATCGTGCAGATGTCGATGTCCTCCTCCGCGCCGAACCTGACGAAGGGTTTCGCCTACGGTTTCCGCAACACCCGCGACGAGGGCAGGGTCATCGACGAGGTGCTCGCCACCCTGCGCGACAAGGGGATGCCCCTGAAGGTCGGCGCCATCGCCTACGCCACGGACGACGTGGTCTCGAAGTCCGTCGGCACCGCCGTGCTGCCCGGCCTGTTCGCCAAGTACGGCGTGGCCTCCGCCGGCTCCGTCGATTTCCAGTACAACGCCTTCGACCTCTCGCCGCAGGTCTCGAAGCTCGCCCAGATGAAGCCCGACGTGGTGGGCCTCGGGGCGCCCCCGGAGGCGGCGGTGAACCTCGCCAAGGAGGCCAAGCGCCAGGGTCTGGCCACCCGGTTCGTGGGCGGCACCACCATCGCCGACCCGGACCTGCCCCGCCGCATGGACGGGGCCGGCGAGGGGATGACCATCGGCACGACCTTCTTCCCGAACCTCGACGACCGCACGAAGGCCTTCGCCAAGGCGTTCGGCGAAAAGGCCGCCGCCGCCGGCATCGCCCGGCGGGAGCCGAACCAGCAGGATGCGGCCAGCTACGACATCGTCATCCTGTTTGCCGAGGCGGCCCGGCACGCCAAGCTCACGGGCGTCCCGGACCGGCTCGCCGCCGAGCGCACGCAGCTGCGCGACGCCCTCGCCGGCCTGAAGGATGTGGAGGCCCTGGAGGGCCGCATCGCCTTCGGGCCGGAGCGGGACGCCATCAAGCCGATTTACGTGATCGAGGCGCGCAAGGGCGAGTGGGCCCTCCTCGACACCCGCAAGGCCGATTGAGGAAGCCCGACCATGGAAGAGATCACCCTGCGGTTCACCTGCCACGGGACCGGCGGCGCCCGGGACCTCACGGTCGGACAGGCGGTCATCGCCGGCTGGACCGGGCGGGACCCGGTGGCCCGCGACCACCATATCGCCGAGCTCGAAGCGCTCGGCATCGCCCGCCCGGCCTCGACGCCGATCTTCTACCGGGTCTCGGCCTCCCGCCTCACCCAGGCCCCGCGCATCGCCTGCCCGGGGGAGGAGTCGAGCGGCGAGGTGGAGTTCGTGCTGCTGCGCGCGGGCGGGCAGACCTGGGTCGGCGTCGGCTCGGACCACACCGACCGCAAGGTCGAGACCTACAACATCACCGTCTCGAAGCAGATGTGCGACAAGCCCGTCGCCGCCGAACTCTGGCCCTACGCGGAGGTGGCGGACCACTGGGACCGGATGATGCTCCGCTCCTACGCCACCATCGGCGGCGAGCGGGTGCTCTACCAGGAGGGGGCGCTGACCGGGATGCTGCCGCCGGACGAGCTGATCGCCAAGGGCTTCGGCGCGGGGGGCCTGCCGGAGGGGACGGTCCTGTTCGGCGGGACCTTCGCGGCCAAGGGCGGCATCCGCCCCGCGACGCGCTTCGACTTCGAGATCGAGGACCCGGTCCTGGGGCGGACCATCCGGGGCGGCTATGCCGTCGAGACGCTGCCGGTCCTGGGCTGAGCCATCCCGGAGCCGGGGAGGGTGGGCCGGCCCGCCACCCCCGGCCCCGGTTGACCATCCGTTAACGGGTGCTGCGGCACCGTTCCGGGCGATCACGGGGCGGGCCGGCTGCGATGTCTCTCATCATCACCCTGAAACCCGACGAGCAATTCGTCATCAACGGCACCCTGATCCGCAACGGCGGCAAGAGCAGCAAGCTCTACATCGAAACCCACTGCCGCATCCTGCGCGAGACCGAGATCATCCGCGAGGAGGAGGTGGATACCCCCTGCAAGCAGATCTGGATGACGCTGCAGATCATCCACCTGTCGCCGGATCCGAAGGACGCCTACGCCCTGTTCCTGTCGCAGGTCGCCGAGATCCCGGGGCTCGTTCCGGGCTCGGCCCCCTTCCTCGCGGCCATCACCACGGCGCTCGACGAGGGCCATACCCACAGGGCGCTGAAGGAGGTGAAGCGCCTCGTCCAGCACGAGCGCGAGATCCTCGACCACAGGGCGGCCACGGCGGACGTGGCCTGAGCGCCGGGCGGGGGCGCCCCGGCCCCATCCTCACCCCGTTTCGACCCGCCGGGTGACACTCGGGCGCAATGCGCGGGGACTCGCGTTCGGCGGGAACGCTTGCCATCTCATGACAACGCCCACATGAGGGCATGACGCCCCGGCGACAGCCAAGGGACGACGGCGATTCGACCGGCGGGCGAGAGGGACCATTCGGCCACGGCCGTTCTGGGGATAGTCACGGACGCAAGCGGGCGCCCCGGCGAGGCCGACGAAGGACCAACCGTGCCAATGCAAAACATCCCGGCCGAACTCGTCCAGTATTTCGAGGCCTCGCACATCGCCCTCGCCCTGGCCGCCGCCACGGACGACAACCCCCTGATGCTGGTCAACGAGCCGTTCCGCCGGCTCACCGGCTACGACGACGAGGACGTCATCGGGCGCAATTGCCGCCTGCTCCAGCGCGACGCCGACAATCGCGAGGCGAGGGAGAAGATCCGCGCCTTCCTGGACAGCGGCCGCCACGCCTCGGTCCGTACGCCGATCGTCAACTTTCGCAAGGACGGTAAGCCCTTCGTCAACCTGCTCTATATGTCGAAGCTGAAGACCCTCTCGGGGGAGGTGCGCTTTCTTTTCGCATCCCAATTCGACGTCAGCCGCTCGCAACCTGAGCTGCTTTCCGCCTACGATGCCGAACTGAGCCGGACCTTGAGCCGGCTGAGCCCAACGCTTGCCGAGAGCGGCATGGTCATCGAGGGATCCCTGATGACGATCGCCAACTCCGTGGCCACGGTGGCGCAAGCGAAGCTCACCCTCGCGGATCTCGATGGACCAGGATTTCCTTGACGACGTCGGAGGCACCGCCTCCGCGATCCTGGACAACGCCGGATCCGGCCCGTCCGCCCCCTTCACCGGGCCGGTGGTCGGAATCGGGGCATCGGCGGGGGGACTGGAGGCGTTGCGCGAGATGCTCGCCCGCGCCCAGCCGCCCACGGGGCTGGCCTTCGTCATCGTCCAGCACCTCGACCCCAACCACGAGAGCATGCTGGCCCAGCTCCTGGACCGGCACACGGAGCTCAAGGTCCGCCAATGCGAGGGCGGGGAGCGGATCGAGGGGGACACGGTCTACATCATCCCCCCGGGCCGGGGACTCGTCATCCAGAACGGGGTCCTCGAACTCACCCAGTTCATCCAGCCGCGGGGGCTGCGCCGGCCGATCGACGACTTCTTCCTGTCGCTCGCCGTGGACCAGCAGGCGAACGCCGCCTGCGTGATCCTCTCCGGCACCGGCGCCGACGGCACCACCGGCCTGCGGGCGGTGAAGGAGCATGGCGGCGTCTGCGTGGTGCAGCAGCCGGACACGGCCCGCTACGACGGGATGCCCCTCTCGGCGGTCGGCACCGGCCTCGTCGATTTCGTGCAGGCCCCGGGCGACATCGTCGACTGCCTCACCGCCTTCTTCCGCCGCAGGGGCAGCGAGGGCGAGGAAGCGGGCCTCGTCGCCGACCATATCGACGACCTCTGCCGGGTGCTGCGCACGGCGGTGGGGCACGATTTCTCGGGCTACAAGCGCACCACCCTGATCCGCCGGGTCGAGCGGCGGATGCATGTCCTCGGGCTCGATTCGGGCCGGGCGTACCTCGCCCGCGTCCGGGCGGACAAGGTCGAGTGCGAGGCGCTGTTCCGCGACCTGCTGATCAACGTCACCCGCTTCTTCCGCGACATCGAACTGTTCGAGGTGCTGCGCGAGCGGGCGATCGAACCCCTGCTCAAGACCCGCAACCCGGACGAGGACGTGCGGGTGTGGATTCCCGGCTGCTCCAGCGGCGAGGAGGCCTACAGCATCGCCATGCTGTTCGCCGAGGCGGCGCGGCGCCTCGAGCTGCCCCTGGCGGTGCAGATCTTCGCCACCGACATCGACGAGCGGATGCTCCAGATCGGCCGGGAGGCGACCTATCCGGCCGCCGCGCTCGCCGACATCCCGGCGCATATGCGCGAGCGCTACGTGATCCCGCACGCCGAGCGCTTCACCATCACCCCCGAGATCCGGGACCTGATCCGCTTCTCCAGCCACAGCCTCGTGAAGGACCCGCCCTTCTCGCGGGTGGATCTCCTCTCCTGCCGCAACCTGCTGATCTATTTCGATGAGCGGTTGCAGCAATCGGTGGTGCCGCTGTTTCACTACGCGGTGCGGCCCGGCGGCTACCTGTTCCTCGGGCCCTCCGAGAGCGTCACCCGGTTCGAGCAGCTCTTCCCCGCCATCAACCAGCACGCCCGCCTGTTCGAGCGGCCGCCGGGCTCGCCGAAATACCCGATCGACCTGCCCGGCAGCGCCCGGCGGGGGGAGATCCAGCGGGACCGGGGCGAGGAGCGCCGGGGCGATCCCTCGATCGCCGACGAGACCGTCGCCGTGCGACGCGTGGTGGAGCGCTACGCCCCGCCGAGCATGGTGCTCAACGAGGACGGGGTCATCATCTCGGCCTACGGCCGCCTGAGCCGCTACTTCGATTTCCCCGTCACCCGGGCGGGGGGCACGAGCGCCATCACCCTGGCCCGCCCCGGCCTGCGGGACGTGATCGGCCCGCTGCTGCGCCAGACCCGGGACGCGCGCAAGCGCGTGGTGGTCCGCGACGTGGAGATCCGCTCCGAATACGGCCTCCAGCGGGTCGAGCTGATCTGCGATCCCCTGCCGGACGGGGCGATGCTCCTTGTCCTGCGCGAGACCAACGTTTTCGAGCCGGCGGCGGATGCCGACCTGATCGAACTCGATGCCGGGGGCGACCATGTGGAAGCCCTGGAAGAGGAGCTGCTGCGCACCCGCTACAAGCTCCGCTCCACCGTGGAGGAACTGGAGACGACGAACGAGGAGCTGAAAAGCTCCAACGAAGAAATGATGTCGATGAACGAGGAGCTCCAATCGACCAACGAGGAGCTGTCCACCGTCAACGACGAGTTGAAGACCAAGGTCGAGCAGCTCACCATCGCCAACGCCGATCTGCGCAACTTCTTCGAATCCACCGACCTCGCCGTGGTCGTCCTCGACCGGGAACTGAAGGTCCGCAGCTACACCGCCGCCGCCACGACGATCTTCCCCCTCCAGCCAGGGGACCGGGGCCGTCCGCTGGCCGACGTGTCGAGCCGCCTTGCCGGGCACGACTACCTCCACGACGCGCAGGAGGTCTGCTCCGGAGGCACCCCGATCCAGCGGCGCATCACCACCCGCGACGGGGCCCGCACCCTGTCGCTGCGGGTCCTGCCCTACCGCCTGCAGAACGGCAGCGTCGACGGGGCCACCCTGGTCCTCACCGACATCACCGAGGCCCTCGCCCTCGAACGGCAACTGGCGGCGGAGCGGGAGCGGCTCGAACTCGCGGTGAAGGCCGGGGGCATCGGCGTCTGGGAATACACCCCCGATGCCGGGACCATCGTGGTCGACAGCACCGCCGGCGCGATGCTCGGCCTCGTCCCGGACACCCCGCACCCGACCTCCGCGCTGACGGCGAGCGTCGTGAACGAGGACCGGCTCGGCCTGGAGACCGCCCTGACCGAGGCCGCCCACGGGCTCGACGAGTTCGAGGCCCGCATCCGCGTCCGCGCCTCGGAGCATGCGACCCGCTACATCCGCAGCTACGGCCGTCTGACCCGGAGCGGCGACCGCAAGCGGATCGTCGGCGTCTGCATCGACGTCTCCCCCGAATACGCCCTGGCCGAGACCCGCGAGCTGATGCTGCGGGAGATGAACCACCGGGTGAAGAACCTGTTCGCGATCATCGGCGGCATGATCTCGGCCGGCTCCCGGACGCACCGGGACATCGGCGTCTTCGCCACCGACATGCGCGACCGGATCTCCGCCCTCGGCCGGGCCCATTCCCTGGCGGACCCGGCGGGCGGGCAGGGGATGAGCGACCTCGCCGACCTCATCGGCGCCACCCTGAGGCCCTACCGCGACCATGTCCCGACGGTGATCGAGGGTCCCCTCGTGTCGATCAACTGGCGGCATGTCTCGTCGCTGGCGATGATCCTGCACGAATGGGCGACCAACTCCGTGAAGTATGGGGCGCTCGGCTCCGACGACGGATCCCTCTCCGTGACCTGGGACCGGGACCGGGACGACCTCACCCTGATCTGGCTGGAGCGGCTGGCCCGGCCGGTGGAGCCGCGTCCCGGTCGCGGGTTCGGCACGATGCTGGTGGAGATGTCCCTGCGCCAGCTGGATGCGGCGGTGGAGCGCCACCACGACGACGCCGGGCTGCGCCTGACCCTGAGGGTCCCGAACACGGTGTTCACCAAGGGCTGACGGACACCGCCGGGCGGAACGCGCGCGCCCCCGCCGCCGACGGGTCCCCCGGTGCCGGCCCCGCCGTCACCGCGCGGGGCCCGTGATCCACCGCGCCGGACACGCTCCCAGCTCCTTATCCCTCCCCGCACGGGGAGGGAGTTAGCGCCGAATAGGGTGCGGGCGCGTCCCGAATCAGACGATGACCGTGCTCGCCGCCTCCCAGGCCCCCGCATTCACTATTAATATCCATGACCCGCGCACGAAGCCTCCATATCCCGGGAGGATCGCGCTCCTGAGATTGCTAATCGCCAGGATATTTAGCATTTCGCGGCCGTGAATACCGGAACTATCCCTGGAACGACTACGTAGATCCATCTCGCAAGATTGACGTCGAGTTTCCCGACGGTCTACGGGCCGGAGGGGATTTCTTGCGGGTCTTCAAGGTGATGGAACCGGTCAACATCGGGGGTGCGTTCGGCTGGCTCGGCGCCGGGCGGACGGGGCGGGCCGTCGTCCTCTGCGGGACCTGGGGCCACGAGCAGCATGCGGCGCATCGCTGGTGGCGCGACCTCGGCGAGGGCCTCGCCGCCGCCGGCTGCACGGTCCTGCGCTTCGATTATCCGGGGGAGGGGGATTCCGAGGGAGGGTCCGTCGCCCTCGACACCGCCCTGGACGCGATCCGCCGGGCCGTCCGGTTCATGCGGGAGGAGGCGCGGGCCGAGGAAATCGTCCTCGTCGGCCTACGGTTCGGAGGAACCCTCGCGGCCCTCGTGGCCGGGGAGGGCGGCATCGACCGGTTGGTGCTCCTCGCCCCCTTCGCCCGGGGCCGCGCTTACCTGCGGGAGATGGCGGTGCAGGCCCGGGTGATCGACATCCTGCCGGACGGCTCGCCGCTGCCGAAGCCGGAGGGGGTGCTGTCGGTGGCGGGGTTCCGGTTCGACCCCGCCCTGACGGAGGCCGTCGCGCCCCTCGATCTGCCCCTCGACTTGCCCCTCGACTTGCCCCGCGCCGACCGGGCGCCGGCCCCCCGCATCCTCCTGCTGGGGCCCGATCCGGCGGACCTCTCGGCCGTCTACGCGGCGGCGGGGGCCTCGGTGCAGACCGGCCCGCTCCCCGACCTCGCCTCCCTCGTCTCGGACGCCGAGCACCCCCGGCTCGACGCGGCGACCCGGGAGCGGATCGTCGCCTTCGTGGGGGAGGGCGCCCCCTCACGCTCGGTCCGGCCACCGCCCTTGGCGGCGGTGCAAGCGGCCCTCGCCGGGCCGGACTGGATCGAGGAACCGGCATCGTTCGGGGGCGGGCTGTTCGGCATCGGCTGCCGACCCCGATCCGCCCCGCCGGGGAGCCCGGCGGTGCTGTTCGTCAACATGGGGGTGAACGTCCACTCCGGGTACGGACGGCAAACCACGAATCTCGCCCGCGCCCTCGCCCGCAACGGGGTGGGATCCCTGCGCATGGACCTGCGCGGGGCCGGGGACAGCCTCGACCGCCCGGACGGGGGATTGCCGCTCTACCGGCACGATGCCCTCGCCGACATCCGCGCCGCCGTGGACGAGCTGATCCGCTCCGGCGCCGGACCGATCATCGTCACCGGAACCTGCAACGGCGCCTATCTCGGCTTCCATGCCCTCTGCGAGGACCCGCGCATCGCCGCCGCGATCCTGGTCAACCCGTACTGTTTCGATTGGGAACTCACCCACGGGGGCGTTCCCTATGGCGGGACGCCGGTGCGCCATGCGGCGGCCTATGCCGCCCTGCTGCGCGACGGCGCCGTCTGGCGGCGGATCTTCGCCGGGCGGACGCCGGTGCGGGCCATCCTCGCCGCGCTGGCCCGGCGCGGTCTCGCCCGGCTCCGCCGTCCGGCCCAACCACCGCCGCAGGTCCCGCCCATCGCCGCGCGCGTCGCCGCCCTGCGGCGCCGTGGGGCAAAGCTGGTGCTTCTCTACAGTGCCGGCGACCTCGGGCTGATCGACCTGCGCCTGCACCTAGGCCCCCCGGACCGGGCGTCGGACATCCTCGGCGAGCGGGTGCATGTGGTCGCCGGGGCCGACCATTCCTTCTCGGCCCCGCCCGCCCAGGCCCTGTTGCTGCGGGAACTGGACAGGATGGCCACGGCCTGTGCCGCGGATCGCCCCGCGACCGCCGCCAACGACATCGCGAGCGACAGTCTCGATGCGATTCGGTACGGTCGAACCCTTGGGGCGGCCTGAGGATCGATTGGATCAACACCATCGCCGGGGAGCATCCACCCCGGCGCAACCGCGTCGCCGCACCACGATAACGCTCCTTCGCGGGCGCAATATTACGCCGCCCCGCCACTTGGAACAAAATCGGCAAAATATCGATTGACAGGCAGGATATTGCAGCGCGTTATGGGCGGATAAGAAGCGGGAGCGGAAATGACCAAGTTCATCCTCGGGATCATGTCCGATGGCGACGACGAGCCGGTGCGCCGGATCGCGATCACGGCGGGCAACGAAGCGGCGGCGCAGACCGAGGCGAACGCGGCCTACGAGAAGGTGCGCCGCGAATATCCCGACGCCACCGAACTCCTCCTGGCCGACAAGGCTGGGCATTCCTGGAACCGCACCGTGGCCGCCGGGAGCTGGACCAGCGTCGCCTGAGGGTGCCGCGTCCCAGAGGGAACAAGCCCGCCCGGCCCGCGCCAAGGCGGGTTTTTTCGTGGGACTGGGCGTATCAATCGTCAATACGGGTCGCGCACAACCTTGATCCTTGGGGCCCGCGCCCGAGATGCCCCCTCACGCAAGCGTAGCCATGCCTGCGAACGAGGTGACAGATGGGGCAAGTGAAGGGACCGCGGCCGAAGACGGACATCGAGGCCGTCCGGGATAGGTTGGGCAGCGAGCTGATCGACCGGATCGGCATCCGCACGGAGGCCGAGCGGGCCGAGATCCAGATCAGGCAGGCCCGCAAGGCGCGGCTCCTGGCGCAGGCGAAGGCCTTGGCCAAGGTGGAGTGAGGCGGGGGCGGCGCCCCGGGATCCGCAGCGGCTGAAAATGCGCTAGGAACGCTGGCAGGACCGGCGAAACGTTCGGTCATGGGAGGGAATCGGGGGCCGTGGCGCCCCCGGGGCCCGGCGGACCGCCGCATCGGGGCACCGATCCGGGGGCCGGCACGCCATTCCAGCGGAGGGAACGGGCCAGCATGGATCCCACCATCACCACGATCGAGGATCTGCGGCGGATCGCCAAGCGGCGCGTCCCGCGGATGTTCTACGATTACTGCGATTCCGGCTCGTGGACCGAATCGACCTACCGGGCGAACGAGGCCGACTTCGCGGCCCTCGGGTTCCGGCAGCGCGTGGCCGTCGACATGACGAACCGCTCCCTGGCGACCACCATGGCGGGGCGGACGGTGGCCATGCCCGTCGCCCTGGCCCCCACGGGGCTGACCGGGATGCAGCACGCCGACGGGGAGATCCTGGCGGCGCGGGCGGCGCAGAAGGCCGGGGTGCCCTTCACCCTGTCCACGATGAGCATCTGCTCCATCGAGGACGTGGCCGGGGCCGTCTCCGAACCGTTCTGGTTCCAGCTCTATTTCATGCGCGACCGGGCCTTCAACGACCGCCTGATCGACCGGGCGGCGGCGGCGGGCTGCTCGGCCCTGGTCCTGACGCTCGATCTCCAGATCCTCGGGCAGCGCCACAAGGACATCCGCAACGGCCTCTCGGCGCCGCCCCGGCTCACCCCATCCACGGTCCTCGACCTGCTCACCAAGCCCCGCTGGTGCTGGGAGATGTCCCGCACCACGCGGCGGACCTTCCGCAACATCGTCGGCCACGTGGAGGGGGTGGGGGACACGCGCTCCATCTCCGCCTGGACCGCCGAGCAGTTCGACCCCCGGCTGGACTGGGACGACGTGGCCCGCATCCGCGACCGCTGGAAGGGCCCGCTGATCTTGAAGGGCATCCTCGACGTGGAGGACGCGGAGAAGGCGGTGGCGACCGGGGCGGAATCCCTGATCGTCTCCAACCACGGGGGGCGTCAGCTCGACGGCGCCCCCTCCTCGGTGGCGGTGCTGCCGGAGATCGTCGCGGCGGTGGGGGACCGGATCGAGGTCCTGATGGACGGGGGCGTCCGCTCCGGCCAGGACGTGTTGAAGGCGGTGGCGCTGGGCGCCAGGGGCGTCTTCATCGGCCGCTCCTTCCTGTACGGCCTGGGGGCGGGGGGCGAGGCCGGCGTCACGCGCTGCCTCGACATCATCCGCAAGGAGCTGGACATGACGATGGCCCTGTGCGGCCACCGCGACATCCTCGACATCGACGGCACGATCCTGCGCAACCCTCCCCCCATGGCGCGCCCCCGGGGGGCGTCGGCGCCGCGGCTCGCCGAAGTGGGCGCGGGCCGCGCCTATGCGTCGTCGCCGAGCGTATCCGGGCCGAGGGTGGCCTCGGCCTCCCCGTCCACCCTTTCGTAGCCCCGCCGCCAGCTGCGGTGCCGCCCCGAGCCCTGAGGATAGGGCTTGGCGTCGATCGTGTCGCCGCACTCCCGGGCGTGGCGGCCCCCGGTGCTCACCGTGATGGGGGAGTAGGCCGGGTCGGACATGCGGGCGTGCCTCGAACGAGCCGATCGACGGCGGCGGATGTGCTTCGATCCCACTCCGCCAGGAACGGTGTGACGCGGGGGTGATTGCCCTTGAGACGCCGGCGTCCCTTCGGGTCAGACCGGCGGACCCAGGGAGACCGCCCATGAGACCGTCGTACATCGCCCTCGCCGCCACCCTTCTCCTCGCCGGCCCGGCGCTGGCCGCCGAGGGCGGCGCGAGCCGCTCGGGCACCGCCAACAGCACCGGGCCGAGCGATGCCGGATCGGGCTCCTCGCCGGGGGCGGCGGGCAGCGGCCCCTCCACGGGCGGAATGAGCCGCTCCGGCACGACGAACAGCACCGGCGCGAACGATGCCGGCTCGGGGAGCAAGCCCGCCGGGACGACGGGGCAGCCCGGCAACCGCTGACGCGGCGGGTCCCGTTACCGCCGGGAGAGGAGGCGGCGGGGCGTCCGTGTCGCCGCCACCGCGCCGGCGAGTCCGAGGACGGCGATGCCGGCCACCCCCGCCACGAGGAGGTCGCGCTCGCGGCTCGTAAAGTATTCCCGGCGGGTCGAGCGGGTGCGGGACGTGAACCGCCCGTCGATGGCGGCCTCCCCCGGCGCGGGCTCGAAGAGGTTGCCGGTCCGGTCGGGCCGCTCGGCCTCCTCCAGTTGCGCGTCCCACATCGAGGCCGCCCGCCGGTCGGCGAGGCCGGGGGCCAGGGCCTGGGCGGCGGCCATCATCACGGAGGTGCGGCCGACCCAGACCTCGCGCTGCGGGGACTCCACCGCCGAGAGGATGGCCTCGGCGCAGAGCCGGGGGTCGAAGACGGGATCGGGGGCGTTCTGCCCCCGCCCGGTGCGGGTCCGCGCCCAGCCGAACTGGGGTGTGTTCACCGCCGGCAGGTAGATGACGCTGAGGGTCACGTCCACGCGGTCATGGATGAGTTCGCACCGCAGGGCATCGGTGAAACCCGAGACCGCGAACTTCGCCCCGCAATAGGCCGCCTGGAGGGGCGCCGCCCGGATGCCCAGGCCGGAGGAGACCTGAATGATCGCCCCCCGGTTGCGGGGCTTCATGTGGCGGAGGGCGGCCAGCGTCCCGTAGACCTGGCTGAGATAGGTCGTCTCGGTCACCCGCAGGTACTCGGCGGGGCTGATCCGGTCGGCGGGACTCACCACCGTCGACATGGCGTTGTTGACCCAGGCCCGGATCGGCCCCAGCTCCGCCTCGATCCGCGCCGCCGCCGCGTCGATCGCGGCGGCATCGGCCACGTCCGCCGAAATGGCGAGGACCGGACGGCCGTGCCGGGCGAGGAGTTCCTCCGCCTGACGCAGGCGCCCTTCGTCCCGGGCGATCACCGCCACGGCCCAGCCTTTGGCCGCGAAACGTTGCGCGGTGGCGAGGCCGATCCCGGCCGTGCCCCCCGTCACCACTGCCACCCGCGCCATCAGCACCCCTTCCACGTTCCCGGCGAGAACGACGGGGCATGGCCGGGGTTGCGGGGCGCGCCGATGCGCCACGCCGGGCCGGACCCTGCCACCGGCCCGGGGCGAGGCTCAGCTGAGGTGGCGGCCCTCATCCGCCCCGTGCTGGAGGTAGTGGGTCAGCGGATCGATATGGGCGGCCGCCACGTCGGGGTTGGCGGCGAGATACGCCTTCGTGTTGAACCCGGCGGAGGGGTTGCGCCCCTCCTTCCACCCGAAGTTGTCGTAGTGGGCGAGGGGATCGACATGGGACGCCGCCACGTCGGGATTCTGCGCGAGGTAGTAGGCCGCGTCGAAGTAGGCGTCGCCGTTCCGGTGCTCCTGCCAGCCGTTGGTGGCGTAGTGCTGATAGGCGAAGGCGAGGGAATCCCCGCCCGCCACGCTCGCCGCCTTGGCGACGTCCGGGTTGGCGAGCAGGTAGTATTCGGGATCGAAGGAACCGTGGGTGATGCTGGAGGCCGCGCCGATCGTGGCATAGGATTGCCGCCCCTCCGCCTGCCCGGACTGGAGATAGTGCTCGAACGGGTCGATCCCGGCGGCCTTCACGTCGGGATTGTGCATCAGGTAGAGATGCGTGTCGAAGGTGGCAGAGGGATCGCGGCCCTCCTTCCAGCCGAATTGATGGTAATGGGTGAGGGCGTCCAAGCCCGCCTTGGCGACGTCGCCGTTGACGGCGAGGTACCCGCTGCCGGCGAAGGCGGCGCTCTCGGTGGTCGTGGCCACCGCCGGGCTCGCGGGCGGGTTGGGCGCCGCCACCGCCGTGGTCGTCGCAGTGGTCGCTGCCACGGCACCGTAGAGGCCGGGATCCTTGCCGTCGGGCGAGGACACCGTCTGCTGCGCCACCGCCGCATTGTGCGGATCGTTGGAGTAGACCCGCACGTAATCGATCAGGGACGAGATCGGCGTACCGGCCTTATCCGCGTCGCCGTTCGTCGCCAGATCGAGGAGCAGGTACATCGGACCGTGCATGTCCGAGGGGGTCGCCTGCTTCCCCATCAGCTGGCCGTCCACGTAGAAGCTGATGGAGTCCGCCTGCCAGTTCACCCCGTAGGTGTGATAGCCGGACGGCTGCGACATCTGGCTGTAGACTTGCCGGTTGTCCTGCCACGCCACGCCGTTCTGCGGGTCGGTGGTGTGGATGTTGCTGTAGACGCTCTTGGGGTCCGCGCCGTAATGCTCGACGACGTCGAGCTCCTGCCAGTTCCCCGCCTTGTAGGGGTCGGGGACCTGCTTGTCGGGCATCATCCAGAACGCATCCCAGGCCCCGGCCTGGTTCGAAAAGTTGGCCCGCACCTCGAAGTAGCCGTAGGTCTGCGAGAAGCTGCCCTGGGTGGTCACCAGACCCGATTCCCAGCTGCCGGGGTAACCGAACGCGGTCCGGTCCGGCACCGCCGTGATCTTGAGGGCACCGCCGCTGACGTTGAACGGGTCGTAGCCGGAGCTGGGATCCATGAAGGACGAGTGGCCGAAGCCGATGTCCGACTTGGCGTCGTAGCGCCATTCCGAGCGGATATCCCCCCAGGTGGTGGCGCCCGCGGCTTGCGAGATGCTGCGGGTGTTGAATTCGTCGTCGAACGTCAGGTGGTAACCGGTGAGGTCGAGCGCGGCCATAAGGCGGATCCAGCGACAGAAGCGTTGAAGTAGTCCGCCCGAGAACGTTTAAACTTCGGTGAATCAAGAACTTCAGATCATCTGCGTAACTCGGGTCGATCGGGTCTCCCGTCCGCGCTCAAGAGACTATCCGCCGCGTCGGCAAGGATTAGGCGTCTCCCTCCGCCCGTTGGCTCGGCGGGCGGCGCCGCGCCGGAAAGCGCCGCGAATCCAACGGCCTCCCGCCCCCGTGGCGCCCGGGGGGCGACTTGGCGGGGGCGGGGCGATACCCCCGCGAGGGGGCGGGCAAGCCGGGGACACGGTCGCGCATCGCGTCAACGAGCGGGTAAGCACATCCCAATTTACCTCAGCCGAAAGTGGTACGCCGCCCACCCTGGCGGCGCTCAGACCTGGATGATGCGGATGTTGTTGGTATTGCCGGTGGTGTGGAACGGGATGCCGGCGGCGGTGACGATGAGGTCGTGCGGCTTGGCGAAGCCCTCCTCCTGGGCATGGCGGCAGGCGTCGCTGGTCATCTCCTCGTAGGAGTTCACGTCGTCGGTGCGGACGCTGTGCGCCCCCCAGAGCAGGCTGAGGCGGCGCGAGGTGCCGAGGTCCGGGGTGAGCGCCAGGATCGGCACCGCCGGGCGTTTCCGGGCGACGCGGGCGGCGGTGGTGCCGCTGGCGGTATAGGCCACGATCACGCTCGCATGGACCGCCTCGGCCAGGGTCGCGGTGGCGGTGGCCACGGCGTGGGGCGGGGTCTCCTCCTCCCCGGGCTCCGAGGCGGCGATGATCGAGTGGTAGAGCTTGTGCCCTTCGACGCTGCGGATGATCCGGTCCATCATCGACACCGCCTCGACGGGGTAGCGGCCGGTGGCGGATTCCGCCGAGAGCATCACCGCGTCGGCGCCGTCGTAGATGGCGGTGGCCACGTCCGAGGCCTCGGCCCGGGTCGGGGCCGGGGCGTTGACCATCGAATCGAGCATCTGGGTCGCCACCACCACCGGCTTCACGGCCAGCCGGCAGGCCCGGATCAACTCCTTCTGGCGGCCGGGCACGTCCTCGTGCGGGATCTCGACGCCGAGGTCCCCCCGGGCCACCATCACCGCGTCCGAGAGGCGGATGATGTCCTCGATCCGCTCCAGCGCCTGGGGCTTCTCGATCTTGGTCATCAGTCCGGCCCGGTCGCCGACCAGGCCCCGCGCCTCGATCACGTCCGAGGGCTTCTGGACGAAGGACAGGGCCACCCAGTCGACCCCGAGGTCCAGCCCGAAGGCGAGGTCGGCCCGGTCCTTGGGGGTCAGGGGCGAGAGGTCGAGGAGGGTGCCGGGCAGGTTCACCCCCTTGCGGTTCGAGAGCGTGCCGCCGGTGATCACCTCCGCCACGAGGGCGGCGGTCTCGATCCCCACCACCCGCACCCGCACCCGGCCGTCGTCGATCAGCAGATCCTGGCCCGGCACGACGGCGGCGAAGATCTCCGGGTGGGGCAGGGGGACCGCGTCCCGGTCGCCCTCCGTTCCCTCCAGCACGAAGCGGACGCGCTCGCCGGCGGCGACATCCAGGCGCCCGTCGCGCAGGGTGCCGATGCGGATCTTCGGCCCCTGGAGGTCCTGGAGGATGCCGATGGGACGCCCGACCTCCGCCTCAAGGGCGCGGATGGCGGCGTGGACCGCCGCGTGGTCGCCATGCGTCCCGTGGCTGAAGTTGAGGCGGAAGGTGTCGACGCCGGCCAGGAACAGGGCCTTCAACCCCTCGGGGGTGTTCGTCGCCGGGCCGACGGTGGCGACGATCTTGGCGTAGCGGTGACGGCGCATGGCTGAATCGGCCCCGAGGGACCGCCTCTGGAACACGGGATCGGAGGGATCGTCCGCACGGGACACCGCCTGGGGATTCGGGGGTGCCCCCGCCATGATGCCACCGCCCGCCGCCCCGTAGAACCCATCTCCGCGCCGCCCCGGCGGGGCGGGGCCGCCACCGGAAAACGTGCTATTGCATCTGGAAAAGCCGGGGCGGGCGCGGGGGACGAGTGGTGTCGAACGGGACCATGCCGAGGGAGGCGGATCTCGCGCGGCTGATCGCGCGGGTGGCCGGGGGCGACCGGCTGGCCCTCCGTTCGCTCTACGAGGCCACCGCCCCGAAACTTCTCGGGATCCTCCACCGTATCCTCCGGGACCGGGACGCCGCCGAGGATGCGTTGCAGGAGGTGTTCGTGAGCGTGTGGCAGCGGGCGGACCGCTACGATCCCCAGGCCGGCCCGCCGCTGACCTGGCTCGGGGCGATCACCCGGCACAAGGCGATCGACCGGGTGCGCCAGGAGAAGGCGGCCCGCCTGACCCCCGTGGAGGAGGGTTTCCTAGAGCGCCTCGCCGACACGGGTGACGGCGAGGACGACCTCGCCCGCCGTGACGCCCTGGCCCGGTGTCTGGACACGGTGGAGGCGGACCGGCGCGACTGCCTCGTGCTGGCCTATTGCGAGGGCTGGTCGCGGGAGGAGCTGGCCGCCCGGCACGACCGGCCGGTGAACACGATCAAGACTTGGCTGCGTCGCGGCCTCCTCAGCCTGCGCGGCTGCCTGGAGGCGGCATGAGCGGCGGAACGGAGGGGGGAGGGGTGGCCTTCTGGGCGGAGGATCCCGCGGGGACCGCCGGGGAATACGTGCTCGGCACCCTCACCGCGACCGAACGGGCGGCCTTCGCCCGCGCCCTGGAGGGGGATGCGTCGCTGCGCGCCCTCGTGGCCGGATGGGAGATCCGCCTCGCCCCCCTGGCCGGATCCATCCCCGGGCTGGAGCCGGCCCCCCGGGTCTGGCGGGGCATCGAGGAGCGGATCGGCGGCCCGCCGGGCGCCCGTTCCCCGTCCGGGGATGGCGGCGCGCGCCTCCTGCGGCTGGAGCGCGGCCTGCGGCGCTGGCGGATCGCGGCGGGGGTCGCCGGGGCGCTGGCCGCCGGCCTCGCCCTCTTCATCGCGGTGCCGCGCCCCGGGGTGGACGGGCGGCAGTACCTGGCGGTGGTCGACCGGGGAGGGGCCCTGCCGGCCCTGATCGTCCGGGTGGATCTCGCGGACGGGTCGGTGCAGGTCCGCAGCCTCGCCGCCGAGGCGCCGCCGGATCGCAGCCTGCAACTCTGGTACGTGGGGGCGAACGCCCCGCCGCGCTCGCTCGGCTTGCTGACCGAGGCCGACCGCCTGTCCCTGCCGGCCGCCCTGCCGGCCGCCGTGCGGGGCGCCACCGAGGGCGCGACCCTGGCGGTCTCCGTGGAGCCGAAGGGCGGATCCCCCACGGGCTCGCCCACCGGGCCGGTGGTCTATTCGGGGCGCCTCGTGCGCGAGTGACTCCGACAGGTCGAAACGGATGGGGCGCGGCGCCCCCTTGGATCCCTGGATCCCGGGAGGCGCCGCTTCGGCCCTATCAGGGCATCAGCACCGCGTTGACGACGTGGATGACGCCGTTCGACTGCATCACGTTCGGGATGGTGACGCGGGCGACGTTGCCCTTGGTGTCGGTGACGTCGAGGCCCTTGCCGCCCCGCGCCACCGTGACGACGAGGGGCTCGCCCTGGACGGTCTTGAGCTGGGCCTCGCCGCCGCCTTCCTTGACGAGCCGCATCAGCTGCTTGGACGTGTAGACGCCCGGCACGACGTGGTAGGTCAGGATGGCGGTGAGCTGCGCCTTGTTCTGCGGCTGCACCAGGGACTCGACGGTGCCCGCCGGCAGCTTGGCGAAGGCGGCGTTGGTCGGCGCGAAGACGGTGAAGGGGCCGGGGCCGGACAGGGTGTCGACGAGGCCCGCCGCCTTCACGGCCGCCACCAGGGTGGTGTGATCCTTCGAGTTGACGGCGTTCTCGACGATCGTCTTGTTCGCGTACATCGGCGCGCCGCCGACCATCGGGTTCTTGGCGAGGGCGGGGGCCGCGGCGAGGCCGAGGCTGAGGCCGAGGGCGAGGCGGAGAAGGGTCTTGGACATCGTAGCTCCCGTGCGAAGCACCCCTTGGGGCGTCGCGGGCCTCTACGGAGGCAGGGAGCCGAAAGGTTTCAGTTCCGGGGCGGGACGGCACGAAAAAGTTCGCACCGTCCCGCCCGGATCTTACGACGCCTCAGCCGTCGGTCTTCATGCGGTAGATGTCGAAGACCTGGCTGCGGTGCTGAAACCACCGCTGACCGGTGGCGCAGTCGTAGCCGTTGAGACGGCATGACTTGGCGATCCGGCGCACCAGCCGGTTGGCCAAGCTGATGCTGTCGATGTCGTGCGCGATCAGTTCCGGCGGGCGCACTTCGTCACCCTTGCGTTCCCGAATGAATATCGAATGAGGCATGACCACACCCCGAGATTGCGAGCGTGCCCACCAACCTGCAACGTATGATATAGTTCTCGAAGATCATCCACGGGGTTAATGCATACAATTTTGATCTAACTCAATCCGATGCACCATTCGTTATTCCGAATATTTGTGCATCGCGACACAACCACGATGAGGCGGGCCGGATCGGGATCCGGCCCGCCGAAGGACGTCAGATGCCGCCGCCGGCCCCGGGATAGGCGCGGACGCGGGTGCGGCCGGCGGGCACGCCACCCATCGGAGCGGCGGAGGCCGCGCCCGTGTCGGAGGAGGCGAGCGGAGTCCAGCCGTCCTGGCCCCAGGCCGCCGCCTTCTGGTCGAGATCGACCGAGCCGTGCTGCTCGAGGATATCCATCACCATCGGGCCCCGGGCCTCGTCGGCCTTGACGGTGACGAGCGTGCCGCCCCGGCGGACGCCTTCCCCGTAGGCATGGGCGTCGCGCTCACTGATGCCGGCCCCCGTGAGGGCGCCGGCCAGGCCCCCCGCCGCGGCGCCGATCCCGGCCCCCGTCAGGGTCGCCACCAGCCACCCGGCGGCAACCACCGGCCCGACGCCGGGGATCGCCACGAGGCCGAGACCCGCGAGCAGGCCCGCCGCACCACCCACGACGGTGCCGAGGGTCGCCCCCGTCCCGGTGCCGTCCTTGGCGTTCTCCGCCGTGTCCGTGTGAGCCGGGCCGCGCGGCTCGGCGAGGCCGGCGTTGCGGTCGCCCTCGTTGTTGCCGACGAGGCTGATGTCGCCGTGGGGGATGCCCCCTGCCTCGAGCTTGGCGACGGCGGCGCTGGCGTCCTCGTACCGGTCGAAGAGCGCGGTAACGGTTTGCTGGGCCATGGGTCTTCTCCTTGTTGGAAGGGTCGGCGGATTACTGCGCGGCGACGCTGCCCTTGAAGTCGAAGCCCACCGAGACGGGCTTGCCGCCATGCGTGGCGGTGCCGCGCCAAATGCCTTCGTTGTCCTTCTTCAGGTTCTGCGGGTTGGTGAATCCGGCCTTCTCCAGTCGGGAGCGGACCTCGCCCTCGGTGAAGCTGTTGGCACCGGGCTCCAGTTTGGCGTTCGTGTGCGCCCCCGCCGGCATCCCCTGCGGGCTGGCCTTGTCGGTGTTCGGCCGGGTGACGCTCTCCTGGCCGCCGGACTGCTGGCTGGACTTCGCGTCCGGGGCGGCGGGCGTTCCCGTCGTGGTGGTCTGGGCGATCGCGCCCGATCCGAATGTCATCGCGAGCAGAAGGGCGGGGCCAAAGGTCCTGGCGAAGGTGGGGGAACGCATGGCAAACTCCGGTTCTCGTTCGGGACCCGTTCAATCCGCAGAAGTAACGAAGCGTTCCAAATTAAGTCATTTGGTCAAGCTTTTCGCTCAACCTCAAATATCGTTCCATAAAATCTTGCGAGTGCGCAATTAAATTTCGGACATCATCGCAGTGACGACATGAGTGGATCTGTCATGGCGCCCGGAGAGACGGGAAGCATGGGTTGCCTCCCTCAAGTCCAGGGATGCTCGTTCCCCCACATGCGGGGGAACGACGGCACGCGGGACGAGGCGTCCGCCGCGTGGATTTCAACGAAAGGTAGAGAAAAGACGCCCCACGCATCACCGGCCCGCCAGATGGCACCACGGACACAGTGAACGACAAACGGGTTTACCAGTTGGGAACCAAAGGGAAAACGCCCACTTGACGCAGGTGACCGCCCCTGAGGGAACCATGAAATTTAAAGTTGTGCCTACCTGGCACGATGACACGCTGGACGACGCGGTCCTGTCCGGCATCGCCCACGGCCTCAGCGAGCTGTTCCCCGTCCCCCAGCATCCTGGCGGCGTGCTCCGCTGGCTGGGCTCACCCTCCGAGGAACGGATCGGCTTCCGGGACCAGGGGGATGGTCCAGGCCCGGCGCCCGGTGAAATGTTCGACGAGGCGTAACCCATCCCAAAGATCCAGGGCGAGGTCGCGCCGTACCAGCGCATCGGCCTGCGCGATGGCATCCGCGTCGCACCGGGCGTCGAGGGCGGTGACATCGGTCACGCGGCCGTCCCGGGCGGAGCTGATCGCGCGGTAGTCCCGCAGGGCGCCCTGCAAGACGGGACAAGGGTCGGTGTCCATGAGGGGGCCCCTGACCGGTGAAGGAGGCACCGCCCGCCTGCGCGGGCGACGAGGCCACTTCGTACTCTTTTTGTTCTTGGATGCAAGGCCGATCTCCCCGCCGCGCGGAGATGGGATGGCGGCCCCGGAGATGGAGGCTCGCCGAAGCCCCGGCGATGAGGCGAGGCCGGCGGAGTCGGCTCAACGCGCGGGCGCCCGTCCCTCCGCCCGATCGTGCAGGAGGTTGAGGATCAGGGCCGTCCAGCCCGTCTGGTGCGAGGCGCCGAGACCGCAGCCGGTGTCGCCGTCGAAGAACTCATGGAACAGGAGAGCCTCCTCGGCCCCGGCCGCCGGGGGGACCGGCGGTCGGCCGCCGGAGAAGGGGCGGTGGCCGGCCTCGTCCTTGGCGAACAGGGCGAGCAGCCGGTCCTGGAGCGCGTCGGCGATCGCGGCGAGCGTCCTCGTCTCCCCCGACCCGGTCGGGAACTCCACCAGGAAGTCGTCGCCGTAATAGGTGTGGAAGCGACGCAGGGCCTCTACGATCAGGTAGTTCATCGGCATCCACACGGGCCCGCGCCAGTTGGAATTGCCGCCGAACATGTTCGACGTCGAGTTGGCCGGATCGTAGCGGACGGTGAAGGAGGCGCCGCGCTCGTTGAAGACGTAGGGCGCGTCGCGGTGCGCCTTCGACAGCGAGCGCACGCCGAAGGGCGACAGGAACTCCGCCTCGTCGAGCATCCGCCGGAGCAGCGCCTTCATCCGGTGCCCCCGCAGGAGCGAGAGCAGCTTGCGGTCCTTCACGCCGCCCTCGTCCCAGCGCGAGACGAGGCGGGCGAGATGGGGCCGGTTCTCCAGCAGCCAGTTCAGCCGCCGGGCGAAGTCCGGCAGGCGCTGAAGCACGGAGGGCTCGATGACCTCGACGGCGAACAGCGGCACCAGGCCCACCATCGAGCGCACGCGCAGAGGGAACAGCCCCGCGCCGGGAATATCGACCTCGTCGTAGTAGAACTCGTCGTTCTCGTCCCAGAGGCCGAACCCCTCGCCGCCCATGTCGGTCATGGCCTCGGCGATGAGGAGGAAGTGCTCGAAGAACTTGGAGGCGGTACTCTCGTACACGTCGTTGTGGAGCGCGAGTTCGAGGGCGATGCGCATCATGGTGAGGGCGTACATCGCCATCCAGGCGGTTCCGTCGGCCTGATGCACCATGCCGAAGCCCGGGGGCGGCCGCGACCGGTCGAACACGCCGACGTTGTCGAGGCCGAGGAACCCGCCCTGGAACACGTTGCGGCCCCCCGCGTCCTTGCGGTTCACCCACCAGGTGAAGTTGATCAGCAGCTTGTGGAAGACGCCCTCGAGGAAGGCGAGGTCCCCGCGCCCGCCCCGGCGGCTCCGGTCGATCTCGAACACCCGGTAGGCCGCCCAGGCGTGGACCGGCGGGTTGGTGTCGGAAAGCTCCCACTCGTAGGCCGGAAGCTGTCCGTTGGGGTGCATGTACCATTCGCGCGTCAACAGCAGCAGCTGCTTCTTGGCGAAGTCCGGATCGAGCAAGGCCAGCGGCAGGCAGTGGAAGGCGAGGTCCCAGGCGGCGAACCAGGGATATTCCCACTTGTCCGGCATCGACAGCACGTCGGAGGCCGCGAAATGCCGCCAGTGGGTGTTGCGCCCGCCGTCGCGCTCCCGGGGCGGCGCCGGCTGGAGCGGGTCGCCCTTGAGCCAGGCTTGCACGTCGTAGCTGTAGAGCTGCTTCGACCAGATCAGCCCGGCCGCCGCCTGACGGAAGATCGCCCTTTCATCCGGCTCGGTGATCCGCTCGTGGAGGGCCTCGTAGAAGGCGTCGGCCTCGGCGATGCGCCGGCGGCGGACGTCCCCGTCCGCATCGAGGGAGCGGGTCCGCGTCCCCGCCGACAACCGCAGCCGGATCCGCCTCGTTTCGCCGGGCTCCAGGCGGACGGCGTAGTGCAGGCCGAGCTTGGTGCCGGCGTCGCGCCGGATCGCGGCCCGGTCCCCATCGACGATGGCCGCGTGGAACCCGTCCTTGAACGGGCCCTCGGCCTCGGGCTGGCCGGCGTGGCGGCGCAGGTTCGTGTCGTTCTCGCAGAACAGAACCTCTGGATCGCCCTCGAAGGCGAGGCGATAGCTGCCGAGGCGGTGATGCTCGCAGACGATGCCCCCCTCGGGGTGGAGGGCCAGGCGCGGGCGCGGGCTGTTCTCCCGCCACGACCAGGTGTTGCGGAACCAGACCTGCGGGACGAGGTGAAGGTCGGCGGCGTCCGGCCCCCGGTTCGTGGCGGAGACGAGGACGTGGATGTCATCGACATCGGCCTTGGCGTACTCGACCACCACGTCGAAGAAGCGCCCGCCGTCGAAAAGTCCGGTGTCGTCGATCTCGTATTCCGGGACCTCGCGGCTGCGCTGAAGGCTTTCGCGGACGAGGTCCTCATAGGGGTAGGCCCCCTGCGGGTAGCGGTAGAGGAACTTGAGGTAGGCGTGGCTCGGGACCGCGTCGAGGTAGTGGTAGTGCTCCTTGACGTCCTCGCCATGGTTGCCCTGCTCGTTGGTGAGGCCGAAGAGGCGCTCCTTCAGGATGGCGTCGCGTCCGTTCCACAACCCCAGGGCGAGGCAGAGCAGGCCGCGCTCGTCGCAGAGGCCGGCGAGCCCATCCTCCCCCCAGCGGTAGGCCCGCGAGCGCGCGTCGTCGTGGGTGAGGGAGCGCCAGGCATTGCCGTCGGGGCTGTAATCCTCGCGCACGGTCCCCCATTGCCGCTCGCTCAGGTAGGGCCCCCACAGGGACCACGGCCGCTCGCCCCGCGCCTGCTCCGCGATGCGGCGACGCTCCGCCCAGTCGATGGCGTCGCTCACGGGCGGCCCTCTCGCACGGGCGCCGACCGGGGCGGGACGAGGGACGGGATCGTCCGTACGGCGGTGCCGTGGGGCGGATCGTAGGTCATCGAATTCGCAGCGCGAGGGATCGAGCCGGGCCGCGATGCATCATCAGCGCCAAACGGCTCAGGGGCCGGGCCATCGGGCCCCGGCAGCGGGGGGCAACAGCCGCCTCGCACCGCACGGTCGCCGACCCGCGAATGGCGGATCGACCGGAGGATGACCACGATCCACTTCGGCCGATGGTTCTACTTATAGTTGATATAAGCTCCGATGCTTCTCAAGCCGCCCGGGTAAGCTTGATGTTTGTCAACGCATCGGTCGGGAAAACCCGCCAAAGCACGGCCCATGGATGCGTCGCATTTGAGCACTGCCGTCCGGCGGCGAGGCTTGTCACCCTTCCCCGACGGAACGTCGGCCCTTCGGCTCCCGGCTCCCGTTCCGCGCGGGTCCTTCCCCGGCCCGAACCTGTCCGCCCCGGAAGGTTCGGCGAGGATCGTGGCGGGCCTCGTCGACCGGGAGATCCTTCCGCGACTGCGCAACCTTCACCGCGCGCGGCTGGAGGCGGCCCCGGGCGACCCCCGGGCGCTCGCGCGGCTGCTCATCCGGGATCCCGATCGCTTCCGGGCGGAGGTCGCGCGGGAGCAGGTTCGCGGCACCCGGTGGGCCGTCCTCGCCGGGGACATGCTGGCCCCCGTGGCGCGGGCCCTCGGCGTGATGTGGGAGGAGGATCTCTGTGACTTCCTCGACGTCACGGAGGCGATGGGGCGGCTGCGGTCCGTCCTGAGAGAGGCGATCGGTCCCACGGCCGGGCCCCGCGAAGCGACGCCCGGACGCCGCATCCTCCTCGCGGGGGCGCCGGGGGACCCCCACACCTACGGCCTCTGCCACGCGGGCGGGCTGCTCCGCGATGCGGGCTGGACGACGGCGTTCGTCGGCGAGACCGGCCCCGATCCCGTGGCGGCCCTCGCGGCAGCGCTGGAGGCGGATTGCTACGACGTCCTCGGCTTCTCGCTGGCCTGCGATGTCCATTCCCCCGCCCTGCGGCGGGCGATCCCGATCCTCCGCCGCGCCTCGCGCAATCCGGGGCTGCGCGTCGTCGTCGGCGGAGCCCTGGTCGCCCGGGGCGGCGCGGCACCCGGGATGTGGGGGGCGGATGCCTGCCTGACCGATCCCGCCCTGCTGTCGCGGGAGCAGCCGGCGGCGTGAGCGGTCCGGCGGCGGGCAACCTTTGCGGTCATGCCCGGTTGGCCTCGAACGGTCGCCCCCCCGAGATCCGAGCCTTGCCCCGCTACTACTTCGACATCGAGAACGGCAGCCCGCAGCGGGACGAGACCGGCTCGGAATGCCGCGACCTGGAAGAGGTCCGGGCCATCGCCGTGCGGACGCTGACCGGCATCGCGGCGGAAGACCTCGCCTCGCACGACCGGCACAGGGTCTCGGTGGCCGTCAGGGATTCGACGGGGGCGGCCGTGCTCGACATGACCCTCGCCCTGACGACCGCGTGGTCGGACCGCGCCAGGGCGTAGCCATGGCCGCATCCCCTCCCCAGACCCTGACGCCCCTCCTGCGCAAGCTCGACAGCGTCATCCGCCTCAACGACGAGGAACGGCGGGCCGTGCTCGGCCTGCCGCACATGATCCGGCAGGTGGGCCCCCACGAGGATGTCGCCACGGTCGGGGAGCGGCCCGCCCATTGCTGCCTTGTGCTCGAGGGCTGGGCCCACCGCTACGCCTACACGGCGGCGGGCGACCGCCAGATCCTGTCCTTCTACATCGCCGGGGACATCCCGGACCTCCAGCACCTCTACCTGCCGGTGATGGACCATTGCCTGGCAAGCCTCACCGCCTGCACCCTGGCCTTCATCCCGCACGAGGCGATGCGCGCCCTCGTCGTCGGCCGGCCCGGGGTGATGGCGGCGCTCTGGCGCGACACGCTGGTCGATGCCTCGGTCTACCGCGAGCGGATCATGACGCTCGGGCGCCGCCAGTCCCTGGGGCGGACGGCGCATCTGTTCTGCGAGATGTACATGCGCCAGCGTGCCGTGGGGCTGGCCGGCGACCTGTCCTGTCCCCTGCCACCGACACAGGCGGAACTGGCCGATGCGGTCGGCGTCACGGCGGTGCATTTCAACCGGTCGTTGAGGACCCTGCGGGCGCAGCGCCAGATCGTCCTGCAGGGCGGCCATCTCATCATCGGCGACTGGCCCGGCCTCGTGGCCACCGCCGAGTTCGATCCCGTCTACCTGCATTTCAACGAGGACCGGCCCCGTTCCGACGAGCGGGCCACGGCGTGAGGATCTAGCCGCGAAGCCTCAGGGAGAGGCGGCGGGCGCCTTCCCCGAGGGCGCTCGCCAGCAGCACGGCGGCCGTCAGGCGGGCCGCCCCCGCCAGCGTGGCGGCCTCGGAGCCGAGGGTGACGATCAGCGCCGTCGCGCCCCCGGCCGGGTTGATCGCGCCGAGGAGGGCTTGCAGCAGCAGGGTCGCGGCGACGGCGGCCATCGTCGCGGCCACCCGCCCGACCGTCAGGGGGTGGATCCCGCTGAAGCTCGGGTCGTGCGCGGCCCCCAGCGCATGAAGGACCGCGAGGCCGCAGGCCGCCCCGCAGAGTTGGCCGACGGCGGTGTTCCAGGCCCTCGCGCTCGGCAGATCGGGCAGGTGGACCTGCAGAAGGATCGCGGCGCCGAGGCTCGGCACCAGCAGGGGCTCGCCCAGGGCGATGGAGAGGGCGCCGACGAGGCCGAGCACCAGCGCGGCCATGAGGGCCTGGAGGAGATCCTTCGCCATGGCCGCGCCCCGTCAAGCCGCCGTCGCGTGCGGGGCCGTGCCGGGCCGGAGGTCCTGACAAGTCGTATCCGGTCCGGCGAGGGCCGGCGCGGGATGGTCGAGGCGCCGGGCGAGCTGGGTCCCTAGAACGGCCGCGTCCGGCAACCCCCGCAGCATCGGCACCGGGGCGGACAGGCTCAGGCCGCGGGCATGCGGCCACAGCTTGCTGAGGCCGACCCCGCCCCCGTCCCGCACGGCCAGCGCCACGTCCCCGGTCCCATCGTGATGGATCCGCACGGCGACGCTGCGGATCGCGCGCAGGGGGATGTCCACGGTCCCCTGGAGAGCGATGCCGTGGCGGATGACGATCCGCAGGCTCGTCACGGTGTAGGTCGTGCTCCGGGCGAGCGCCCAGGCGAGGTAGGCGAGGATCCCCATGAGGGCCGCCCCCTGGGCGAGCAGAACGGCGGTGTCGAACACCTCCTGGGGGCGCAGGCCCCGGAGGGCGACGATCAGCGCGAGCTTCCAGCCGAGGAGGACGGCGAAATAGGCGGCGAGCCAGCGCCCCTTCAGGAGATGGCGGCGCAGGGCCGAGGCCTCCGGCCTTCCCTGCCACAGGATCCGTTCCCCCGGCTCCAGCCGGACGCCCACCGGGCGCGGGGGAGCGCCGGCAGCGGCGGGGTGGGGCGTGCGCGTCGTCATGCCGTTTTCCTCCGGCCGAGCCCGTCGCGCGGAGGGGCGCCGAACGCCCCCCGCCGCACGCCCTCGGCGAACATCTTGCCCCCGGCGAAGTAGGCGCTGATCCGATCCTCCTCCCGGGCGGTGATCCGGTCGGGATCCTTGAGTTCGGGGATGGCCGCGAACTGCTCGGCGTAGATCGAGCGCGTCTTCACCCGGCGGAACTTCGGGCTGACGTTGGCGAAGAAGACCGGCATCAGGCGGCGGCGCCCGTCGTTCAACTCCACTTCGAGGTAGCGCAGCAGCTTGGCGCCGCGATCCACCCAAAGGTCGCGGACATGGCCGGCGACCTTGTCGTCCCGGCCGACCACCGGCATCCCCACGGGATCGGAATCGCCCCCCTGGACATGCCACTCGTCGCCGACCTCGCGCAGCGGCACGAGTTGCAGCTTCTCCCCCTCCATCAGGAGGGGTTCCTCCTCGCGGAGCACGTAGGAGGCCGGGCCGACGGGGTCGCGCATGGGGTTGGCGCCGGTCGGCACGAAGGCCGAGCCGGGGAACGGATGGAGGTGGCGGGCGGGCACCTCCGGGGGCGAGGTGAAGTTCGGCAGGGTCACCGTCCCGCCCTTCTGGAGCGTGAAGGTCTTGGGCGCCGGCGGCGGCGGGAATCCGACGAGGGGATGGGCGCGGAGGGGCTGCGTCGGGTCCTCCATCGGGTAGCCCTCGCGCTTGTCCTCCGCCCGGAGATACCAGCACAGGGTCCCGAAGAAGAGGGCGAAGGCCCAGAACAGCACCACGACCCCGTCGATGTGCTGCGTCACCGCCCCGAGGTGGAAGCCCCAGGCGCCCACGGCCTCGGTGGCGTGGGTGCTGCCGAGGAGGCCGGTGGCCGGGGGGATCCCGTGGCCGGCGGATCCGGCGATCTGGCTGACGCCCTCGTTCACGGCTGGCCTCCCTGGTCGGCGGCGGAGGCGGCGTGCGCGCGGCCGGGGCCCTTCAGGCCGGGGAAGACCGTGAGCAACTCCCGCGCGTGGTCGGCGGGCTTGGGCAGCCCGTAATGGCAGGTGCCGCAGAGGACGAAGCCGTTGCCCTCCTGCGCGCCGCGCATCCGCTCGGGCAGCACGACCGTGTGGGGATCGTCCGCCGTCTCCCGGATCTGCGGCATCCGCACCGCCAAGGGCAGCAGTACGTTGCGGTTGATGTCCCGGGTCATCTCGATGCCGGAATAGCCGGTCCAGCGGGCGGGCAGGCTCTGGCCCCAGTCGTAGAAGGCACGGGAGTTGTGGCAGTAGGTGCAGTTCACGCCCATGCCGGCGGACATCTGCATCATCACCTCGTAGAGCCGCTTCACCACGACCTGGTCGGCCACCTGCCCGTTGGGCAGCGCCGTATAGGATTGGGCGAGACCCGGCGTCTCCTGGAGCAGGTAGAGCTCGTAGCCGGCATTCGGGAAGAACTGGCGCACGCTGTCGCCGGACTCGTTCCAGTTCTCCGGCTTGTCCATGTGGGCGCCCTGCGGGTGGGGCGGGCGCGAGAACCAGATCTCCGCCGGCACCGGCTGGCCCCGGTGGCAGGACCAGCAGGTCACGCCGGC